>JAYSYW010000344.1:0-6709 GCA_043727255.1 Rhizobacter sp. | reverse complement strand
CGGCCTGTTCGCCGATGGCTCGAATGACGTAAGGGGCCACGGTGCCCGGCATCAGGCCGAGCTTGGCTTCGCTCAGGCAAAAGCCCGCCACGTCGCTGGCCACCACCACGTCGCAGGCGGCCACCAAACCCACGCCACCGCCATAACAGTCGCCCTGCACACGCGCGATCACCGGCACCGGGCAGCGGTAGATCGCCCACAGCATGTCGGCCAGGGCCTTGGCGTCGGCGTGGTTCTGCTCCCAGGTGTAGCCGGCCATGCGCTGCATCCACGACAGGTCGGCGCCAGCGCAGAAGGCCTTGCCGTGGGCGCCCAGCACCACGGCGCGCAGCGATGCGTCTTGCGCGAAGCCGTTGAACACGCCGGTCAGCTGAGCGATCACCTCTTCGTTGAAGGCGTTGCGCACGTCGGGCCGGTTCAGGGAGACGTGCGCCACCACGCCGTCGCGGCGCAGGTTGAGAAAGCTCGTCGTCGGATCGGTCATGGCGACTCCGGAATGGGGAAGCCCTGGCGGCGCAGGAAGTCATCGACCACCGGCTGCCACACGGCGGGAAAGCGCGTGAACAGGCTGTGGCCGTCGTCACCGTGCGGCGGGAATTGCACCATCTCGCCGTTGCCACCCGCGGCACGGAAGGCCTTGAACCAGTTGCGCGGGTGCACGGCGCCGAAGTACTGGTCGTTCTCGGTGTAGACCCACAGGGTGGGCATGCGGGCACCGGGGCCGTAGCTGGCGAACAGGTCTTCCAGCAGATCGGCGGAACACGGTACGCCGGGATGCGTCTTCGGGTCGCCGCCTCCGCCACCCGCAATGTTGACGGCAGCCACCACGCCCGCCACTTGGCGCGACGCCACGGTGATGGCTGTGGCTCCGCCATACGACTGCCCCAGCACCACGCTGCGGTCACGGCGCACGTTGGGGCGTGCATACACCGCCTGCAGCACGGCTTCGGTCTGGCCAGCGGCAGCCAGGTAGCCGGGTGGGTAGCGATTGCGCCCGCAGGAACCGCTGTATTCAGGGTCTTCACCACCGCTCACGCCATAGCCCGCGCGCGTGGGCACGGCCACGATGAACCCGGCGCGCGCAAAGTGGAGCGACGCCTCTGGATAACGCACCCGACCATAGGCGGCACGCTCTTCTCCGGCGGCGCGGCGCCCATGGTTGATGACCATCACCGGGCGGGGCCGGGGCATCACATCGTCGAAGAACAAGGTGACGCGGATGGGCTGCTCGATGAGCTTGCCGTACATGTCTTGCACGCTCACCGGCACGTCGATCTGTTGTTCGACGATGCGCGCACAGGCCGCCGTGCTTGCAAGCCAAACGGCGCCCGCCATGAGCAGCTGGCACGTTGCCCGCAAGGTCACCGCGACTCCTCTTGCAGCAGATACACCAGGTCGAGCTCGGGGCCGGGCTGGCCCAGCGCCGTCAGCGCCGCCGTGACCTGGCCCCGGTGGTGGGTGGCGTGGTTGAACACATGCGCGAGCGTGGCGGCGAAGGGCAGCGAAGCGGCCATGCCGCGCATGGTGGTGTAGTTGAGCGCGCCATCAAACCTGTCATCGGGCCACGACGCAACCAATGCCGACCACGCCTGCGCGCCTTCGATCAAACGTTCACGCACCCGTTGCCGGTCGGCTTCAACCTCGGCGTTCAACGCCACCTGCGGCGAGATGCCTTCGGCGAAGCGCCGGAACCACAGCATCTGTTCGCCCACCAGCAAATGGTTGAGCGTGCCATGCACCGAGTGGAAGAACAGCCCCACGTCGCGCCGGTAGTCGGCCTCGGGCAAGGCATCGACCGCATCGAGCAGGCGCCGCGTGGCCCACAGGTGGTAGCGGCAAAGCGTTTGAAAGTGGGACTGGGCGTTCATGGCTCAGCGGTTCTGGTTCACATGCTTCACATGCGGAACACGCCGAAGCGTGTGTCGGGGATGGGCGCGTTCAGGCTGGCGCTGATCGCCAGGCCGAGCACGCGGCGGGTGTCGGCGGGGTCGATCAAGCCGTCGTCCCACAAACGCGCGGTGGCGTAGTACGCGTTGGCCTGTTGCTCGAACTGGTCTTGGATGGGCTTCTTGAAGGCCGCTTCATCTTCAGCGCTCCAGGCGCGGTTTTGCACCGCGTAGGCGTCGCGCCGCACGGTGGCCAGCACGCTGGCGGCTTGCTCGCCACCCATCACGCCGATGCGTGCGTTCGGCCACATCCACAAGAAGCGCGGGTCGAATGCGCGGCCACACATGCCGTAGTTGCCGGCGCCAAAACTGCCGCCGATGATCACCGTGAACTTGGGCACCTGGGCGTTGGCCACGGCCATCACCATCTTGGCGCCGTGTTTGGCGATG
Source organism: Rhizobacter sp. (assembly GCA_043727255.1). Lineage (GTDB taxonomy): Bacteria > Pseudomonadota > Gammaproteobacteria > Burkholderiales > Burkholderiaceae_C > Rhizobacter. Next base: position 4,373 of record JAYSYW010000344.1, on the reverse strand, counting down.
CCTTCGTTTTCAGCCTTCTGGCCGACCATGAAGCCGGTGATGTTCTGCAAGAACACGAGCGGGATCTTGCGTTGGCAACACAGCTCAACAAAGTGCGCCCCCTTCAAGGCCGACTCGGAAAACAGCACGCCGTTGTTGGCGACGATGCCCACCGGCAAGCCCTCGATGTGCGCGAAGCCGGTGACCAGCGTGGCGCCGAAGCGCGGTTTGAATTCATCGAACTCGCTGCCATCGACGATGCGGGCGATGACCTCGCGCACGTCATACGGCTTGCGTGTGTCCACCGGAATCACGCCGTGCAACTCGCGCCCGTCAAACAGCGGCGCACGCGCTTCGATGGCGTGCAGCGGCATGGCTTTGCGGTGGTTCAACCGCGCCACCGCGGCCCGCGCCAGCGCCAGGGCATGGGCGTCGTCGTTGGCCAGGTGGTCGGCCACGCCCGACAAGCGCGTGTGCACCTCGCCGCCGCCCAGCGCTTCGGCGGCCACCACTTCGCCGGTGGCGGCTTTCACCAGCGGCGGGCCGGCCAGGAAGATGGTGCCCTGGTCTTTGACGATGATGGTTTCGTCGCTCATCGCCGGCACGTAGGCGCCGCCAGCGGTGCACGAACCCATCACCACCGCGATCTGCGCGATGCCTTGCGCGCTCATCTGCGCCTGGTTGAAGAAGATGCGGCCGAAGTGGTCGCGGTCGGGGAAGACGAGGTCTTGCTCGGGCAGGTGGGCGCCGCCGCTGTCCACCAGATAGATGCAGGGCAAGCGATTGGCTTGTGCGATCTCTTGGGCGCGCAGGTGCTTCTTGACGGTGAGCGGGAAGTAGGTGCCGCCCTTCACCGTGGCGTCGTTGCAGACCACCATGCATTCCACGCCCGAAACACGGCCGATGCCGGTGATGAGGCCGGCGCCCGGGGCTTCGTTGTCGTGCAGGTCCAACGCGGCCAGCGGGGCGATTTCGAGGAAGGCGGTGTCGGGGTCGAGCAGGCGTTCAACGCGTTCGCGCGGCAGCAGCTTGCCGCGCGCCAGGTGCTTGGTGCGGGCAGCCACACCGCCCCCGAGTGCGGCTTCGGCCAGCTTGTCGTTCAGCTCGTCGAGCCGCGTGCGCATCAAGGCCTGGTTGGCCTTGAAGTCTTCGGAGCGGGGGTTGAGTTGCGACGCAAGAACAGGCATGGAGCAGTCCGTGAAACGCGGTGAAGGCATGATAGTTGCGGCATGGCCGGCCCTGCCCTTTTGCGCCTTGCCGCCCACTGCGGTGGCCGCCGGTTTGGCGGTGGTTGCTTTCACTTGGTTGACCGAACGCGCGTTCGAGCTGTTCATGCATCAGCCCACCGCTCTACAGCTCATTGGCGCAGGTGCAACTGCGGCGCGCGCCATGCGGCGTGGTGCCATCCAGCTTGAAGAAAACAATCGCCCAAAAAACAGAGCCTCCGGAGAGGCTCTGAAAAAGTGCTTGCTTCTGTCGTCCGCTTCCCTGGTTGGAGAAGAAGGACGGGTTCATTCTGCGCGCGGTGCCTTCTGAGTGGGGCGGTTTTTGAAGGGCACGCGGGGCTGCTGCGTGATGTCTCGCACAAGTAGGCCCAGGTCGTCGCGGTACCGGCAGATACCGTGGCGCGCACCTCCACCGCAAGCCGATTCAAGTTCTGTTCCTTGGCGGGCTCACCGAGAAGCTGCTGATCCAGCAGCTGCGCGAGATGGTGCGGGCGGGCTGGTGTCGCGTGTGGACATGGCCACCGGGGCGCCGCATGTCGAGTACTCGTGATGCCTCGGGGTGGTCGCTCAACACCACCCTCGGCCCGCTTGCGCGATGGAGCGCAGGCTGCAAACGGTACGGGGCGAAGGCCGCGCGTTCCGCACAAGTGTGGAATCACGAACAGCGTCGTGGGCGGCGGCGGGCTTGCTCAGCGCTGCTCTAAACTACCGCGCCGACGCTGTGCCGACTCTCCCTCAGAGAGTTGTTAGGCATCGAAAAAAGCTTGTTGGCAATGTGTTTTGCGTGATGAGCAGCTGAGAGCCTGTGAACAAATCCGACACACCCGCTCGGGCGCGCCGGATTCATTCACAGGCTCTGAGGTCTTGGTTGCTGCGGACCTTGTCTGTGGGCGAACCGAACGCTGAGCGACGGGTCACGTTTCGCCGCTCGGCAACGAGCCGGAAATCACGTTGAAGAAGCGGGCGACGGCCGCGCAGGCAGGCGCATACCGCAGGTGCCGTGCACATCGCCCGCCCAGTTTTCGCCTGCTCATTGGTCATTGCCGGCAGGTCCTGTTGAAGCACGTCCATGGTTCATTGCTGAAGTGGAATTCCCTATGCCTGAGATCGATAAGAAGCGTCGCCTGTTGACGCTCGGTGCGCTTTTTGTTTCCGCCTGTGGCGGTGGGGGTGGGAGCGGCGACGCCGGTCCCTCGGCGCCCGCGCCGCCGGTGTCGCCAGCGCCACCGCCCAGCGGCAGCACGCCGCCGGTGATCCTTGATTTCGCCCCCACGGCAGGGGCGCCGGGGCAGCAGGTTCGCATCTCGGGCGTGGGCTTCAGCGAGAGCGCAACCGGCAACACGGTGCTCTTCAACGGTGTGAGCGCCACGGTGCTCTCCTCCACACTGTTCAGCATCAGTGTCGTGGTGCCGGCGGGTGCCACAAGCGGCCTGATCCGGGTGGTGACGGCGGGTGGCTCGGCCACCACCTCGGCAGCTTTCTCGGTGATTGCCGACACCACCACGCCCGGTATCGCGTGGACCACGCGTCGGCAGAGTTCGCCGGGCGGCGCGCTCGCTTTCGGGGCTGGCCAGTTCGTTTCGGCGGGCGGCTCGGTGCGCACGTCGACCGACTTGCGGGTGTGGACTGACCGCGTGGGCATCGCGAACCAGTACGACGTGGCCTGGGATGGCCGGCAGTTCGTTTCAGTCGGCGGCGGATTCGTGGTGAGCACCTCGCCAGACGGAATCTCGTGGACAGTGCGCCCGCTGCCAGACGCTGTGGGCAGTCTCGGCGCCGTCGTCGGCTCGGGAAGCAAGTGGGTCGCGGTCGGTGAACGCGGCAGCATTGCCTCGTCGGTCGATGGCATCACCTGGGCCAACCGCGGTCTCAACATCACCGGGTTCACGCGCTTGAAAATGGTCATCTGGACTGGCGCGCAGTTTGTCGCGGCAGGCGAATCAGGCCTGCTCGCCACCTCGCCTGATGGCGACAACTGGACCGTTCGAAACCTGGGCACCACCGATGGCTTCATCGGCCTGGGCAGTTCAGGCGCGCTGATCGTCGCGTCAACGTTTCCCAGCGGCGGATCGCAGCAGGCGCACTACACCTCGCCCGACGGCGTGACGTGGACGCGACGCGGCGCAGGCACTGCGCCCCTCCTGTATGACATCAAGGTGGTCGCCAACACCTGGGTGGGAGGGAGCAGCTATGGGATGTACCACTCGAGCGACGGCATCAACTGGACGCAGAGCACGAGCCGCATCGACGTGATCATCGATTTCGTCATTCACGACGGCACGAGGTTCGTGGCCGCAGGCGCCGGCGCGGGCGTCGGCATCGGCGCGGGGGGCCGCGCCGGCGAAGCCTACACGTCGGTGGACGGCATCCTCTGGGTGCGGGTCAACCCTGGTGAACGCAGCTGGACCGGCATCGCGCGTTCACCCGCCGGTCTGATGGTGTCGCCGGCCTCCGAGCGCATCCAGGTCAGCAGCAACGGGGTCGACTGGAGCTACGGCAGCGCGTCGGTCACGCGCAGCAGCGTCCCGCTCATCGCCGTCGTGTGGTCGCCAGCGCTTGGCCGCTTTGTCGCGCTGGCACAGATTGCCGCGAACCAGCAGATCTACACCTCGATCGACGGCCAGAGCTGGGTCGCCGGCGCCTATGTGTCGCACAACGGGGGGCTGGGTGCGTCGCCGACGTTGCTGGTCAATACCGCCAACTGGGCGTCGGGCAACGTGCTCACCTCGCCGGACGCGGTGACATGGACGCCGAGTGCGATCCCCGCCGGCGTGGCGCTGACGAGGGCGGTGTGGGTCGGTGACCGCTGGATCGCGCTGGGCACCAACGGCACGCTGATGACGTCGCTCGACGGCATCTCATGGACCTTGCGCGCCAGCGGCACCACCCAAACCCTGCGGAGTGCTGTCGCCGGGGCCGGGTTGATCGTGGTGGTTGGCACGGAGGGTGCCATCCTCACGTCGGCCGACGGCGGTGTGAGCTGGATCGTGCGCGCCGCGGTGACGACCTCCTGGCTGAACGACGTCGTCTGGACGGGAGCCGAGTTTGTGGCGGTCGGCAGTCAGGGCGGCGTGGTTCGCTCGACCAACGGCACCCAATGGGTGGCGTCGCCCACGCCGTACTCGCAAACATTGTTCGGCACCGAGCCGTTCAACCTGCGCGCGGCGG
>JAYSYW010000343.1:0-16371 GCA_043727255.1 Rhizobacter sp. | reverse complement strand
TCCTCACCGACTACGGTTTCGTCGGCCATCCGTTCCGCAAGGATTTCCCGCTGATCGGCAATGTCGAGGTGCGCTACGACGCCGACAAGAAGCGCGTGGTGTACGAGCCGGTGACGTCCGTGGAGCCGCGCGTCGGCGTGCCCAAGGTGATCCGCAACGACGCTGGCCTTGCCACCGCCCGCGGCGAGCGCGCGAACCGCATCCTCGACCGGGAGGGCGGCCGATGAACAGTGAAGTCATGCCTGGTTCGGCGTTGGCCAACAACGCTGCGGACTCGCAACAGGCCGATGCCCAACCAGAGATTCGCCCCGAGTTCGCCGCAGGCGAACCGGAAATCAGGAACTACACGTTCAACTTCGGCCCCCAGCATCCGGCTGCGCATGGCGTGCTGCGGCTGATCCTGGAGATGGACGGCGAAGTGGTGCGGCGCGCCGATCCGCACATCGGCCTGCTCCATCGCGGCACCGAGAAGCTTGCGGAGTCCAAGCCGTTCAACCAGTCGATCGGTTACATGGACCGTCTCGACTACGTGTCGATGATGTGCAACGAGCATGCCTACGTGCTCGCCATCGAGAACCTGCTGGGGATCGAGGCGCCGGAACGCGCCCAGTGGATCCGCACCATGTTCGACGAGATCACCCGGATCCTGAACCACCTGATGTGGGTGGGCAGCAATGCGCTCGACCTCGGCGCGATGGCGGTGTTCCTGTACGCGTTCCGCGAGCGCGAGGAATTGATGGACTGCTACGAGGCGGTCAGCGGCGCGCGCATGCACGCGACCTACTACCGCCCGGGCGGCGTTTACCGCGACCTGCCGGACCGGATGCCGAAGTACAAGGAATCGCCGTGGCGCAAGGGCGCCAAGCTCAAGCGTTTCAACGCGTGGCGCGAAGGCTCGCTGCTGGATTACCTCGAGCAGTTCTGCGCGGACTTCCCCAACCGCATCGACGAATACGAAACCCTGCTGACCGACAACCGCATCTGGAAGCAGCGCACGGTCGGCATTGGTGTGGTGTCGCCCGAGCGTGCGCTGAACCTTGGCTTCACTGGCCCGATGCTCCGTGGTTCTGGCGTCGAATGGGACCTGCGCAAGAAGCAGCCCTACGAGGTCTACGACAAGATGGACTTCGATGTGCCCGTCGGCGTGACCGGCGACACCTACGACCGCTACCTCGTGCGCATCGAAGAGATGCGGCAGTCCAACCGCATCATCCAGCAGTGTGTGACCTGGCTGCGCCAAAACCCTGGCCCGGTGATCACCGACAACCACAAGGTGGCGCCGCCTTCGCGCACGGACATGAAGTCCAGCATGGAAGAGCTGATCCACCACTTCAAGCTGTTCACCGAAGGCTTCCATGTGCCGGAAGGCGAGGCCTATGCCGCCGTCGAGCACCCGAAGGGCGAGTTCGGCATCTACCTCGTCAGCGACGGCGCCAACAAGCCTTACCGCCTGAAGATCCGCGCACCGGGTTTTGCCCACTTGGCGGCGCTTGATGAAATGTCGCGCGGCCACATGATTTCCGACGCCGTGGCCATGATCGGCACGATGGACATCGTGTTCGGAGAGATCGACCGATGAGGACGTTGACCACCCCGAAGGCGCTTCGCGCCTCCCCTCAAGGGGCGACGCCAGTGGCCCGGCGAAGCCGGTTCCGCGGCGTCCGCTTGGTTGTGTTCGTGCCCTGCCAGGGGTGGAGTGCTTGAATGAATGACCAGATCCTCGCGCGCTTCGCCCGCGAAGTCGCCAAGTACCCGGCCGACCAGAAGCAGTCGGCCGTGATGGCCTGCCTGTCGATCGTGCAGCAGGAGCAGGGCCACGTTTCAGCCGTGGCCGAGAAGCAGGTCGCCGACTACCTCGGCATGCCGCCGATTGCGGTGCATGAGGTCACGACCTTCTACAACATGTACAACCAGCAACCGATGGGCCGCTTCAAGCTCAACGTTTGCACCAACCTGCCGTGCCAATTGCGTGATGGACAAAAGGCGCTTGAGCACCTGTGCAGCAAGTTGGGTGTGGAAGAGGGTGGCACGACGGCCGACGGCCTCGTCACGGTGCAGAAGAGCGAATGCCTGGGTGCCTGCGCCGATGCGCCGGTGATGCTGGTCAACGACCGCCAGATGTGCAGCTTCATGGGCGCCGAGCGGCTTGATGAACTGATCGACACGCTGCGTGCCAACGCGGCCAAGAATTGAGGGCGATGCGATGACCCTCGACCTTTCCAAGTTTCAATCGACTGGCCTTGAGACCTGCTTCCACGGCCGGCACATCAGCCCCCAAATCTATGCCGACCTGAACGGCAAGAACTGGTCGCTGAAAGACTATGAAGCACGCGGTGGCTACCAAGCCTTGCGCAAGATCCTCAACGGAGCCGATGGCACCGAGCCGATGACGCAGGAGCAGGTCATCGCCGAGGTCAAGACCTCGGGCCTGCGCGGCCGTGGCGGTGCGGGCTTCCCGACCGGCTTGAAGTGGAGCTTCATGCCGCGCCAGTTTCCGGGCCAGAAGTACCTGGTTTGCAATTCCGATGAAGGCGAGCCGGGCACCTGCAAAGACCGCGACATCTTGATGTTCAACCCGCATTCCGTGATCGAAGGCATGGCGATCGCCGCCTTCGCCATGGGCATCACGGTGGGCTACAACTACATCCACGGTGAAATCTTCGAGGTGTACGAACGCTTTGAAGCCGCGCTGGAAGAGGCGCGTGCCGCCGGCTACCTGGGCGACAAGATTCTGGGCAGCACCTTCAGCTTCCAGTTGCATGCGGCTCATGGCTTCGGTGCCTACATCTGCGGCGAAGAAACCGCGTTGCTCGAATCGCTGGAGGGCAAGAAAGGCCAGCCGCGCTTCAAGCCGCCGTTTCCCGCCAGCTATGGCCTGTACGGCAAGCCGACAACGATCAACAACACCGAAACATTCGCGGCTGTGCCGTGGATCATTCGCAATGGCGGCCAGCCCTACCTTGAGATCGGCAAGCCCAACAACGGTGGCACCAAGATCTTCTCGGTGGTGGGCGATGTGCAGCGCCCCGGCAACTACGAGGTGCCCATGGGCACGCCGTTCAGCAAGCTGCTCGAGTTGGCGGGCGGGGTGCGCGAAGGCCGGACGCTGAAGGCCGTGATTCCGGGCGGCTCGTCGTCGCCGGTGCTGCCGGCAGCCGTCATGAACGAATGCACGATGGACTACGACGCCATCGCCAAGGCCGGGTCGATGCTGGGTTCGGGCGCGGTCATCGTGATGGACGACACCCGCTGCATGGTCAAGAGCCTGCTGCGTCTGTCGTACTTCTACATGCACGAAAGCTGTGGCCAGTGCACGCCGTGCCGCGAAGGCACGGGTTGGCTGTGGCGCATGGTTGATCGCATCGCGCACGGCCAAGGCCGCATGGAAGACATCGACCTGCTGAACTCGGTGGCCGACAACATCCAGGGCCGCACCATCTGTGCGCTGGGTGACGCGGCGGCGATGCCGGTGCGGGCGATGATCAAGCACTTCCGAGATGAGTTCGTCCACCTGATCGAGCACAAGACACCGAAGGTTGCAGCCACCGCCTAAGAAGGTATGAACGAATCCACCATGCCCGCTCATTCCTCCAGAACAACCCCCATCGGCGTTGCAAATGCTCGCCGTAGCAAGTGCTACGGCTGCGCTTTGCGCCTTGATGGAGGCCGTGTTGGCGGCCTGCTCGGGCACGTCGGACCCATTCACACCTTCAGGGCGCGCTGAAGGCAAAAACCCATGATTGAAATCGAACTCGACGGCAAGAAGGTGGAGGTTGCGGAAGGCAGCATGGTGATGCATGCGGCCGACAAAGCCGGCACCTACATCCCTCACTTCTGCTATCACAAGAAGCTTTCCATCGCGGCCAACTGCCGCATGTGCCTGGTCGATGTCGAGAAGGCGCCCAAGCCGATGCCGGCCTGCGCCACGCCGGTCACGCAGGGCATGATCGTTCGCACTAAGAGCGACAAGGCCATCAAGGCGCAGCAAGGTGTGATGGAGTTTTTGCTCATCAACCACCCGCTTGACTGCCCCATTTGCGACCAGGGCGGCGAGTGCCAGTTGCAAGACTTGGCCGTGGGTTACGGCGGCTCGTCGTCGCGATACACCGAAGAAAAGCGCGTTGTCTTCCACAAGAACGTGAGCCCGTTGATCGGCATGGAAGAGATGACGCGCTGCATCCATTGCACGCGCTGCGTCCGCTTCGGCCAAGAAGTGGCGGGCATCATGGAACTCGGCATGGTCAACCGCGGCGAGCACGCCGAGATCACCACAGTGGCCGGCGACACCATTGATTCGGAACTGTCGGGCAACATGATCGACCTGTGCCCGGTCGGCGCGCTCACCAGCAAGCCCTTCCGCTACAGCGCCCGCACCTGGGAGCTGTCACGCCGCAAGAGCGTCAGCCCGCACGACAGCACCGGCGCCAACCTGATCGTCCAGGTCAAGGGCGGCAAGGTGATGCGCGTGGTGCCGCTTGAGAACGAAGACGTCAACGAATGCTGGTTGGCCGACCGCGACCGCTTCTCGTACGAAGCCGTCAACAGCGACGAACGCTTGATCTCGCCGATGGTCAAGCAAGGTGGCGAATGGAAGGCCACGGACTGGACCACTGCACTCGAATACGTGGCCCGTGGTCTCACTCAAATCAAGGCTGACCATGGCGCCCAAAGCATCGGCGCGCTGGGTTCCGCCCACAGCACGGTTGAAGAACTGCACTTGCTGGCAAAGCTGGTGCGTGGCCTGGGCAGCGACAACGTTGATCACCGCCTGCGCCACAGCGATTTTTCAGGCGCACCCGCCACGGCGGTGCGCTGGCTCGGCAACTCGATCGCGTCGCTGACGAACCTGCAGCGTGTGCTGGTGGTCGGTTCGTTCCTGCGCAAAGACCACCCCTTGTTCGCCCAGCGCATCCGCCAGGCGGCACGCCATGGCGCCAAGGTGCACAGCATCCATGCGCTGCAAGATGACTGGCTGATGCCGATGGCCAGCAGCATCGTTGCCGCGCCCAGTGGCTGGGTCGGCGTGTTGGCTGAAGTGGCTGCGGCTGTGGCCTTGGCCAAGGGCGTGGCCGCTCCGGTGGCTGCTGTGGCAGCCCCCAACGACACGGCCAAGGCAATTGCCGATTCGCTGCTGTCGGGTGAACGCAGGGCCGTGTTGCTGGGCAACGCCGCCGCGCAACATCCGCAAGCCAGCCAGTTGCTGGCGTTGGCGAACTGGATCGGTGAACACACCGGCGCCTCGGTGGGCTACCTCACCGAAGCGGCCAACTCGGTCGGCGCGCAACTTGTGGGCGCCATGCCGCGTAAGGGCGGGCTCCATGCCGGCCAGATGCTGCAAGGCGGCGCGTTGAAGGCAGCCTTGCTGATGAACGTCGAACCCGCTTTCGATGCGGCCAACCCCGCCGCCGCGTTGGCGTCGCTGCAGGGCGCTGAAATGGTCATCGCCTTGACGCCGTTCCGCACCGCTGCGCTCGAGTCGGCCGACGTGCTGTTGCCGATCGCCCCGTTCACTGAAACTTCGGGCAGCTTCGTCAATGCCGAAGGCCGTGTGCAGAGTTTCCATGGCGTCGTGAAACCGCTCGGCGACACCCGTCCAGCCTGGAAGGTGTTGCGGGTGCTGGGCAACCTGCTCGGCTTGAAGGGCTTCGACTTCGAGACATCAGAAGAGGTGAAAGCCGAGGCGCTGGGCGACATATCCACCGTGGCCAACCGCCTGAGCAATGCGACCACCAGCGTGGCCAACCCCGCACCGGCCGGCAACGGTGTTGAGCGTGTGGCCGACGTGTCGATCTATTGCACCGACTCACTGGTGCGCCGTGCCACTTCATTGCAACTCACCACCGACGCCAAGCCGCCAGTGGCCAGCTTGTCCGCGTCGTTGTGGGCACAACTGGGTCTTGCACCGGGTGCGTCGGTTCGCATCAGCCAGGGCGATCACCATGCCGTGCTGCCTGCCCGTCTGGATGAAACGCTGGCGCCGAACGCGGTGCGGGTGCCTGCCGCTCACCCGCTGACCGCGGGGCTTGGCGCCATGTTCGGCCCCCTGGCCGTTCAGAAGGTTTGAGGGGCGACACATGATCGACACCTTCAACAACTTCGGCAGTTCCATGCTGGGCGGTGCCTGGCCGGTCGTCTGGACGCTGATCAAGATCGTTGCCCTGGTCGCGCCGCTGATGGTCTGCGTGGCCTACCTCACGCTCTGGGAACGCAAGGCCATCGGCTGGACGCAAATTCGCCCCGGACCAAACCGCGTGGGCCCCTACGGCCTGCTGACGCCCATCGCCGACGCGGTGAAGCTGATCTTCAAAGAGATCATCGTGCCCAGCGCCGCCAACAAGCGCCTGTTCTTCCTGGGCCCGGTGATGACGATCATGCCGGCGCTCGCCGCCTGGGCGGTGGTGCCGTTCGGCCCCGAGGCCGCGCTGGCCAACGTCAACGCCGGTTTGCTGTTCCTGCTGGCCATCACCTCGATGGAGGTCTACGGCGTCATCATCGCCGGCTGGGCCTCGAACTCGAAGTACGCCTTCCTGGGCGCGCTGCGCGCATCGGCCCAGATGGTCAGCTACGAAATCGCCATGGGCTTCGCGCTCGTGGTCGTGCTGATGGTGTCGGGCACGCTGAACATGAGCGAGATCGTGCTGGGGCAGGGCAAGGGCTGGTTCGCTGACCACGGCGTGAGCTTCCTGTCGTGGAACTGGTTGCCGTTGCTGCCGGTCTTCGTCGTTTACTTCATCTCGGGTCTGGCTGAAACCAACCGCCACCCGTTCGACGTGGTCGAAGGTGAATCCGAGATCGTTGCCGGTCACATGATCGAGTACTCGGGCATGGCCTTCGCCATGTTCTTCCTGGCCGAGTACGCCAACATGATCCTCGTGTCCACCTTGGCCGTGACGCTGTTCCTCGGCGGCTGGATGGCGCCAGTGTCGTTCTCTGCCGTTGGCCTGACGACGCCCGAATGGATCGTCAGTTCCATGTGGTTCTGGAATTGGTTCTGGCTGTTCGCCAAGACCTTCGTCGTGGTGACGATGTTCCTGTGGGTGCGCGCGAGCTTTCCGCGCTTCCGCTACGACCAGATCATGCGTCTGGGCTGGAAGATATTCATTCCCGTCACCCTGGTGTGGCTGCTGGTGGTGGGTCTGTGGATCCAGTCGCCATTCAACATCTGGCACTGACAGACATGAAACCCCCACGCTCACTTCGCTCACTGCCCCCCGAGGGGGCGCAGGCCTCCCTTGGGGCGGCCCGGCGGGAGACCTGACCATGACATCAGCCGTTTCATCCATCAAAGATCTGTTTTCAAGTTTCCTCTTGATCGAGCTGTTCAAGGGGCTGGCGCTGACTGGGCGCCACTTCTTCTCGCGGCACATCACGATCCAGTTCCCGGAAGAAAAAACCCCCCTCAGCCCGCGCTTTCGCGGCCTGCATGCGCTGCGCCGCTATGAAAACGGCGAAGAGCGTTGCATCGCCTGCAAGCTGTGCGAAGCGGTGTGCCCGGCGATGGCCATCACGATCGAGTCGGCCGTTCGCGACGACGGTTCGCGCCGCACCACGCGCTATGACATCGACCTGACCAAGTGCATCTTCTGCGGCTTCTGTGAAGAAAGCTGCCCGGTCGATTCGATCGTTGAAACCCACATCTTCGAATACCACGGCGAAAAACGCGGCGACCTGTACTTCACGAAGGACATGCTGCTGGCCGTGGGTGACCGTTACGAAAAAGAAATTGCCGCCAACAGGGAGGCCGACGCCCGCTACCGCTGAGCCTTCGGGCTTTGGCGATCTGTCGTGTCGACTTGCTCGGCACGCGGCGCTCAGGACAACATGGACATCACCACCGCGCTCTTCTACGTTTTTTCGGCCGTGCTGCTGGGGGCCGGGTTTCGCGTCATCACAGCGCGCAGCCCCGTGCACGCGGCGCTCTTCCTTGTGCTCGCATTCTTCTCTGCCTCTTGCATCTGGATGCTGCTGCGGGCCGAGTTCCTGGCCATCTCGCTCGTGCTCGTCTACGTCGGCGCGGTGATGGTGCTGTTCTTGTTCGTGGTGATGATGTTGGACATCAACGTCGATGCGCTGCGCCAGGGCTTCTGGAAGTTCTTTCCCGTCGCGGCACTGGTCGGCGTGGTGATCGCACTCGAAATGTCGGCCGTGCTGCTGGGGGGCTTTCACCTCACCGAAGCGCCGCCGCTTGATGCCGCTTCGGCCAAGCTGGGCAACACCAAGCTGCTGGGCATCGAGATGTACACCCAGTACCTTTACCCGCTGCAGATCGCGGCGGTGTTGCTGCTCGTGGCCATCATTGCGGCGATCGCGTTGACGCTGCGCCGCCGCCAAGACTCGAAGTCGATGAACCCGGCGGACCAGGTGCGTGTGAAGGCAGCCGACCGCGTGCGCATTGTCAAGATGAAATCCGAAGCGCCCACTGCTGCTGTTCTTCCCGAGGCGAACAACCTGCCCCCGACCGGAGGAAACCCATGACTGGCCTGAACTTCGGCCCCATCACGCTGGGCCACTTCCTGTCGCTTGGCGCCATCTTGTTTGCGTTGTCGGTGATCGGCATCTACCTGAACCGCAAGAACCTGATCGTGCTGCTGATGGCCATTGAGCTGATGCTGCTGGCCGTCAACCTGAACTTCATCGCCTTCTCGCACTACCTGGGCGACATGGCGGGTCAGGTGTTCGTGTTCTTCATCCTCACGGTCGCTGCCGCCGAATCGGCCATCGGCCTGGCCATCCTCGTGGTGCTGTTCCGCAACCGCTCCACGATCAACGTCGATGAACTCGATGCGTTGAAGGGATGAGGATGACAGCCCCCACCTCACTTCGTTCGGGGATGACTGCCCCCACGTCACTTCGTTCCTGCCCCCCGGGGGGGCGCCAACCGGGCGCCCGGGAAACCCGTTCGCGGTTGTGGTTTGAGGGGCGCCTTGCTTCGCTTCGGCTGGCCGTCGCGTGGCCGGTCCGGCATTCGCACGCGGCTGAGCGTCCATAGAACACCAGAACAATATGTCAGCACAACTCTCTCCGACCTTGCTGCTTGCGGTGCCCATGGCACCTTTGGCGGGCGCCGTCATTGCCGGCTTCTTCGGCAAGGCCATCGGCCGCACAGGCGCCCATGTCGTCACCATCCTCGGTGTGCTGGTTGCGTTCATCTTGTCTGCGATGACGTTGAACGACGTGCTCGATGGCGCGCGTTTCAACCAGACCGTCTATGAATGGATGGTGCTGGGCGGTCTGAAGATGGAAGTCGGCTTCATGATCGACGGCCTGTCCGCGATGATGATGTGCGTGGTGACCTTCGTGTCGCTGATGGTCCACATCTACACCATCGGCTACATGGCCGAAGACGCCGGTTACCAGCGCTTCTTCTCGTACATCTCGCTGTTCACCTTCTCGATGTTGATGCTCGTGATGAGCAACAACCTGCTGCAGCTCTTCTTTGGCTGGGAAGCGGTGGGCCTGGTGTCGTACCTGCTGATTGGTTTCTGGTTCAACAAGCCGACGGCCATCGTGGCCAACATGAAGGCCTTCCTCGTCAACCGGGTCGGCGACTTCGGCTTCATCCTCGGCATTGGCCTGATCGTGGCCTTCGCTGGCACGCTGAGCTACACCGAGGTGTTCGCCAAGAGCGGTGAACTGGCCAAGCTCACACTGCCCGGCACCGAATGGATGCTGATCACCGTGATCTGCATCTGCCTGTTCATCGGCGCCATGGGCAAGAGCGCGCAGTTCCCGTTGCACGTGTGGCTGCCCGATTCGATGGAAGGCCCGACGCCCATTTCGGCGCTGATTCACGCGGCGACCATGGTGACGGCTGGCATCTTCATGGTGGCGCGCATGTCGCCGCTGTTCGAGTTGTCCGACACGGCGCTCAGCTTCGTGCTCGTCATCGGCGCCATCACCGCGCTGTTCATGGGCTTCCTCGGCATCATCCAGAACGACATCAAGCGCGTGGTGGCGTATTCGACGCTCTCGCAGTTGGGCTACATGACGGTGGCGCTGGGCGCTTCGGCCTACTCGGTCGCAGTGTTCCACCTGATGACGCACGCCTTCTTCAAGGCGCTGCTGTTCCTCGGTGCGGGCTCGGTGATCATCGGCATGCATCACGACCAGGACATCCGCAACATGGGTGGCCTGCGCAAGTACATGCCCATCACCTGGATCACCTCGCTGCTGGGTTCGCTGGCGTTGATCGGCACGCCGTTGTTCGCGGGCTTCTACTCGAAAGACAGCATCATCGAAGCGGTGCACGCCAGCAACCTGGCGGGTTCGGGCTTCGCGTACTTCGCGGTGGTGGCTGGTGTGTTTGTCACGGCCTTCTATTCGTTTCGCATGTACTTCCTGGTCTTCCACGGCAAGGAACGTTTCCACCACAAGCCCTTCCCGGGTGAGCACGACCACCACGATGACCACCACGGCGATGCGCATGCGCACACGCCGCACGAGTCGCCCTGGGTCGTCACGCTGCCGCTCGTGTTGCTGGCCATTCCGTCGGTGGTCATCGGCTTCATCACCATTGGCCCGATGCTCTTCGGCGACTTCTTGAAAGACGCGATCACGGTCGATGCCGCGCGCCACCCGGCCATGGCCGAGATGGCCGAACACTTCCACGGTGCCTGGGCGATGGCGGTTCACGGCCTCAGCACCTTGCCGTTCTGGCTGGCACTGGCCGGCGTGGCGGTGGCCTACGTGTTCTATCTGGTCAAGCCCGAGATTCCCGCCGCCTTCGCCCGCATCTTCAGCCCGGTCGTCAAGCTGCTCGAGAACAAGTACTACATGGACTGGTTCAACGAGCACGTGCTCGCCGCTGGTGCGCGCTTGCTGGGTCGCGGCCTGTGGAAGGGCGGCGATGTGGCCTTGATCGACGGCTTCATCAACGGCTCATCGCGCGCCGTGGGTGGCGTGGCTTCGTTGGTGCGTCTGGTGCAAAGCGGCTACCTCTATTGGTATGCGCTGGTGATGATTTTGGGAGTCATCGGTCTGATGACCTGGCAGTTGTGGCCCTTCCTCAGCGGTTTGCTGGGCAGATAAACCGGCCACGGAGAACAAGAACATGGGTTTGCTGAGTCTCGCCATCTGGTTGCCGATCGCATCGGGTGTGCTGTTGTTGGCCTTGGGCCGTGAAGACCAGGCCAAGCTGGTGCGCTGGCTGGCCTTGCTGGCGGCCGTCGTCAGCTTTGCGGTCACGCTGCCGTTGATCACCGGCTTCGACACCGCCACGGCGGTCATGCAGTTCCAAGAGCACTTCGCCTGGATCGAACGTTTCAACGTGAACTACCACCTCGGTGTCGATGGCATCTCGGTGTGGTTCGTGCTGCTCACGGCCTTCATCACGATCATCGTCGTGATCGCGGGTTGGGAAGTGATCACCGAGCGCGTGAACCAATACATGGGCGCGTTCCTGATCCTTTCAGGAATCATGATCGGCGTGTTCGCCGCGCTCGACGGCCTGCTGTTCTACGTGTTCTTCGAGGCCACGCTGATCCCGATGTACATCATCATCGGCGTGTGGGGTGGCCCACGTCGCGTCTATGCGGCGTTCAAGTTCTTCATGTACACGCTGGCGGGCTCGCTGCTGTCGCTGGTGGCGCTGATCTTCCTGTACTACAAGTCAGGCGGCAGCTTCGACATCCTCACTTGGCACAAGGTGCCACTGAGCATGCCCGAGCAGACGCTGATCTTCTTCGCGTTCTTCGCCGCTTTCGCGGTCAAGGTGCCGATGTGGCCGGTGCACACCTGGCTGCCCGATGCCCACGTTGAAGCACCCACCGGCGGCTCGGTGGTGCTTGCGGCCATCATGCTCAAGCTGGGCGGATACGGCTTTCTGCGCTTCTCGTTGCCGATCGTGCCCGACGCGTCGCAGCACTGGACGTGGGTGATCGTCGCCCTGTCTCTCACGGCCGTCATCTACATCGGGCTTGTGGCCTTGGTGCAGCAAGACATGAAGAAGCTGGTGGCCTATTCGTCCATCGCTCACATGGGCTTCGTGACGCTGGGGTTCTTCTTGTTCAACGAACTCGGCGTGTCGGGTGGGCTTGTGCAGATGATCAGCCACGGCTTCGTGTCGGCAGCCATGTTCCTGTGCATTGGCGTGCTGTACGACCGGGTGCATTCGCGTGAGATTTCAAGCTACGGCGGCGTGGTCAACACCATGCCCAAGTTCACCGCCTTTGCCGTGTTCTTCGCCATGGCCAACTGTGGCTTGCCGGGCACTGCCGGCTTCGTGGGCGAATGGATGGTGATCCTGGGCGCCGTGCAGGTGAACTTCTGGTACGGCCTGCTGGCCTCCACCGCGCTGATATTCGGGGCGGCCTACACCTTGTGGATGGTCAAGCGCGTGTACTTCGGCAACGTCACCAACGACAACGTGCGCACGCTGACAGACCTCAACGCCCGCGAGTTCGTGATGCTGGCGGTGCTGGCCATCGCGGTGTTGTGGATGGGCGTGTACCCGAAACCTTTCACCGATGTCATGCACGTGAGCGTGACCGAATTGCTGCGGCACGTGGCCGTGTCCAAGCTGAACTGACGACCGCCGGAACAACAAGATGAACGACATGAACTGGCTCGCCGTCTACCCGCAACTGGTGCTTCTGGTGATGGCCTGCGTGGTTGCCTTGGTCGATCTGTGGGTGACCGATGAACGCCGCGCCCCCACCTACTGGTTGGCCCAGGCCTCGCTGGCCGTGGTGGCCGGCATGTATTGGTCGTACTTCAGCGGTGGCCACACCGTGTATGGCATGCAGGGCATGGTGGTCAACGACTCGATGGGCAACCTGTTGGGCTTCTTTGCCACGCTGGCAACCATGATCACGCTGGTGTACGCCCGCCCGTATGCCGGCGAACGCGACATCTTGAAGGGTGAGCTGTTCACGCTCAGCCTGCTCTCGCTGCTGGGCATCGCCGTCATGCTGTCGGCCAACAATTTCCTGGTGATCTACCTCGGCCTGGAATTGATGAGCCTGTCGCTCTATGCGCTGACCGCGCTGCGGCGCGACGACATCAACGCCACCGAAGCGGCCATGAAGTATTTCGTGCTGGGCGCACTGGCCAGTGGCTTCTTGCTCTACGGCATGTCGATGATGTACGGCGCCACCGGCTCGCTGGAAATCGGTGAAGTCTTCAAGGCCATCGGCACCGGGCAGATCAACAAGGCTGTGCTGGCCTTCGGCACGGTGTTCATCGTCGCTGGCCTCGCATTCAAGCTCGGCGCCGTGCCCTTCCACATGTGGGTGCCCGACGTGTACCAGGGCGCGCCCACGGCCATCACGCTGCTGATCGGCGGGGCGCCCAAGCTGGCTGCGTTCGCCATCACGGTGCGCTTGCTGGTGGACGGCATGCTCGGCCTGGCGGTCGATTGGCAACAGATGCTCATGGTGCTGTCGGTCGCGTCGATGGCCTTGGGCAACCTGGCCGCCATTGCGCAGAGCAACCTGAAACGCATGCTGGCTTATTCGACCATCGCGCAGGTCGGCTTCATGTTGCTGGGTTTGTGCTCGGGCGTTGTCAACGGCAACACCTTGTCGGCGGCCAACGCCTACAGCTCGGCGCTGTTCTACATCGTCACCTACACGCTGACCACGCTGGGCAGCTTCGGCATCATCATGCTGCTGTCGCGCCAGGGCTTTGAGTCCGAGCATGTGGACGACCTGAAGGGCCTCGCCAAACGCAGCCCGTGGTTCGCCGCGATGATGGCGATCTTCATGTTCTCGTTGGCCGGCCTGCCGCCCACCGTGGGCTTCTACGCCAAGCTCAGCGTTCTGCAGGCGCTTGTTTCCACCAACGACGAGGCCTACATCGCGCTGGCCGTGGTGGCGGTGATGCTGTCGCTCATCGGTGCTTTCTACTACCTGCGCCTGGTCAAGGTGATGTTCTTCGACGAGCCGGTGCAAACCGCTCCCATCGCCAGCACGCTCGACGTGCGCGCGGTGCTGTCGGCCAATGGCTTGGCGGTGCTGGGGTTCGGCTTGTTGCCGGGCGGTTTGATGGCGCTGTGCTCCGAGGCCATCCTCAGGGCGCTGGCCACCATATGAGCACTGGGGCGGTGGTCTGGCTGATGCTTGCCATCGCCGCGCTTGTCGCCAACCCGCGGTTGGCCCGCCAGCGGCTCGCGCTTGTCGAGCCAAAGCGCTTGCAACACCTGAGGCGCGTCGCATGAACGGCCCGTCAACACCGGCCGACCTGCACTTGCGCGAAGAGTGCGTGCAGGCCGAGCAGGTCTACCGGGGCCACTTTCTTGATGTGCGGCGCGACCAGGTCCGCTTGCCTGATGGCAGCCTGGCGCACCGCGAATACGTGGTGCACCCGGGCGCGGTGATGATCATTCCGTTGCTTGACGACGGCCGGGTGATCGTCGAGCGCCAGTTCCGCTACCCGATGGGTCGGGTGATGGTTGAATTTCCGGCCGGCAAGCTTGATGCTGGCGAACCAACGCTGCAATGCGCGATCCGTGAACTCGCCGAAGAAACTGGCTACCGGGCCCGCGAATGGGCGCGCGCCGGCATCTTGCACAACGCCATTGCGTATTCCACCGAAGGCATTGAGGTGTGGTTTGCGCGCGGGCTGACGCTGGGCGAGCGGGATCTCGATGCCGGCGAGTTTCTCGATGTCGAAACCTCTTCCGTCGAGGCCCTGCAAGCGCAGGCGCAGCGCGGTGAACTCACCGACGCCAAGACCTTGATCGGCCTGTTGTGGTTGCAGAATTGGCAGTCGGGTCAATGGCCATTGGCTTGGCATGCACCGGGCTGAACAAGCGAGGCGGACAATCGGGCCATGAAGGTTTTGAACCTGCGCTGCGCCCACGACCACCGCTTTGAAGGCTGGTTTGCGTCTGAAGACGACTACCAGCGCCAACAAGAGCGCGGGCTGGTTGAATGCCCCTTGTGCGCCGACAAAACCGTCACGCGCTTGCCTTCAGCCCCACGACTGAATGTGTCGAAATCGCGTGAAGTGGCGCAGGCCGCAGCGTCAGAGTCTGAAGCCGCCGTGACCCTGCAGTCGGTGTGGCTGCGTGCGGTGCAGCACGTGATGGCCAACAGCGACAACGTGGGCCCGCGCTTTGCTGAAGAGGCCCGTCGCATCCACTACGGCGAGGCCGAGGAACGCGCAATTCACGGCCAAGCCTCGCGCGAAGATGCCGAAGCGCTGGCCGATGAAGGCATTGAGGTGTTGGCACTGCCGGTGCCCGAGGCACTGAAGGGCCCCATTCAGTAAGCGGGCCGTGCCGCCCGGGTCAGAGCATCCGGCCGGGGTTCATCAGGCCTTGTGGGTCGAGCGCTTGTTTGATGGCTCGCATCATCTGCAACGCCACTGGCGATTTGCGCTTCGCCAGTTCGTCCCGCTTCAAGCTGCCAATGCCGTGCTCGGCCGAAATCGACCCGTTGAAAGCGGTGACTGCGTCGTACACCAGCGCGTTGATCGCGGCTTCGTGCGTGGCCACGAAATCGGCCGCCAGCACACCGCTTGGGGCTTGCACGTTGTAGTGCAGGTTGCCGTCGCCCAGATGCCCGAAGTTCACCAGCCGCACGCCGGGGTGGGCGGCCCGCAGCTTTGCGTCGGTGGCCTCCACAAAGGCGGGAATGCGCGACACAGGCACTGAAACGTCGTGCTTGATGTTCAGCCCCTCTTCGGCCTGCGCCAAGGGAATGGATTCGCGCAAGTGCCACAGCGCATGAGACTGCTCGATGCTTTCGGCCACCGCCGCATCGCTGATCAAGCCCGCCTCGAGCGCGGCTTCGAGCAGGCCTTCAAACAGCGTGCGCGCATGGGCTTCGCTTTCGGTGTCGGACTGCTCCAGCAGCACCGTCCACGCCGCTGGCGCCAAAGGCTGGCGAAGCTGCGGGAAATGCTGGCGCACCAAGCCGAGCGACACATCATTCATCACCTCGAAGCCAGTCAGCCCCGCGCCCAATCGCGCCTGCGCCAGTTGCAGCAAGCCGACGGCCGAAGCCAGGCTCGGCAGGGTCGCCAGGGCCGTGGTGACGGCAGCTGGCTGTGGGTAGAGCTTGAGCGTTGCGGCGGTGATGACGCCCAACGTGCCTTCGCTGCCGATGAAGAGGTCACGCAGGTCGTAGCCGGTGTTGTCTTTGCGCAGGCCCGCCAAGCCGTCCCACACCTCACCTTGCGCGGTGACGACTTCGAGCCCCAGGCACAGGTCGCGCGCATTGCCGTAGCGCAGCACCTGCGTGCCTCCGGCGTTGGCGGCCAAGTTGCCGCCGATCGTGCAACTGCCTTCGGCGGCCAGGCTCAGCGGGAACAGCAGCCCTTGCGCGGAGGCGGTTTCTTGCACCGCTTGCAGCACGCAACCGGCGTCCACCGTCATCGTGAGGTTGGCGGCGTCAATCTCGCGCACGCGTTTCATGCGCTGCAGGCTCA
>JAYSYW010000342.1:0-6738 GCA_043727255.1 Rhizobacter sp. | reverse complement strand
TGCTGACCCTCATGAGTGAGCCCACGGGTGACGCCAAGAAAGTTCTGCGAGCCCGCATTGACAACACCAAGGTTGTTGAAGGCCACCACCGTGTGGCGTTTCTGAATGCGGTGGTGCCGGTTGTGTTCCATTCCGGCAGCGAACCCGACGCAGCCCCCATCAGCTTCAACGCGGAACGGCTCGACCTCGATCTGGCCTACTTCAAATGGCAGTACGGGGGCGTGGGCTTCTGGACGGTCCCGGCGGACAGCGCCCCCAACGGCGCCAGCATCAACAAGGGCATGACCGAAAACTATGGCGCCAAGGCAAGCACCGCCGACGCCGTGTGCCGTGTGGTGTGCCCCAACCGCAGCACGGTGCGGCTGATCTTCATGGGCTTGCTGCTCATCGGCGCGGTGGCCTTCGGCCTGTACTACATGTCATGCGCCGTGCGCAGCCTCGGCCGCCCGTACATCGCGGGCCTGTGGCTGGGGGGCATGGTGACGTTGGGCGTTGGCCTGGCCTTGTTGAGCTGCGACCCGCAACTCACCAGCTTGCGCGACGGCAACATCCCACTGATCACCTTGCTGGTCGCCACCATCGGCGTCGGCATGTACTACAGCTTGAAACCGCGCATCGCCCACCCATGAACACCGACCCGACGCGAACAAGCGGGCTGTGGCGCCTGCCGCTTTCACTGCCGTTGGCACTGCTGCTTTTGCTGGCCAGCTTCGCCAGCCATGGCAAGAACGTGCTGCCCGCCTGCGGCAAGCCCGAGCTTGCGGTGGCGCACGTCGTCAGGCTTGGCATGACGACCGCCTTGAGCGGCCCCAACCAGCACATGGGCCTGGCCATGCGCAAAGGCGTGGTTGAAAAACTGCGACAAGAGACCTGCTCAGACTTCTGGCGCCAGCGGCGCACGCGCTTTGAATTGCACGTGCTCGACGACGCCTACAACCCCGACGTGGCCGAAGCCAACACCCGCAAGCTCATCGAAGAAGAAAAGGTGTTGGCACTGGTGGGCAATGTGGGCACGCCCACGGCCGCCCGCGCCTGGAAAGTGGCCGACGCGGCGGGCGTGATTTTCTATGGCGCCTACACCGGGGCCAACATCTTGCGGCTCACACCGCCCGCTCGCCACGTGTTCAATTACCGGGCCAGTTACGACCAGGAAATGGCCGTCATCGTGCAAGACATCGTGCGCCGTGGCATATCCGCGCGCCACATCGGCTTGCTGCTGCAAGACGACGCGTTCGGCAAGGCCGGCAAAGACTCCGCACGCGCCGCCCTGAAGAACCTGTGCGCCTCTTGCCCCGACAACGGCATGCTGGAAATGCACTTTCGGCCACGCAGCGGCAACGTCGATGTCGCGCTGAAGGCGTTCATCCACGCCAACCCCAAACCGGGCGCGGTCATCGTGGTGGGCAGCACGGTGGCCGCCACCGAATTCATCCGCTTTGCCCATCGCCTGTCGCCCAACACTTATTTCTACGTGCTCTCGTTCAGTGGGGCGTCTCAATTGGCCGGGCTCGGCCCCGACGTGGGCGAGCGGGTCGCCATGACGCAGGTCATTCCGCCGTTGGCGGCCACCGGCAACCAGGTCGAAGACGAGGTGGCGCGGGAAGCGCAGCTGGCCACCGGCTTGCTGCTGGACGCCATGCGCCACATACCGGCGCCGATCACGAGCGAGGCGTTGCGCAAGGGCCTGCTCATGGTTGAACAAAAACTCCAGCCGGCCGGCGGCCCAGCAGCCTCACGCATCGACCAGCAGATGTCTGACCTGGTGTGGCTCGCCCGATTGGGCAAGAACGGTCAGTGGAAAAAAGTGGGCGGCCCAACCGATGCCAACGAATAAGACGATGAAGCGCCTGGCCTTCTGGGCACTGGCCTGCTCTTCCGCGCTGCTGCTGGTGTTTGCGTGCGTGCAAGGCGGGTTGCTGGCCGTCACCCAGGCCCATAAAGCGCAGGCCTCGCAAGCCTGGGCCCAGCGCAAGAACACCGAAATAGCCCAGGGGCTGTCGAAGAAATTGGCCGTTGCCGCGCAGGCCGCTGAAACACTGGCGGGCCGGCTCAGCAACGCCACCTGCAAGCCTTGCGACGTCGAGGCCACGCTGCACGCCTTTTACTTGCAGCACCCTGAATTCAGCAGCGTGGGCGTGGCGTATGAAGCCGCCCGCTCGGGCACTGAATTCCGCCTCTACGCGCCGTTCATTCGACGCAATTCGCCAGGCGCCCGCGTTGAACGCCTCGACAAAACCTACGACTACCTTGCGTCGCCCGAGAGCACCGAAGAAAACCCGCAGAAAGACGGCGAGCACTGGTACCGCGTTGCCGCTGCGCAAAAGAACCGCTGGTTGCCGGCCTTCTACGAGCGTGCGCTGGCTGCCTATGTGGTTCGGTACACGGCCACCGTGCACGACGAGCAAAAGCAGGAAATCGGGCTGGTGTTCGTGGACATCGGCCTGGACGATCTGGCCGACGAGATACGCCGCCATGACATCCGCAACAACAACTACGTCAGCCTGCACAACGCCGCGGGCGCGGAGCTTTTCCACAGCCTCAAGAACACCGCGCAGATCATTGAACACATGTCGGCCCGAAGCGGCAGTGGCACCGCGAAGGAAGGCCCACATGAAGGGCTGAACGTCTTGACCGGCGAGCCCGCGTGGACGCATTCCAGCCAGGTTTCGTCCACGGGCTGGGTTGTGGACACAGTGGTCGATCAATCCACCGTTGCGAAGGCCGACCTGCCGGCCTCACATGACGGGTCGCGCCGCTGGCTGCTGCTTTCCGAAGAACACCGCGTGGCGTGGGTGGCGCTGTTCGTGGCGGTCGCCA
Organism: Rhizobacter sp.; assembly: GCA_043727255.1. Lineage (GTDB taxonomy): Bacteria > Pseudomonadota > Gammaproteobacteria > Burkholderiales > Burkholderiaceae_C > Rhizobacter. The sequence goes on along the minus strand of JAYSYW010000342.1, from coordinate 3,921 downwards.
TGTTGGCTTACGGGTGCCACATGCTGCGAAGGCGGCGCACGGGGCTGCGTGACGTGTGGATCGACAGCGCCTTCTGCGCCATCGTTCTGGCGCTGGGCGTGGTCAGCATCTGGGTGCTTGAAAGCGGCAAGAGTGCCGATGTCGGAACGGGGTCGTTGCTGCTGTCAAACCAGGCGGCGGTCGAAGAATACAAACGCAACCAGGCAACGGCGGCACTTGCCGCCCGGCACCGCGCGCCGCGCTTTGTGCCGGCGGGGCTGTTCATCCAGTCGATTGAATTCAAGAGTTCACACAACGTCGAAGTCACCGGCTACATCTGGCACCGCTATGCCGAAGGTGAGGCCTCCGACTACGCGGTGGGAACGGTGTTCCCCGAGGCGATCAGCACCGAAATCAACGAGGCGAAAACAGAGACCGTCAACGGCGAAACGCTCAAGAGCTGGTACTTCAAGGCTGAACTGAGAGAGAACTTCACGCCGACGCTTTACCCGTTCGATCGCCAGTCGGTCTGGATCCGGATGTGGCATGAGCAGCTGGGCGAGAACATCAAGCTGGTGCCCGACTTCAAGGCCTACGACAGCCTGAACACCCGTTCGTTGCCGGGGCTTGAAAAGGACTTCGTGCTGTCGGGCTGGTCTTTGTTTCAGTCTTACTTCGAGGTGCGCGAGAAGAAATACAACACCCGCCTGGGTTCGGTCAGTGGCACAGACAACAGCGCCGTGTCTGAGCTGTACTTCGACATTGAGTTGAGCCGGAACCTGCTGAACCCATTTTTGGCGCACCTGTTTCCGCTGGCTGTGGTGATGCTGATGTTGTTTGCCATCGTCGTGACGATGTCGATCAACCGCGAACGCTCTGACTTGCTGGGCTTCAACGCAGCAGCCGTTGTGGCTTCTTGTTCGGCGCTGTTTTTCGTGGCGCTGATCTCGCATGTGCAAATGCGCGATGAGCTGGCGTCGAACACGGTGGTCTATCTCGAATTCTTTTATCTGACGGCGTACTTCAGCATTCTTCTCATCACCGCCAACGCGGTGCTGCTGTCGCTGAACGTGCAGCTGAGGCTCATCCGCTTCCACGACAACATCTTGCCCAAGCTGTTTTATTGGCCTTCGGTGTTGTTGGTTTTGTTCATCTGCACCGCATGGATTTTTTGGTGACCACGCGAACCCCTGAGCAACCTCTCCCGGCTTGAAACCAAGCCGGGGGCAACGTACCGAGGCACGAATGAAACTCTCGAAGCAGCATGCACCCGCTGAAGAGCAAGTGGCTCAAGCCCCGCGCGACAACGTGAGGCCAAGCGGATCGAATGAATCGTTGGCGGCCCAATTGCGGAACAGCCCACGCATGGTGGCGCAGGCCCAGCGGACGGCAGCCACCTTCGGGCCTGCGAACGCAGGCTTGAGTGACCATGACTCAACGCATTCCAGCTCACCCGTGCAGCGCGAAACGCCCCCGCCCACCACGCACATCAGCCTGGAAGACTTTGTGAGCCATGCGGAAGGGGAAGGCTGCGTTTCAACCTCCCGGGACAGCGGCGACTTTGTGGGCGCGCCAGGTGGTGGCTACCCGCACATCCATGTGTGGACGAACGGCAAGATCGCCCTCAGCGTGGGCCACAACAGGAATTACAAGATTGGCGAAGGCGGCAGCATCGACATCGTGAAGTTGGGCGAAGAATTGGCCCGTGGGGTGCCAGCCGGTGGGCTGCTGAACACCATTCAATGGGTTCTGGCCTCTGCGTCCTGACGGCCCGAGCCGCACGCACCCGCGAACCTCATTGGCCGAGTGCGCAGTGCGCAAACGCGTATTGGTTTCATCGACGCCCCTGAGCAGTCTCTTGCGCCCTGAATGAACCTTCCCAAGCAACACGCGCAAGACCGAGCGGCTCAAGCCCGGCATGACGGCATGCGGTCGAGTGGACAACATGAACCGCTGGCAGCCCAACTGCAAAACAGCCCGCGCATGGTGGCGCAGGCCCAGCGAACCGCAGCCCTCTTCGGGCCGGCCGTGCTGCAACAGTTCGGGGCCGAAGAAGACGAGCCTCAATTGGGTGAACCATTGCAGGCCGTTGCCGCCGCTGCAGGCAGGCTTGGGGCCAAGGTGCCTGGCAGCGTTGCGGGAACGGTGATTCAGCCGGTAATTTCGCCAGTGATTCAGCGTGCGATCGGTGGCGGAAAGAGCGGCGCGAAGGTCGTTCTCAAAACGGCGCCGAGCAACATCTTGACTGCGCAGCTGCAAGCCGATGGCATCAACTATCGACTCATGGGTGAAGACGGGGCGGAGGTTGCCAAAGACATCTCGCCCAACAATGATTCATACGATCTGGCGCCAGGGGTAGTGGCAACGGCAACGGCAACGCCCTCCGCCACCGACGTCAAGAAGAGTGAAGCGCCGCCCCCGCAGGTGGTGCTGTCAACGGCCGTTTCCTCTCCGCCGATCCTCAACCAGGCGATGGTCGACAAGATCGGGTGCGACACCTTGGAAGGCGCAATGCTGGCCGGCACGCAGATCCTGAACGCCTATCCGCCGGGTGGGTTCATCTACATCGGAGTGGGCCAAAGCCCGGCCCTCGTCACGGCCTATCTGGCGTCCCGAGGGTGCGAGGCGTTCACCGTCCCGTTGTCGAGCTTCAAACACAGTGCGATGACCCCGTTTGGACGCGCAGACCCGCTCGACGCTCAAAAGGAAACCGCGTTGGGCAGGCACTTCGACCAATACCTGCCAAAACCGGCAATCCTCAAAGGGCGCGGAATTGCAATCATCGATTTTGTGATGCAAGGAAGTGGTGCGATAGCCGCATACAACTACATCCATCGGTACTACCTCGGTGGCGAAAAAGAATGCCCCGTGGGTGACGCATTTCTTGACGACAACGTTCTCGCTGATCGTTGGAATTGGGACGATTCCGGCATGGCGGATCTCCAGATCAAGCTCGCCATTCTTTGCGCCCGCTCGAATCGGGGCGACATACAGAAGGTCGTGAACACAAACGCAACGGCAAGCGCAAGCGCTGTCGCAATCGCTGATGACGAGAAGCAGTTCCCTGGGCTCGGCAGGCTGTCACGTCTGGCGCATGCTGACTACTTGCTCGTATCTCCAGGCGATCCGCGAGAAGACACCCTCATGGGGCGGCTCGACGGCGAGAGCCTCAAGAGCTATTCGGAGTTCGGCAAGCAATCTGCCAGTCTTCGAGTGAGCAGAGATTCATACAAGGAGTTGGTCATGCTGTTCAGCCAGTACCAGCCGCGCAAGCCCATCCACGGCACATCCTCTGGGGGATCTGCGGGGTCTGCGGCGGCTGAACAGAAAGAAAAGCTGCCGCTGCCATCCCCAGAGAGTCTGTTCGACATGCTGCAGCGAGGCATTGGCATCAGTGCACTTGCAATAGAACCAATGGACGCAAAGGAAGGCAAGCGCACAGCGGTCGATGCCGTGGGCGGGTTGCCGCCGCTTGCGCCGCGTGTGCCGCCACCGCCAGCCGTGGAGCTGCCGGTGGACCGCATCGCAAAGATTATCAAGGCGATCAACACGGCGATGCCACTCGTCAACGGCGACGTGCTCATGGGCACCGCCGCGACCGCCGAGGTGCGGACATGCATTGCTGCGCTACATGCCAGCCTGCAAACCGCTGCAACGATCGAGCAACTGATTGCGGCACTCACCGGCTTGCCCGCAAAGCTCGAAGCAATTGCAAAGCCAATACCGCGCAAGGTGCAATCACGGGGCATCGCGGAAGACATCGCCACGCGAGTCCAGAACCTGCTGGCGAACGCCATCAAGCGCCAAGAAAAGGCCCAACGCGGCGCACCCGGCGGTGGCGGCGCGGGCGACTGATTTCCCGCATCACCCCGCAGCTCACCTTACCGAGGCACGAATGAAACGCCCCAAGCAACGCATCCCTGCGGAAGACCGAGTGGCTCA
>JAYSYW010000341.1:0-16543 GCA_043727255.1 Rhizobacter sp. | reverse complement strand
TTGGGCAACATGCGGAGTCGAGAGTTGAGGCTGGGTGCAGCGGGCGCACCGCGGTCCGAAAAGGCCCGCGGAAAGTGTCAAAACGCATTTGGGAGCGCGCGCGCCTCTTGCAAGACGGCCACCGCCCAAGCGGCAAAAGCCGGCAAGTTTAACCGCCGTTCAAACCCTCGGCGGGTGGTGCTTTTGCTGGGTGCCAGACCCGATCAACGGGCAGCGGAAGCAGGCCGCGACGAGCCCCCCGCTTCGGCCACCACCGGGCCTGCGGCACGGCCCGCAAGGAACTTGGCCGGGTCTTGCGGCACACCTTCGACCAGCACTTCAAAGTGCAGGTGCGGCCCGGTGGAGCGGCCGGTGGTGCCCACATCAGCCACGTGCTGGCCACGCTTGACCAAGTCACCGGGTTTCACCAGCAAGGTCGAGGCGTGCGCATAGCGCGTCGTCAGGCCATTGCGGTGATCGATCTCCAGCAGGTTGCCGTACTGCGGGTGAGATTCGGCGGAGCGCACCAGCCCACCCGCCGCCGCGAAGATGCGCGTGCCCGTGGGGGCCGGAAAGTCGAGCCCGGTGTGCAACGCTGCCCGGCCCGTCATCGGGTCGGAACGAAAGCCAAAGCCAGAGCCCACGGGCCCATCGAGCGGGCGGCTGTTCGGAACCATCAAGGCCGTGAGGCGCTTCTCAAACAGGCGAGACTCGACCAGCGTGAAGAGGTCGGCACTTTGGTCGGTGTCTTCATCAAGCGAGCGGACCAGGGCGTTCAACTGTTCCATCGACACGTTGGCTGTGGGCACATAGGGGCCACCCTGGCCTCCACCGGCTGGTGGCTTGGGCAGATCAGCCTTGAATTCCTCGGGCTTGACACCCGTCAGAACTGACACCCGCTCGCCCATGGCTTCGAGCTTGATGAGCTTGGCCTGCATCTCGCCGACTTTCTGAGCCATGGCGTCGAGGTTTTCGCGCATGAAACGGTCACGCTGCGCGAATTCATCGCGAACCACCAACCGCACGATCTGGCTGACGACCGGCCAACCTTCGCGCGCAGCTTTCAGAAACACCACGTGGTAGACCGTGCCCGAAAGCAGCATCAGCAAGATCGCCAGAACAGCTGTGGCCGCCAATGCCTGCCAGCGGTTGAAGCTCAGCGCCCGGGTGCGCGCGAGCGAACCGTGGGTGATCAGGATTTGCATCGTTAAACTCCTTGCGGTGAACCCGAAGCAGACCCCGGTCACCCCCAACGCTTTGCGCATTCAGGAAGCACTGAAACACAGTGCCCCGCTTGCGCGACTGCAGCAACTGATGCGTGACTCGAATGCACGCTTCGCTGCCGTTCGCCCCTGTTTGCCTGCGGCTTTGGCCGCTCATGTGAAGCCCGGGCCAGTGGACGAAGAAGGCTGGTCACTGTTGGCGGCCAATGCGTCGGTGGCGGCGAAGCTGCGTCAGCTTCAACCCCGCCTTGAAGACGCCCTTCGGGCTCAAGGCTGGCAGGTTACGTCAATCCGGGTGAAGGTTCAATCGAGCTGATACGAGACGTAATGCGTTGCGCACCACGCTGACCAACCCAAGCTTGAGTGGTGCCCCCGGCAGGAATCGAACCCGCGACCTTCGGTTTACAAAACCGCTGCTCTACCAACTGAGCTACAAGGGCTGAAAGAGAAATTCTAGCGTCGGACCAAGGCCGCGAAATGCTGAACAAAAGCACTCGCACCGTGCTTACGACTGGATGCTACTTGATGCGTTTCAACGCAGGCCGGCCACCGCCAGAACCCGAAGGCTCAGGTGGTTCAGGTGCCGGACCGGCACCGCCCGCAGGCTCGGTAACGGGTGCAGGTGCGTTGCCGTCGGTGCTGGCCAGCCGAAGCCCGGCAACCGGACGCGACTCATCTTTCGCACCCACGGTTGGCACCGCAGTGGGTATGCCGACCGGCACGTCGGTTGGCGCAGGGAATGCCATGCCCTGCCCGTTTTCACGGGCGTAAATGGCGATCACATGATCCACGGGCACCACGATCTCACGCGATGAGCCACCGAAACGCGCCTTGAACTCGATGAGCTCGTTGCCGAGTTGAAGGCCACTGGTGGCCTCGAACCCGAGGTTGAGCACGATCTCGTTGTTCTTCACGTACTCGGCCGGCACCTGCACATGCGAATCGACGAACACCGCGATGTAGGGCGTGAAGCCGTTATCGGTACACCAATCGTGCAGGGCACGAATCAGGTAGGGCCGGGTGGAACTGCCCGCGCCGCCGGGTGTCGTGGGAATCTGACTCATGACAGCCCCTTGCTCGCGGCGCATCGCGACCGGCCCGCCAAAGGGAGGGCCGGCTTGGGGATGACCCGGCGCTCGACCCGCTGCGCAAGAATGAACAAGGTCCCCATGGCACGCGCTTACTTGCGCATCACCTTCTCGGAAGGCGTCAGCGCTTCGATGTAGGCAGGGCGCGAGAAGATGCGCTCGGCGTACTTCAGCAGCGGCACGGCGTTCTTGGACATGTCGATGCCGTAGTAGTCAAGACGCCACAGCAGCGGTGCGATGGCCACGTCGAGCATCGAGAAGTCGTCGCCCAGCATGTACTTGTTTTTCAAGAAGATCGGTGCGAGCTGTGTCAAGCGATCACGGATCTGCGCACGGGCCTTTTCCAGTTGCTTGTCGTTGGCCTTGATGCCGCGCGACTCAAGAATGTTCACGTGAGCGAACAGTTCCTTCTCGAAGTTCAGCAGGAACAGACGCACGCGTGCACGGGCGACCGGGTCGCCGGGCATCAGCTGCGGGTGCGGGAAGCGCTCGTCGATGTACTCGTTGATGATGTGCGACTCATACAGGATGAGGTCGCGCTCAACGAGGATCGGCACCTCGTTGTACGGGTTCATCAACGCGATGTCTTCGGGCTTGGCGAACAGATCCACGTCGCGAATTTCGAAGTCCATGCCCTTTTCGAACAGGACGAAGCGGCAACGGTGCGAATAGGGGCAGGTCGTTCCGGAGTAAAGCACCATCATGATGGCGGCTCCTTGAGGCTAGGGTACAAAACACGAACGGAGTGGGGCAAGCCTTGCGGCGCCCCACTCCGCCAGCGAACCGGGCAGGCCCTTGTGGGGCGCGCTGCCGGTGTCGCCTTTTTCTTACTTCACGTCTTTCCAGAAGGAGGCGTTGAGTCGCCAAGCAATGACGGTGAAGATTCCAAGGAACAGCAGCACCCACACGCCCAGGCGCACGCGGGTGTTCTGTTCCGGCTCGCCCATCCACTGCAGGAAGCCCACGAGATCGGCCACCGATTCGTCATAGTCGGTTTGGCTCAGCTTGCCAGGGGTCAACTGTTCAAAGCCGGCAAACTTGTGCGTCATCTTGCTGGGGTCATGCGGGTCTTTTTCTTCGACGAACTTGGCAGTGCGCTGGCCTTGCAACTCCCACAGCACATGCGGCATGCCGACGTTGGGGAAGGCCAGGTTGTTCCAGCCGGTCGCCTTGGTGTCGTCACGGTAGTAAGTGCGCAGGTAGGTGTACAGATAGTCGGCACCCGAACCCTTGGCGATGTCGGCGCGTGAACGCGCGATGACGGTCAGGTCAGGCGGCAACCCGCCGAACCATTCCTTGGCCTGCTTCGGATCGAGCGAAACCTTCATGGTGTCGCCAACCTTGTCGGTGGCGAACAGCAGGTTCGACTTGATCTGCGCTTCGGTCAGACCGATGTCGCGCAGGCGGTTGTAGCGCATGTACGCAGCCGAATGGCAGTTCAGGCAGTAGTTGACAAACAGCTTGGCGCCGTTTTGCAACGCGGCCATGTCGGTGACTTTCGCGGTCGGGAACTTGTCCCAGACCACGCCGCCTTCCGAAGCCATGGCTCCGCTCGACAGGCCGAACGATGCCAGCAGGATGAGGATCAGTTTCTTCATGGTGTGCATTGCGGCAGTCGCACGTCAGTGGTTGAAGGTGACACGGTCAGGAACCGGCTTGGAGGTGCCGATGCGGCTCCACCACGGCATCAACAAGAAGAAGCCGAAGTAGAAGAGCGTGCCGAACTGCGACACCCGCTCGCCGATGGCCGAAGGTGGTTGCACGCCCAGGTAGCCCAGGATCGCAAACACGACCACGAACATGCCGTACAGCACCTTGTGCCACTCGGGCCGGTAGCGGATCGACTTGGCTTCCGCACGGTCGAGCCAAGGAAGGAAGAACAAGATGATGACGGCACCACCCATTACCACCACGCCCCAGAACTTCGCTTCAAAGGCCAACAGCAGCCCCACGCCAGCGATGGCACCCACGGCGACAGCCAGCTTGCCTAGACCCGACAGGCCACCCTTCAGCAGGGCCAACACAGCACCCAGGCCCACCAAAGCAGCGAGCACGTAGACCATCTGGTCGGTGGTGGCGCGCAGCATCGAGTAGTAGGGCGTGAAGTACCAGACGGGGGCGATGTGCAATGGAGTTTTCAGCGGGTCTGCCGGAATGAAGTTGTTGTATTCCAGGAAGTAGCCACCGAACTCGGGCGCGAAGAAGATGATTGCCGTGAAGGCCATCAGGAACACGCTGACGCCAAGGATGTCGTGCACCGTGTAATACGGGTGGAACGGAATGCCGTCGAGCGGAATGCCACGGGCATCTTTCTTGGCCTTGATCTCGACGCCGTCGGGGTTGTTCGAACCCACTTCGTGCAGCGCGATCAAGTGAGCGACCACCAAGCCCAGCAGCACCAGTGGCACGGCGATGACGTGGAAGCTGAAGAAGCGGTTCAGCGTGGCGTCGGACACCACGTAGTCACCACGGATCAGCAACGCCAGATCGGGGCCGACAAAGGGCACGGCGGCGAACAGGTTCACGATCACCTGGGCGCCCCAATACGACATCTGGCCCCAAGGCAGCAGGTAACCCATGAAGGCTTCAGCCATCAGGCACAGGAAGATGCCGCAACCGAAGATCCAAACCAACTCACGCGGCTTGCGATAGCTGCCGTAGATGAGCCCACGGAACATGTGCAGGTAGACGACGATGAAGAACGCCGATGCACCGGTGGAGTGCATGTAGCGGATCAGCCAGCCCCACGGCACATCACGCATGATGTACTCGACCGATGCGAAGGCCAGGGCCGCATCGGGCTTGTAGTGCATCACCAGGAAAATGCCGGTGACGATCTGGATCACCAGCACCAGCAGCGCCAACGAACCGAAGAAATACCAGAAATTGAAGTTCTTCGGCGCGTAGTACTCGGACAGGTGCTCCTTGTACAACTTGGTGGCCGGAAAGCGGTTGTCAACCCAAGTCATCAACTTCTGGGCGACCGGCGCATTGGCGGGAACTGTCTTGAACTCAGCCATGAGGGAAATCTCCTGAAATGCCGTTGCAGCCTGGGTCAGGCTTTCTTGTCTTCACCGATGATCAACCGGGTGTCGGACAAGTACATGTGAGGAGGCACTTCGAGGTTGTCGGGCGCGGGCTTGTTCTTGAACACACGGCCAGCCATGTCGAAGGTCGAGCCGTGGCAGGGGCAGATGAAGCCGCCGGCCCAGTCGTCGGGCAGCGAGGCTTGCGGGCCGGCCTGGAATTTGTCGGACGGCGAGCAGCCCAGGTGGGTGCAGATGCCAACGGCCACCAAAATTTCCGGCTTGATCGAACGGTGCGCGTTGCGCGCGTACTCCGGGGTCAGTTCGTCTGCCTTGCGGGCGGAGGCGGGGTCTGCAAGTTGCCCGTCAAGCTTGGGCAGTGCGGCCAGTTGTTCGGGCGTGCGCTTGACGATCCAGACCGGCTTGCCGCGCCACTCGACGGTGACCTTCTCACCTGACTTCAGGTTGCTGATATCGACTTCTACCGCAGCGCCAGCGGCGCGAGCCCGCTCGGAGGGCTGGAAGGTGCTAACGAACGGCACCGCGACGGCCACGCCGCCAACGGCACCGGCGCCGCAGGCGATGGCAACCCAGGTTCGGCGGCCTTGATCGACTTGCTGGTCACTCATGGGGGTCCTCGAAAGAGACTGAAACTAGAGACTGGACAGTCAGGGGTAACCAAAGATTCTAATCGACGTGTCAAGGGGTTGGGCCGCACGGCCCTGCACTCGTGAGACGGCGCAGATGCTGGCTGTGGATGCAACCTGGGTGGCGGATGCCTTGGCATACTCCGGGCGGCACGAGGTGGAAGGAACACCCCACCACCAACACCGTTCGACTTCAGTGAGGCGCCACGCCATGGGATTTGCGAGCGAGTTCAAAGAGTTTGCGATGAAGGGAAACGTCGTCGATCTGGCCGTCGGCGTGATCATCGGCGCGGCATTCGGCAAGATCGTCGATTCAGTCGTGAAGGACTTGATCATGCCGATCATCGGCCGGGTGGTTGGGGGGCTCGACTTCTCCAACTACTTCATCGCCCTTTCTGCCCCGCCGACGAGTTATGCCGGCCCCATGACCTACGAAGCGCTGACCAAAGCGGGTGTGCCATTGTTCGCTTATGGCAACTTCATCACGGTTGCGCTGAATTTCATGATCCTCGCCTCCATCATCTTCTTGATGGTCAAGCAAATTAACCGACTCAAGAAGGATGCTCCTGCGGCGCCTCCGGCTGCGACACCTGAAGACGTGGTGCTGCTGCGCGAGATCCGCGATGCGCTGAAGAAGTGAGCCCGGGGCCTCGGTGCGCCAACCGGATGTGCGGTTCTCCGTGCGGCCGCAGTGGCACCCGGAGGCCGAGGGATTGGGCTCATACTTGAAACTCGTACGCCGTCATCCCGGTGCCGGTGTGTCTTGGCCGGCTTCCGTGGCCCTCTGTGTGAGATGAATCCGACCGATCCGCGAGCCCAGGCGACATTCGCCGCAGCCATCAGCCACATCAAGACGACTGCCGCCGCCGTCGCCGACCGCGTGGCCGATCATCTGGGCACGTTGGCGTCGGCCACGAACCGCGTCTTCGAACGCGACGCGCTGATCGGCGCCCAGCTTGATTTGCGCCGCCACATGAGCACCTTCGTGCTGGTGTTCGGCGACACCCTCAGCAAGCGACTGGCGCGCGAACTGGGCGCTTCCAGTGGCGACTCCACCCGCCGCTTGGCCGACACCGATTGGCAGTCGCTCAGCCTGGTGGACGATGCCGAGGTCGAAGAGCGCATGTTCGCCGATCGCATCAGCCAGACCATCACCCATGAATGCGAGTGGGAGCTGCGTGAAGTGGCGGCCTTCAGCGGCGCGCTGCTCGGCATTGGCCGCGCCGACCACGACCGCAACCCCATTCGACCCGAGGTGGTGGGCTCGGCGATCTTCCATGCCATCGAAGCCGTGTCGAAAGACAGCGAGGGCCGCAAGCTGCTGGCCCGCGAGATCGGCGCCGGCTTGGGCCGCGTGATGCCAAGCTGCTACGCCGAGATCCTGAAAGACATGCGCGCACGGGGCATCGTGCCGGTCACGCTGTCGGTGCGGTCGGTGGACGGCCCGGGCAACGAATTGGCGCGCGACCGGGTGGTATCCGGCTACTCGACCTTGCCTCGGGAAACGGGGCACTCCACCAGCGCCAGCAACTACGGCCCCACGTCGGTAGGCGACTTCGACCCTGGCAACGCCCCCTCGCGCAGTGGCAGCGGCGGCACGGGTACCTCCGCCCGGCCTGGCCCCGGCGGCTGGGGCTCCGGAAGTGGGTCATCCGGAGGGCAACCAGGTGGCGGCAGTGGCAACCGCACGTCATCCGGCCGATCGTCCCCACCGCGCCCCGGCGTGTCGACGCAGGCCGATGCCGAGCTGATGACCTTGCTGCGGCGCCTGACCGTACTGGCCACCCGGCCCGCCGACCTGGGTGGCCCGTCACTGCCCCAGGGCCGGGGGGGTTCAGCTTCGGGCTTGGACATTTCGCTCGCCACCGGCAGCGGCATGGCCGGTGGCGCGGGTGGTTTCGCCAACAGCCTGCCGGGCCTGATGGCGGTCAACCTGATCCGAGCCCACCGCGACGAACTGCGGCAGGCATCGACCGGCACGCTCGACCACATGGTGATCGACGTGGTGGGCAGCCTGTTCGATCAGATCCTGTCCGACCCCCGCGTGCCGCCGCAGATGGCGCGGCAGATCGCCCGGCTGCAATTGCCGGTGCTGCGCGTCGCGCTTGGCGACCCCACCTTCTTCTCATCGCGCAAGCACCCGGTGCGGCGCTTCGTGAACCGCATCGCCTCGCTGGCCTGCGCGTTCGACGAATTTGATGAGGGGCCGGGCAAGCAGTTCCTCGCCCACGTGCGCGACTTGGTGCAAGAAATCGTCGAAGGCGACTTCGACCAGATGGACGTCTACTCGGCCAAGTTGAGTGAGCTGGAACAGTTCATCGCCCAGCAAGCCAAGCAAGACGTGCAGAGCAACGCCCAGGCCGCCACGCTGGTGGATAGCAAAGAATCCGACTTGCGGGTTCAGCAGCGCTACATGCTGCAGTTGCAGGCCGCGTTGTCGTCCTTGTCGATGCAGGACTACCTGCGCGATTTTCTCGCGCAGGTTTGGAGCCAGGCGCTCGCGTTTGCCACCAAGCGCGATGGACCGCAGTCCGAGATGGTTCAACGCCTGAAGCGCGTCGGCCGTGACCTGGTGATGAGCGTGCAGCCCAAGGGCTCGCCAGCCATGCGCAAGAAGTTCCTGATGCAGCTGCCCGCGCTGATGAAGGACTTGAACGAAGGCATGTGCCTGGTCGGCTGGCCCGACATGGCGCAGAAAGAATTCTTCAGCAAGCTGCTGCCCGCGCACGCCGAGTCGCTGAAGGGCGCGCCGATCAGCGAGCTCGAATACAACCTGCTCGCCAAGCAGCTTGAGTCGGTGTTCAACACGCCGGTGCCCGCGCCCGATGCGTTGCTGCGCGACATCCCCCTCACCGGCAGCACCAGCACCGGCGGCACGCCGATTGAGCCGCACTTCTCGGAAGAAGAGAAAAAGCGCATCGGCCTGCTGGACGAAACCGCGGTGGATTGGTCGGGCGAGGTGGACATCGACCTCAGCGCCTCCGGCCCCGACACCCAGCCCGACGCGGGTGATGGCGACACCGACACCGACATCGGCCCGCTGGACCTGGACCTCGGGCTCGGCGTGGACATCAACCTCGACCTGTCACCCAGCGAGCCGGCCGAGCCGTCGCAAGGCCCGCAGTTGATGGACCACATCCGGCTGGGCTTCGTCTACCAGATGCACGTGAACGACACATGGCAGAAGGTGCGCCTGAGCTACGTGAGCCCGGGGCGCGCATTCTTCGTGTTCACACGCGGCAAGCGGCACCAGGAAACGGTGTCGTTGACTGCACGCATGCTGTCGCGGCTGTGCGAAACCGGGCGCTTCAAGGCCTTCGAGCGCGCCTACCTGATGGAACGGGCGACGGCACGGGCGCGCAAGCAGCTGGCTGCGCTGTCGGCCTCGGCCAAAGCTTCGGCCACCACGCCACCCACGAGGCAATGAGCACGCGTTAGCCGGCGCCTTGGCCGACGCCATGACCGACGAGTTAGACGCCGCTGAGCTGACGCGCCATGCGCAGGGCCGCGATCAGGCTGGCCGGGTCGGCCCGACCAGTGCCGGCGATGTCGAATGCGGTGCCATGGTCGGGGCTGGTGCGCACGAAGGGCAAGCCCAGCGTGACGTTCACGCCCTGCTCCACGCCCAAGTACTTCACCGGAATCAAGCCGTGGTCGTGTGTCATCGCCACCACCACATCGAACTCACCGGTGTGGTCGTTCGTGTGGCGGGCGCGCATGAACACCGTGTCGGGCGCATAAGGGCCGCTGGCCGCGATGCCTTCGGCGCGCGCTGCCCGCACCGCCGGGCCGATGATGCGCAGCTCTTCGTCACCAAACAGCCCGCCTTCGCCAGCGTGCGGGTTCAGCCCCGCCACGGCAATGCGCGGGTAGGCAATGCCGAAGGCTTGCGCCGATCGATGCGTGATGCGCAGCGTGTCGAGCACCGCATCGAAGGTCACTGCGTCAATGGCCTTGCGCAGCGACATGTGGATCGTCACCAACACCGTGCGCAACTGCTCATTGGCCAGCATCATGCGCACCGGCCGCAGGGGCTCGCCGGGCAACGTGGCCAAGGCCTGCAGCATCTCGGTGTGGCCCGGAAACCCAACCCCGGCTGCAGCCAGCGCTTCTTTGTGGATCGGGGCGGTGACGATGGCGCGGGCATCGCCAGCTTGCACGGCGCGCACCGCCTGCGTGATGCACGCGGCGGCGGCCGCACCCGCCTGGGCATTCACCTGGCCAAGGGGCAGGTCCGCCAAGCCGCTCGGCAGATCGCGCACTTGCAGCACGGGCAGGCAACCCGGCGGGCAAGCGGCCAGATCACGGGCGGACTCGACCCGCGCCAGCACCAACTCACCGCCCGTGGCCGCAACGGCGCGGCGCATCACGCCTACATCGCCCAGCACCACCGCGCCCCGCCCCTCACCCACACGGAAGGCTTTGGCGATGATCTCGGGGCCGATGCCGCAGGCGTCGCCCATGGTCACGATCAAGGGCAGATTCATGGGCGGCTCATGCAGGGTTGTCGATTTCGATGAACGTGTGTTCCAGGCCGAAATTTTCGGCCAGATGCGCGCCGACGGCGGGTGCACCAAAACGTTCGCTGGCGTGGTGACCGCAGGCCAGGAAGGCCACGCCGGTTTCGCGCGCCAGGTGTGCCTGCGGCTCAGATATTTCACCGGTAATGAAGGCGTCGGCACCGGCCGCAATGGCGGCCTCGAAGTAGCCCTGCGCGCCGCCGGTGCACCATGCAATGCGTGACAGCGGCCGCCCCGGCTGGCCTTCAACCAGCACCGGGGCGCGGCCCAGGCGGTAGGTCAGCAAGGCAGTCAAGGCAGCGGGCGTCAGGGCTTGAGCAGCCGAACCGATGAAGCCGAGGTCTTGCTCGCCGAAACGGCCGTCGGCCAGCAGCTTCAGCTTGGCGCCGAGCTGCGCGTTGTTGCCGAGTTCGGCATGGGCATCGAGCGGCAGGTGGTAAGCGAACAAGGTGATCTGGTGCGCCAGCAGCAGTTCGATTCGGCGCTTCAACCAGCCGGTGATGCGCCCTTCGTATCCACGCCAAAACAGGCCGTGGTGCACCAGCACCGCATCGGCCTGTTGTTCAATCGCCGCCTCGATGAAAGCCAGGCTGGCGGTGACGCCAGAGACCAGTTTTCGCACCTCGGGTTTGCCCTCGACCTGCACACCGTTCGGCCCATAATCCTTGAACCTCCCCACGTCCAGCAAGGTGTTCAAGTACGACTCAAGCTCGGTACGAAGGGTCATGGATGGAAACTCGTTGATGCGTAAAACCTGGCTCATTTTCTCGCAGGCTGTCACCGTGGCGGTGGCCGTGCTGTTTGTCGTGGCAACGCTCAAGCCCGACTGGATCCGGCGCGGCCAAGGCGACATGCTGCCGAACATTGTGTCGATCACCGAAGCCCCCGTGCCGATCGCAGCCCTGCCCGCCACCGGCGTGGTCATCAGCTACAGCGCTGCGGCTCAGCGTGCCACACCAGCCGTCGTCAGCATCACCGCCAGCAAGGCCCCGCCGCGCAGCCCCCACAACGAAGACCCATGGTTCAAGTTCTTCTTTGGTGAACAAGACCAGGGCCGCCCCCAAGTGGGCCTGGGCTCGGGGGTGATCGTCTCGCCCGAAGGCTACCTGCTCACCAACAACCATGTGATCGAAGGCGCCGACGACATCGAGGTGCTGCTGAGTGATGGTCGCCAAGCCAAGGCCAAGCTGGTCGGCACCGACCCCGAGACCGACGTGGCCGTGCTCAAGATCGAACTCGACAAGCTGCCCACCATCACCTTCGGCAGCGCCGACACGGCCAAGGTGGGCGACGTGGTGCTGGCCATCGGCAACCCCTTCGGCGTGGGCCAGACGGTCACCTCGGGCATCGTCAGCGCGCTGGGCCGCAAC
Source organism: Rhizobacter sp. (assembly GCA_043727255.1). Classification (GTDB taxonomy): domain Bacteria; phylum Pseudomonadota; class Gammaproteobacteria; order Burkholderiales; family Burkholderiaceae_C; genus Rhizobacter. Next base: position 4,690 of record JAYSYW010000341.1, on the reverse strand, counting down.
CAGCTCGGCATCAACACGTTTGAGAACTTCATCCAGACCGACGCCGCCATCAACCCCGGCAACTCGGGCGGGGCGCTGGTCGATGCGCAGGGCAACTTGCTCGGCATCAACACCGCCATCTATTCGCGCAGCGGAGGCAGCATGGGCATCGGCTTCGCCATTCCCGTGACCGTGGCCAAGCAAGTGATGGAAGGGTTGATCCGCGACGGGCAGGTCACACGCGGCTGGATCGGCGTTGAGCCCCGCGACCTGACGCCCGAAATTGCCGAGACCTTCAACCTGCCGATCAAACAAGGCGTGCTGATCACCGGCGTGCTGCAGAACGGCCCAGCCAGCCTGGGCGGCCTGCGGCCTGGTGACGTGGTGGTGAAAGTCGGCCCAACGCCCGTCACGAACACCGCCCAGTTGTTGACCTCGGTGGCTGAGCTCAAGCCCCAAACGCCAGCGGTGATTGGTGTTCAACGCGGTGAACGTGCCCTCGAACTGACGGTGACGGTTGCCCAGCGCCCGCGCGCGTCGCCTCGCCGCGAGCCTTGAAGTGGTGGCGGCCGCAGCCGCCTGACCCACCGCGTCAGAGCTTGGCGTCTAAGGGCTTTTCGCCCGGGGCCTGGGTGTGCTTCATGAAGATCTGCGCGGCCCAAATGCCCACCTCGTACAAGATGCACATCGGGATGGCCAGCGCCAGTTGCGAAATCACATCAGGCGGCGTGACCACGGCGGCAATGATGAATGCCACCACCACGAAGTAGCCGCGAAATTCCTTCAGCTTGACGATGCTGACGATGCCCATGCGCGCCAGCACGATCACGACGATCGGCACCTCGAAGGCCAGCCCGAACACCACGAACAACGTGAGCACGAAGCCGAAATACTGCTCGATGTCTGGCGCGGCGGTGATGGAGGTGGGCGCGAAGTTCTGGATGAACTGCGCCATCGCCGGCAACACCAGCAGGTAGCAAAAAGCCACGCCAATGAAGAACAAGATGGTGCTCGACGTCACCAGCGGCAGCACCAGCTTCTTCTCATGGCTGTACAAACCCGGCGCGACAAACGCCCAGGTCTGGTACAGCACGTAGGGCAGCGCCACCAGAAAAGCCGCCATCAGGGTGATCTTCAGCGGCACCAAAATTGGCGAAATCACGTTGGTGGCGATCAGCGTGGCGCCCTTGGGCAGGTGCGACACCAGCGGCGCGGCCAGCAGGTCGTACAGCACACCCGAACCGGGCCAAGCCATCAAGATGCCGAAGCAAACAAGGATGGCGATGGTGGAGCGGACGAGCCGGTCACGCAGCTCGACCAGATGGGCGACAAAGGGTTGTTCAGTGCCGGCGAGTTCGTCGGGGCTTTCGTCGTTTGTGCTCATGGGTCAGGCGTTCGAGCGCGGCGGGCGGAAGCGGGCGACCCGGGCCGCGCCCGACTGCGCCTTGCCACGGATGCCGTGGCGCTGCTTGTACCACTGGGGCATGGCCCCGCGCTTCAGGCGCCAGTTCTTCTTCGGGTGTTTGTAGCTGGGTGGGGGCGGCATATAGCCGTTGTCGTGGCCGTCGTAAGACAGCTCGGCGTTCATGCCCCAGTCACCCGCGCCATTGAAGGCCGCACCGGCTTGCTGAATCTCGCTCGTCAACGTTTGCTCGACGTCACGCGCAGCGTCGGTGTACGTGTCTTTCATCTTCTTCAGCTCGTCGATCTCGATCGAGCGGTTGACCTCGGCCTTCACGTCGGCGACGTACCGTTGCGCCTTGCCCAGCAAGTGCCCGACGGTGCGTGCGACACGCGGCAGCTTTTCGGGGCCGATGACGATCAAGGCAACCGCGCCGATGAGCGCCAGCTTGTCAAATCCGAAATCAATCAAGGCACGAACCTCACGACACCTCGGTGGCAACGCAAGAGCGAAGCGATTTGCCCCTCAAGCAACGCCCCAGGCACGGGTTTCCCGGGCCAATGGGTGGCGCCCCCTCGGGGGGCAGGAGCGAAGCGACGTGGGGGCACCACTCTCATGGCTTGTTTTTGGCTTCGACGTCGATGGTGTTGTTCGCGTCATTGACCTTTTGGCTGGTGACCTGCGACGGCGGCGCATCGCTGCCGGTGGAGCCGTCTTTCATGCCGTCCTTGAAGCCCTTGACGGCGCCGCCGAGATCGCCGCCCATGTTTTTGAGCTTCTTGGTGCCGAACACCAGAACCACGATCAACAGCACGATGAGCCAGTGCCAAATGCTGATTGAACCCATGATTTATCTCCTTTTGCGGAACCGCGAAGTTTAGGCGACGTGTGTGTCAACCCTTGGTGTGAATGAGCTCAGCCCTTGGCCCAAGGCCGGGGGCCGCCGATGACGTGCAGGTGCAGGTGTGGCACCTCTTGCATGCCGTCTGCGCCGGTGTTCACGACGGTGCGAAAGCCGTTCGTCACACCCTGCTCCAGCGCCAGCTTGGGCGCCAGCGCCAGCATGCGGCCGAGCATCGCCTGGTGCTCTTCGGGTGAGGTTTCGTACAGCGAGGCGATGTGCACCTTCGGGATGATGAGAAAGTGCACCGGCGCCCACGGCGCAATGTCGTGGAAGGCCAGCAGTTCGTCGTCTTCGTACACCTTGCGGCTGGGGATCTTGCCCTCGACGATCTTGCAGAAAATACAGTTCGGGTCGTGCGTCATGTCACTTGCATCGGTTTGCCGTCCATCAGGTTCAAGAACCCTTTGACGACGCGGTAGATGATCCATACCCAGTTGGCAAACAGCACCGCGAAGCCGATGACCACGAAGGCCAGCACGCAACCGATCACCGTCCACAGCAAGCCCCACCAGAAGGTGCGGATCTGCCAGGTGAAGTGGCTCTCGAACAGCGTGCCCGCCACGTCGTCGCGCTTCACGTAGTTGACGACGATCGCCACGATGGAAGTGAAGCCCACGAACAAGCTCGCGCCATACAAGGCGTAGATGATCATCGTCAGCGTCTTCTGGTTCTCCAGGCGCGCGTCGGTTGGCACAGTCGGCACTTCGTTGGTCATGGCTTGCGTTCCTCGTGTTCACGGGTTTGCGACTTGCGGGCCGCAAACTCTTCCAGGCCCGACAAACCTTCGCGCCGCTCCAACTCGCGCAGCACATCGGCAGGCTTCAGGCCAAAGGCGCTCAACGCGATCATCGAGTGAAACCACAAGTCGGCCACTTCGTAGACGATCTTCTGCGGGTCGCCATCCTTGGCGGCCATCACGGTTTCAGTCGCTTCTTCGCCGATCTTCTTCAAGATGGCGTCGGTGCCCTTGTGGAACAGGCGCGCCACGTAGCTTGTGTCCGGGTCACCGAGTTTGCGCGATTCGATGACCTCGGCAAGTCGCTGCAGGGTGTCGTTGCCGCTCGGCAAGGGGTTCATTTGTAGATGTGCTCCGGGTCTTTCAAAACGGGCTCGATGGTCTGCCACTCGCCATTTTTGTAGAGCTGAAAGAAGCAACTGTGGCGGCCGGTGTGGCAGGCGATGCCCGGTTCGTGGCCGAGTTGCGTGATTTTCAGCAGCACCACGTCGTTGTCACAGTCGAGGCGAATCTCGTGCACCTTCTGGATGTGGCCGGACTCTTCGCCCTTGTGCCACAGGCGTTTGCGTGAACGGCTCCAATAAACCGCCTCGCCACGCTCGACCGTGAGCGCCAGCGCCTCGCGGTTCATGAAGGCGAACATCAGCACGTCATTTGTGCCGACTTCCTGCGCGATCACGGGCACCAACCCCTGCGCGTCCCATTGAATGTCATCCAGCCAACTCAAATTTGCCCCCACGTCGCCTGCGGCTCTTGCCCCCGAGGGGTGCACCTGTCTCGAGGCGGCTCGTTGACAGGCCGAGGCAGTTTAACAATCAGGCCTCTTGCGCCTTGTGCGTTTCGCCCGCAAAACCGCGTTCTTCAGCGAACCAGCGCAGCACCGGGATCGTGCCCGGCAGCACCGGGCCCACATCCACCGGCAGCGTCTGCCACGCCATCGCTTGCCGTTCGCGCATCTCGAACTCGCCCGACCAGTCGAACACCTTGCAAAAGTGCAGCCGCACCAGCGCGTGCGGGTAGTCGTGCATTTCCACCTTCCACGGCTGCACCGGTCCGATGTGGATGCCAATTTCCTCGTGCAGTTCCCGGCGCAGCGCCTGCTCGATGGTTTCACCGGCTTCGACCTTGCCACCAGGGAATTCCCAGTAACCGGCGTAGACCTTGCCTTCAGGGCGCGAGGTCAGCAAAAAGCGGCCTTGGACGTCGATCAACACACCGACCGCCACGTCGACCGGCACACGGCTTTCGGTGCCGCTCATGCCGCGTGCTGCCCGCTGTAGTCCTTGGCGAACTGGAAGGCAACGCGACCCGAGCGCGAGCCGCGCTCCAGCGCCCACACCAGGCTGTCTTGCCGTGCGGCCAAGATGGCTTCTTCGTTCACGCCGAAGCCACGCAGCCACTGGGCGACGATGGCAAGGTATTCGTCCTGGCTGAAGGGGTAGAAGCTGATCCACAGCCCGAAACGCTCGCTGAGCGAGATCTTTTCTTCGACCACCTCGCCCGGGTGCACCTCGCCGTCTTCGGTGTGTTTGTAGGTCAGATTTTCGGCCATGTACTCGGGCAGCAGGTGGCGGCGGTTGCTGGTGGCGTAGATCAGCACGTTGTCGGAGGCCTGCGCCACCGAACCGTCGAGCACCGATTTCAGCGCCTTGTAGCCGGGCTCGCCCTC
>JAYSYW010000340.1:0-6752 GCA_043727255.1 Rhizobacter sp. | reverse complement strand
ACTGGGACTTCACCCACCGCATCTTTGAATTCGCCGCCAAGGGCGCTGAAGGCGAAGGCCCGAACATGATCCTGGACGACGGCGGCGACGCCACGCTGCTGATGATCCTGGGCCAGAAGGCCGAGAAAGACCTGTCGGTCGTCAGCAAGCCCACCAGCGAAGAAGAGACCTGCCTGTTCGCCGCCATCAAGGCCAAGATCGCGCAAGACCCGACCTGGTACACCCGCAAGGCCGCGCAGATCATCGGCGTGACGGAAGAAACCACGACCGGCGTGCACCGCCTGAAGGAAATGAGCGCCAAGGGCACGCTGCCCTTCCGCGCCATCAACGTGAACGACAGCGTCACCAAGAGCAAGTTCGACAACCTGTACGGCTGCCGCGAATCGCTGGTCGATGGCATCAAGCGCGCCACCGACGTGATGATCGCCGGCAAGGTGGCCGTGGTGGCCGGTTACGGCGACGTGGGCAAGGGCTCGGCCCAGGCCCTGCGCGCCCTCAGCGCCCAGGTGTGGGTGACTGAGATCGACCCGATCAACGCCCTGCAAGCCGCGATGGAAGGCTACAAGGTCGTGACGATGGAATACGCCGCCGACAAGGCCGACATCTTCGTGACGACCACCGGCAACAAGTCGATCATCACGCACGACCACATGGCCGCGATGAAAGACCAGGCCATCGTCTGCAACATCGGCCACTTCGACAACGAGATCGACATCGCCTCGATCGAGAAGTACACCTGGGACGAGATCAAGCCGCAGGTCGACCACGTGACCTTCCCCGATGGCAAGAAGATCATCATGCTGGCCAAGGGCCGCCTGGTGAACCTGGGCTGCGGCACGGGCCACCCGAGCTTCGTGATGTCGTCGAGCTTCGCCAACCAGACCATCGCGCAGATCGAGCTGTTCTCACACCCTGACAGCTACGACATCGGCAAGGTCTATGTGTTGCCCAAGCACCTCGACGAAAAGGTGGCGCGCCTGCACCTGAAGAAGGTCGGCGCCATGCTGACCGAACTGACCGACGAGCAAGCCAGCTACATCGGCGTGCCCAAGCAAGGCCCTTACAAGCCTGACACCTACCGGTATTGATTCCGGCCCACCGGGCCGGAATCATTCAGCTCGGTGAACCCTCGTCCCGTTCGGGAACCACCTCCCGTTCGGGCTGAGTCTGTCGAAGCCCCGCATGCACCTCGGTGCTGCCACTTCGACACGCTCAGTGCGAACGGGGCCGGTGGTTGTTCGAGTTACCAGAAAGCACCCCACCCCCATGCGCGCTGACCAGCTATTGCTGCAACAAGGCCTTGTGCCCACCCGATCGGCCGCACAACGGCTGATCGAACGCGGCGCTGTGCGCTGGCTCGGCCCCAAGGGCTGGGCCGTGATCAACAAGGCCGGGCTCGACGTGCCCGACAACTGCAAGGTCGAAGTCACCGACGACGCCGAACTGCGCTTCGTGTCGCGCGGTGGCTTGAAGCTCGAAGGCGCGCTGAAGCACTGCGAAATCGACGTCACCGGGCTCGTGTGCCTGGACGCCGGCCAGAGCACTGGTGGCTTCACCGATGCGCTGCTGCAAATGGGCGCGGCCCGTGTGGTCGGGCTCGACGTGGGCCACGGCCAGTTGCACGCCAAGCTGCAAGCCGACCCGCGCGTGATCTGCCACGAGGGCATCAACGCCCGCGACGTGACGGGCTCGGCCTTCGCCGCCGCCGAACAGCCGCACAGCTTTGGCTTCGTGACGGCCGACCTGTCGTTCATCACCTCGACGCACGTGCTGCCCACGCTGGTGGAATACCTGGCGCCGGGCGGTCACCTGCTGGTGCTGGTGAAGCCGCAGTTCGAGTTGCAGCCGGCACAAATCGGCAAGGGTGGCATCGTGAAAGACAAGGTCCATTTCGCGGAAGTCGAGACACGCCTGTGGCAGGCCTGCAAGGGCCTCGGGCTGAAGGTGCAGAAGTACTTCGAAAGCCCCATCAAAGGCGGCAACGGCAACACTGAATTCTTTGTGTGGGCCAAGCTGCCGGTGCCGAAGGCTTGAAATTGTTAACAACCCGTCGGCCGGGCTGAACCCGCCGTTGGGGCTGACCCTCTGTTGAGGCCAAGGTATCGAAGCCCCGCTCGGCTCCCTTCGACACCCCAGGCCGAACGGGTGCGGGTTGGCAGACCATGAAGGTGTTTCATGAACCAAACGAAGCTCCCCCTCAGCCTTGAGTTCTTCCCCCCGAAGACCCCCGAAGGCGCCACCAAACTGGCCGCCGTGCGCCAGCAGCTCTATGCGCTGAAACCGCAGTTCTGCTCGGTCACGTATGGCGCCGGTGGGTCCACGCAAGACGGCACCTTCACCACCGTGCAGGCGATCCAGTCGGAAGGCGTGGAGGCCGCATCGCACTTCACCTGCATCGGCGCCACGCGCGAGTCGGTCATTGAAAAGCTGGCGCAGTTCAAGGCCACTGGCGTGCGCCGCATCGTCGCGTTGCGGGGCGACCTGCCCAGCGGCTACGGCTCGTCGTCCAACGGCCTGGGCGAACTGCGCTACGCCAGCGACCTGGTCGAGTTCATCCGCCAGCAAACCGGCAACCACTTCCACATCGAAGTGGCGGCCTACCCCGAGATGCACCCGCAGGCCCGCAACCCGCAGGCCGACATGGACGCCTACCTCGCCAAGGTGCGTGCCGGCGCCAACTCGGCCATCACGCAGATGTTTTTCACCGCCGACGCGTACTTCCGCTTCGTCGATGAAGCCGCCAAGCTGGGCGCCGACATTCCGGTGGTGCCCGGCATCATGCCCATCACCAACTCGGCCGGGATCATCCGCTTCGCCGACAGTTGCGGCGCCGAAATACCGCGCTGGTTGCGCCTGCGCCTGCAGGCCTTCGGCGATGACACCGATTCCATCAAGGCCTTTGGCCTCGACGTGATCAGCGCCATGTGCGAACGCCTGCTGAAAGCCGGCGTGCCGGGGCTGCACATCTACACGATGAACCAGGCCACCGCGCCGTTGGATATCTGCAAGCGGCTGGGCTTGACGGTGCCCTGAGGCCCGCGCCGAACCTCGCTTCCCGGGCCGCTGATGCGGCCTTTTTCATGCCCGCATCACGTCCGCATCACGTCCGCATCACGCCCGCCTCATAGCCGCCTCACGGCCCACTGAAGGCCGGTTGCCGTCGGGGTGAAGCAAGTCTTGTAGTCCCTGTGTGGCATTCAGTCTTGCGTCCGCACGCTAGGTAAAAACGCCAATCGCTGAGGATTTGGTGTTGGTGAAACGATTCCCCCCCCTCGCTCGCGCGCGTTCGGGCGAGCCCATCGCCCACATTCCGGCCCTCGGTATTGCGCAAGCCAGCGATCGGAGTCGGCACGTCCACGCAGGTGGCGGGCCATCACAACAAGCGTTGCCAGCAAGCAATGCAAAAGGAGACAGCATGAAACGAAACTGGAGTGACTCCACGTTCGTCCGATTGAGGACGTTCGTCACCGCGCTGGGCATGAGCCTGGGCGCCGCCACCTCGATGGCGCAAACCACGCCTGTGTTCCAACAGGCCTTCACTGGCGGGCTGGGCGCGTTCACGGCCGCCGGCACCGTCACCACGGGCACCACAGGCGCCGTGCTGCGAGGCGCCTTTGCGTCAACCGATGGCGCCATCACGTCCAGCGCCATCAGCACGGTCGGCTACACGGCCCTGAACCTGAGCTTCACCCGCACGACCGTCGGCTTGACCGGCACCAGCGAAGCTGGCATCGCCGAGTTCTCGGTGAACGGCGGCACCTTCACGGCCATCGAATCGACCCGCGTCACCACCAGCGCGCAGGTGACGTTCGCACTGCCCGCCACCGCCGCCAACCAGGCGAACCTGCGGCTGCGGTTCCGCATCAACGCCACGAGCTCGCAAGACTCGTACACCGTCAACACGGTCGCATTGACCGGCACCACCAGCGGTGGCGGCGGCAATGCCAGCGTGCCCGCCGTGGGCGAGTTCGCCGCCTTCGAAAGCGGCCAGGTGCGCCCGCTCGCGTTGTCGAGCAACGGCCAGCGCCTGTACGCGGTCAACACGCCCGACAACCGCGTCGAGGTCTACAACGTGGCCGGCGCGACGCCGGTGCTGCTTGAGTCCATCCCCGTCGGCCTGGAGCCGGTGGCCCTGGCGCTGGCCAACGATGGCCAGCTGTGGGTCGTGAACCACCTGTCCGACAGCGTGAGCATCGTTGATGTGTCGCGCACGCCGGCCCGCGTGGTCAACACGCTGTTCACGGGCGATGAGCCACGCGACATCGTGTTCGCCGGCACCGGCAACAAGTGGGCGTTCATCACCGCTGCCCACCGTGGCCAGAACGCGCCCTTCAACCCGCAGCTCACGACGGCAGGCGTTGGCCGGGCCGACGTGTGGGTGTTCGACGCCGCCAACCCGGGCACTGCCCTGGGCGGCACGCCTGCGACCGTGCTCAACATGTTCGGCGACACGCTGCGCGGCCTGGGCCGCAACGCCGACGGCACGCGCGTGTACGCGGCGGTGCTCAACTCGGGCAACAAGACCACGGTGCTGAAGGCCGACATCCCGCAAGGCGGCATTACCACCAAGGCGCCGCCCACCACGTCACCTGATGGCACCGTGCAGCCGCTCACGCCGCTGATCGTGCAGAAAAACGCCGCCGGCAACTGGGTGGACAGCGGAGACCCCCGCACCAACACCGCACCGCGCACCTGGAACGCCCGCGTCAAGCTGAACCTGCCTGACTTGGACGTCTTCACGATCGACACCACCGGCACCCTGCCGCGCGTGGTGGCCTCGGTCTCGGGCGTGGGCACCACGCTCTACAACGTGGCGGTGAACCCGGTGTCTGGCCGCGTCTACGTCAGCAACACGGAAGCCCGCAACCTGACCCGCTTCGAAGGCTCCGGCGCTCGCGGCACCACGGTCCGTGGCAACTTCGTTGACAGCCGCATCACGGTCATCAACGGCACCACGGCCACGCCGCGCAAGCTGAACAAGCACATCACCAGCTACGCGCAAGCCACGGGCACCGCAGCTGAACGCGCGCTCGCGCTGTCGACCCCGCTGGAGATGGCGGTGTCACGCGACGGCACGAACCTGTTCGTGACGGCAATGGGCTCGAACCGCCTGGCGCGCATCGCCACGGCAGGGCTCGAGAACGACAGCTTTGCGCTGTCGGCCGCCAACCAGGTCACCCTGACCGGCGGTGGCCCGACCGGCGTGGTGCTCGACCCCACACGCAACCTGGCCTACGTGGCAACGCGGTTGGACAACGGCATCTCGGTGGTCAACACCGCCGCCGCGACGATGAGCGAAACCGCCCACGTCCGCATGTTCAACCCTGAACCCGCAGACATCGTCAACGGCCGTCCGTTCCTGTACGACGCGTTGCTGACGTCCAGCCGTGGCGATTCGTCATGTGCCGGTTGCCACATCTTCGGCGACATGGACCACCTGGCCTGGGACCTCGGCAACCCCGACGAGAACTCCACCGCCAACCCGAACCGCTACAGCCCCGAGGCACCCAACTTCGGGCGCACCGCGCGGTTCCACCCGCTGAAGGGGCCGATGACGACGCAGACCCTGCGCGGCATGCGCGGCCAGGGCCCGCTGCACTGGCGTGGCGACAAGACGGGCAATGTCCGTGCAACCGGGCAGACGCTGGAAGACGCGGCGTTCAAGGAGTTCAATGGCGCCTTCGTCAACCTGCTGGGCCGCGCCACGCAGCTGACGACGGCGCAGATGGACTCCTTCGCCAAGTTCGCGCTGAAGCTGGTGTACCCGCCGAACCCGATCGCCAACCTGGACGGCAGCTGGACGGCCGAACAGACGACGTCGCTGAACATGTACAACACCCAGCGCACCGACGGCCTGAGCACCTGCAACGACTGCCACACGGTCAACGTCGCCACCGGCCGCTTCGGCACCGACGGCACGATGGCGGTGGAAGGCAACAACGTCGCCGAGAACTTCAAGATCGCGCAGTTGCGCAACATGTACCAGAAGGTGGGCATGTTCGCGACCAACTCCAGCGTGACGACGCCCTCGGTCGGCGACCAGATCAAGGGCTTCGGCTTCGAGAACAGCGGCCAGTTCGGCACCCTGGACGAGTTCTTCGCGTCGGCGGCGTTCCAGCTCACGGCAGCTGAGCAGCAGCAGATCGAGCGCCTGATGATGGCCATCCCGACCGAGATGGCTTCGATCGTTGGCCAGCAAGTGACGGTGACTCCAGCCAACGCCACGCGCAGCGACATCCGCACGCGCCTGGACATGCTGGTCGCCCGCGCCGTTGTCACCACCCCGCGCAAAGAGTGCGAGCTGGTGGCCAAGGGCGTGGTTGCGAACCTGGCACGTGGTTGGGTGATGAACGCCAGCCGTAGCTTCGTGCCGAACAAGAAGACCGAAGCGGCGGTCTCGCTGCAAGGCCTGCTTGACCAAGCCGCAGCCGATGGCGCCGCCATCACGTTCACGTGCACGCCTCCGGGCAACGGCACGCGCTTCGGCATCGACCGCGACGGCAACGGCGCGTACGACCGGGACTGATCAAACTCCTGTCGCAAGACAAAGCCCACCGGCCCTGCACTCAGGCCCGGTGGGCTTTTTTAATGCCTCTCTTGAAATTCGAATGAGTGAACCTGATTAGTGACAAACCTCAGCCACCCCTGTGCTGGCTCACGTGGTGAGCCAGTTAGCTGTGATGATGTGGCCAGGACAGCAGGAGTACCGTCATGGCGATCAACAGAGTGCAGTTTCAGCGTGGGCTGATGCG
>JAYSYW010000339.1:0-16637 GCA_043727255.1 Rhizobacter sp. | reverse complement strand
GGCGCTTCAGCGTTCACCCACGCTTGCACGTCGGCATAGGTGATGTCGCCCAGCGGTTTGGGCACCACGTTTTTGGCCTTCAGCAGCTCGGCGCGTGTGGGCAAGGTGTCAAGAAAGGCACGTGGCACGCGTTGAATGAAAGCCGGTGTGGGCCGCTTGGCGAGCACCGGCTTGGCCTCGCCCAGGCGGGCATAGAACTGGTCGCTCTTCAAGGGGGTGGGTGCCAGCGCGCGGCCGGCGCGGCGCTCGGCCAGCACGGTCTCACCGGCTTCGACGAAGGCAAAGCTGTCGTCACCCAGCAGGGCCACCACCGTGCGGCCGGTGGCCGAGGCGTCGAGCGCGGCCGAGAGCAACACGCCAGCGGTCGGGGTTGCGGGCGGCTGGGCGGCCGTCCACTTGGCCCAGCCTTGCAGCAGGTATGCGTGGGCGGGTGATTTGCTGCGCGACGCCGGCAGCTGCGGCGCCAGCAGGGCGCGCGAGTCGGGGCCGAGGTCGAGCGTGCCGCCGTCGGTGAACTCGATGCGCACCAGCCGGCCTTGCACGCCGGTTTCAATGATGTCGTCTTTGGCCAGCCGGACGCCTTCGGCGAGTGACAGCCGGGCCGCGCCGCGGATCAGCACCGATCCGCCATCGACGATGGTGACCATGGCGATGTGCGGAACACCGGGTGCGGCCGCAGCCACCCACGGCATGGCGCTCAGAAGGATCGACAACGTCACCCGCATTGCTTTGAGCCACATGGCGTGGTTCCCCTCGGACTGGTTCGGTGCGGCTGTGGACCGGCCTGCGTTTTTGTTGAGGTGCGCCAGCCTTCGGCGCGGCCCGGAAGCATAGCGGCAAGTGCCCGTATCTCATGCGGGTGCGGTGGGTGTGTTGAGGGCCGCTGTGACCTTTGGCTGACCGAAGCCGGTACTGTGTAACGCCTGCTTCAGCGCGCATGCGTCGCAGTGGTCTGCATGCGGACTACATGCGGTTCAGAGGTCGCCCGTCAACGGCTTGGCGCTGTGCAGTTTGTGGATGGTGATCTTGCGCACCTCGGCCTTGCTGGCTTCGATGTGGGTGCGCAGCAGCAGCTTGGCCGGGTCGGCGCGGCGCGCGAGGATGGCGCGCAGGATCTTGGCGTGTTCTTCGTAGGTGGCCGCCACACGCGGCGGCTGCGTGAAGTCGAGCCGCCGCACGATGCGGATGCCGTCGGTCACGTCGGCATGCACGCGCGCCATTTCCAGGTTGCCGGCGGCAGCGACCAGCGTGGAGTGAAAGGCTTCGTCGAGCGCGGCCACTTCGGCGGCGTTGGGGTTGCGGTCGGCCTCGGTCACCAGCCAGGTCGCTTTCAGCAATCCGAGGTCGGGCATGGGTTCGGCGGCGCAGAGGCGGTCAACGGCAGTGCATTCGAGCACCACCCGCAGGTCGTACAGCTCTTCGAGGCGGCGGAAGTCGAACGGCGACACGCTCCAGCCGCTGCGAAAGGCCACCTTCACGTAGCTTTCGAGTTCAAGCCGGAACAGCGCCTCACGCACCGGCGTGCGCGACATGCCCAGCCGCTCGGCGATGTCGCTTTCGGTGAAGCCTTCACCGGGCAGCAGAACGAAGTCGAAGATGGCGGCCTTGATGCGCCGGTAGGCCTCTTCGGCGCGCGTCAACTCGCGCGAGTTGGTGGCGGGTCTTGTGGCGGTTTTAGCCCCGGGTTTGGTGCCCGGCTCGGGGGCCGGTTTGGTGCCGGGTTTTGCCGCGCTCTTGGCACGTGGTGGGGGGCTGAGCGAGGCCAGAGGTTTCATCCCAACAAGCTTACATGGGCAGACACGACCCGCCAGCCCTCGGGTGTCTTCATCCAGGTTTGCGTTTGTCGGCCGGGGCGTGCGCCGCCCGTGCGCTGGAACTCCACGTGCGCGGTGGCGAAGTCTTCGCCATAAGTGGTGATTTGAGTGCGCAAGATCTCGCGTGTGAGGCCGGTGCCGGGCCGGGCGGCGCGAAAGGCCTGGATCGCGTCGTAGCCGTACAGGTTTTCGGTGACGCCGTAGCGCAGCGTGTGCGGGCTGTTCCAGAACAGTTCATCGAGCGTGGCAACGTCGTTGCCCACCAGCGCGGTTTCATAGCGGTTGAAGGCGGCGGTGACTTCGGCGAGGACGTGGGGGAGGTTGATGTGCATGGGGCTTGGGGCTGGTCTGCAAGATCGCATCGGTGCTGGCCCTTCGATACCTCAGGGCGAACGGGAAGGGCGGGTCGCGTGTGGCGTACTGAGCGAAGGCTCCCTTCGACAAGCTCAGGACGGTCGGAAATACAGGCTCAGCCCGAACGGGATTTGGTGTTGGGCACAGAACCCAAAACACCTCCGTTCGCCCTGAGCTTGTCGAAGGGTCCGGCAACCACCGCCGTGCCCGTTCACCCTGAGCCTGTCGAAGGGTTTCAGCAAACACCGTTCGCCCTGAGCCTGTCGAAGGGTTTCAGCAAACACCGTTCGCCCTGAGCCTGTCGAAGGGCCTGCTCGGTGCAGCGCATGTGAGCTCATATCCCCGCCACCGGCGAACACGCCACGCCGTTCGCTTCCAATGCCCGCGCCACACGCAGGCCCAGGTCTTCACGCCACGGGGCCGTGATGATTTGCACCCCCAGCGGCAGGTGGTTTGCACCATCGGGCCACAAGGGCGCGGCCACCACCGGGCAGCCTGAAAACGAGATTGGCTGCGTCAGCAAACCCATCGACGGCCGGGCAGGCATGGCCGCGCCATTCAGCTCAAAGGTTTCGACACCGATCACCGTGGCGGGAACTGGCGTGGCAGGTGCCAGCAGCACGTCCCAGTCTTTGAACAAGGCCAGCACCTTCTCGCGGTACAGACGGCGAAAACGCTGCGCCCGCACGTACCACTCGGCTGGTTGCAGCGCGCCGGCAATGAAGCGGTCCACCGACAGCGGCTCGTACTCGTCCGCCCGCCCGCGCAGTTGCGGCAGGTGCAGTGCGCCGCCTTCGCTGGCGGTGATCACGAACGCGGCCACGCGGGCCAGCGCCGCGTCGGGCCAGGTGACGCCAGGCGTGGCGTTCACCACCGCCCCGGCAAGTGCCAATGCCTTGCGGGCCGATGGGCCGGCGTGTTCTTCAAAGTAGCCGTTCAGCGTGCCGATGCGCAACCCCGCGAGGCTTTGGCCGATCTGCCCCAGCGTGGGCTGCGCGCGCTGGGCGTGGCAGGCGGGGTCGTGCGGGTCGGGGCCTTGCAGCGCGTCGTAGCTGGCGGCCAGGTCTTCGACCGTGCGCGCGAACGGGCCCAGGTGGTCGATGCTGGCCACGAACGGGAAGCTGCCGCGCCGCGACAAGCGCCCGAAGGTGGGCTTCAACCCCCACACGCCGCACAACGAAGACGGCACGCGGATCGAGCCGTTGGTGTCGGACCCCAAGGCCACCGGCACCTGCCCCGCCGCCACCGCCGCCCCGCAACCGCCCGACGACCCGCCCGAGGTGCGCTTCAGGTCGCGTGGGTTGCGGCACGGGCCGACATGCGAGTTTTCGGTGGTGAAGCCATACGCGAACTCGTCCATGTTGAGCGCGCCCACCAGCACCGCACCGGCCGCCTGCATGTGCTGCACCAGCACCGCATCGTGGGTGGCCGGCGGCTCGCCCACACGCACCTTGCTGCCGGCGCGGGTGGTGATGCCTTGCACGTCGAACAGGTTCTTGACGGCATAGGGCATGCCGGCCAGCGGCGGCAGCGCCTCGCCCTTGGCGCGCTTCCTGTCGATGGCCTGGGCCTCGCGTATGGCGCGGTCGAAGCAGCCGTCGGTGAAGGCGTTGACGCGCGGGTCGGTCACTTCGATGCGCGCGATGCAATGCTCAAGCGCCTCTTCGGCCAGCAGCTCGCCGCTTTTGACGGCACGCACGATGTTCAGGCCAGTGATCATGTTGTCCCCGTCTCGAATGTTCATTCAGCGTCGTGATCGGGAAATGGCGCGGGCCGGAATACTTCAGCCGGCTCGGCCTCGGGCTCAAGGGGCAGCGCCTGCAGCGCGGCCACCATGGCCTTGGTTCGGGCCAGGTGCGCGGCCACCCGCGCCACACGCGCTTCGTCGAGCGGCAGGTTCAGAAACGCCGCGGTCGCGCGAACGTAATCGGCGGTGGTGCTGAGCTCAGAGTCGGTGTCGATCGTGTTCATGGTGATGCTTCCTATCGCCTGACCTCCCGCTGGAAGATCTCAAGGCTCAGCTTCTTCATGGCCACGAAGCTGGGCTCGGAGAGAGTGGCCACGGTGCGCGGGCGGGCATCAGCGTAATGCAAGATTTCAGCCACTCGGGTCGGCCGCTTGGTCAGCAGCAGCACCTGGTCGGCCAGGTACACCGCTTCTTCCAGGTCGTGCGATACCAGCAGCATGGTGGTGCCGGTCTGCATGAAGACCTCTTGCAACTTCTCTCGGATGAAAAGCGTCATCTCGAAGTCGAGCGCCGAGAACGGCTCATCGAGAAACAGCACCTCGGGCTTGGGCGCCAGCGCACGCATGATCGACGCCGTTTGTTGCTGCCCGCCCGACAGTTCGTAGGGGTAGCGCTTCAGGTCGAACTTCACGTCGAACGACGCCACCAGTTCTTCCACCCGCTGGTCCACCTGGGCCTTCGACTTGCCTTCCAGCTTCAGTGGGTAGGCGATGTTGTCGATGGTGCGCAGCCACGGGAACATGGCCTCGCGGTAGTTCTGGAACACGTAGCCGATCTTGGTGTCTTTCAGCGATTTGCCGTCGAACAAGATCTCGCCCGAGTCGATCGGAATCAGCCCCGCGATCATGTTGATCAACGTCGATTTGCCGCAGCCATTCGGCCCGAACACCGAGACGATCTTGCCCTTCGGAATGTCGAGGTTGAAGTTCTCGTACAGCGGCCAGCCGGCGAAGTATTTGGTCAGCCCCCGGATGGTGATGTGCGTGCCCAGCGGGCCCGGCACAAACGGTGGCGCGGGCGGGTCGGGTTCGATCATCGGGTTCAGAACAGCATTCATGACAACCACCCCTTCAACACTGCGTGTTTCATGGCCATTACCTTCCGCTCCAGTGCACGACACGTTTTTCAATCAAGAGGAACATCACGTTTAGCGCATAACCCAGCGCCCCCGCAGCCAGGATCGAGGCGTACATGTCGCGCACGTTCATCACCTGTTGCGAGTTGATGATGCGGTGGCCCAGGCCGTTCTCGGAGCCGATGAACATCTCGGCCACGATCACGATCACCAAGGCCATCGACACCGCCGAACGCAGCCCCACGAAGGTGGGTTGCAGGCTTTCCCAGACCAGCACGTCCTTGAACACCTGCCAGCGTGAAGCGCCCATCACCTTGGCCGCCATGACCCGCTGCTTGCGTGCGTTGATGACGCCATACGCGCTGTTGAACAACACGATCAACAACGCACCGAATGCCGCGATGGCCACCTTGTTGATGTCGGACACGCCGAAGATCATCAGGAACAACGGGATCAGCGCCGACGACGGGGTGGAGCGAAAGAAGTCGATCAGGAATTCGACGCTGCGGTACGCACGCTCGTTGCTGCCCAGCAGCACACCCAGCGGCACGCCAATCACACCCGCAATCAAGAAGGCCTGCACCGTGCGCCAGAACGAATGCACGAAGTCCATGAACAGCGTGCCGCCGAACAGGCCGGTGAACAACGATGCCAGCGTGGACGACGGCGTCGGCAACAAGATGGGGCTGATGAGCTTGAAGCGCACCACGAAGTCCCACACCGCAAACAACAGCAAGGGGCCGACGAGGGGCAGCAAGCGGCTGTAGTCGAAGCCGCGTTTGACGGTGGGTGGCGGGGCGGTTGGGGCGGTGGAAGTCGCAGGCGGGGCGGCCGCCGCGTCCATGGAGAGCGGAGTGGCAGACATGGCGCTCAGCCCTTGTAGAGCATCGAATCGACCATCAGGCGCGACGAGAAGATGCCTTTGTCCGAGAACAGGTCAAAGAACTTCTGGAAGTGCGCGATGTCGCTCGGCGTGAACTCGTTGTGCATCATGTATGCGGCCAACGGCACCTCGGCCGTCAGCGCGCCTTCAATGGCGGTGTAGCCCTTCAGGTACTGGCGCGCTTCGGCCGGCTTGCTGCGCACAAAGGCCACGCCCTTGCCGTAGGCGGCAATGAACTTCTTCGCTTCTGCTGGGTGCTTTTTAATGAAGTCGGACGTGAGCGAGGCCGAGCCGCCGAACCATGGCGCCATCGGGTCGCCCAACACGTACTTGGCGATCACACCGGCTTCAAGCACGCGTGTGGTGCCGTTCAGCCGGCCGATGGTGCCGGTGGGTTCCAGCGTGTAGCAGGCGTCCAGTTGGCCCGCAGCGAGTGAGGCCACGTGCTGGCCGATCGGCAGCTCGACCACCGTGGCGCCGGTGGCGCCCGCGCGTTCGAGCACCGTCTTGGCCAGCGTCACGTTTTGAATGCCGGGGCCCGAGCCCACGCGCTTGCCTTTCAGTTCTGCGATCGACTTCACGGTGCTTGCGGCCGGCACGATGAACTCGTCGAGCACGTTCTTCACGTTGCTGGGGTTCGAGCAGAAGATCTTGAAGGTGCCCGGCGCCGCGATCTCGCCGATGGCGATGTTGCCCGAGCCGGTGCCGTTGGCGCTGCCATCACAGCGGCCCGACAGCATGCCTTCCATGATCTGCTGCGCGCCCGCGAAGCGCAGTGGTTCCACGTTCACGCCGGCCTCTTTGAAGTAGCCGAGTTCGACCGCCGCATAGAACGGCAGCCCCGCCGCGATCGGCCAGTAGCCCACGCGGATGGTCGGGCCGCTTTGCGCGCGGACGAAGGCTGGCGCGCCCAGGGCGGTCAGCGCACTGCCGGCCAGCGCGGCACTCACGATCTGGCGGCGCCGTGGGTTTGGGGCGGGGGTCTTGGGGGTGCGTGGGCTCATGGTCTCTCCGGGTGAAGGGGGTGGTCGATGAAGGGGGGTGCTTGATGAAGGGCAGTCAAGCGGCGGCGCGCAGCGAAGCGAGGTAAGCCCGCCAGCCGCCGAACGATGAGATGTCGCACGCGCCTTGCAGCGCCAGCGGTTCGCAGATGAAGCCGTGCACCGAGCGGCCGTCGGCCAGCGTGAGGCTGCCCAGGCCCAGCGGCGCCGGCACCAGCGCGAGGAACGAGCCCACCTGCGCGAGCGGCACGCTCCACACCTCGATGGCGATCGACACACCGCCCGATTCGACGCGCATCAAACCGGGTTTGGGCGGCACGGTGTCGGGCAGGGCGTACAGCTTGTAGTTGGGGCCGGTGAAGGTGGCTTCGATCAACGTGGCGCCCCGCTCAAGCAACTGGCCGTTCAACGGCAGGCCGCTGAGATGCGCGCCCACCACGGCGATGGGCAACGTGGGCTGGCTGGCTGGCCAGCGCTGTGTCTTGCCGGGTTGGGGCTGCGGTTGCGGGTTTGGATGTGGGTGAGACAGCGCGCCCAGCGGCAGCTGCAGCCCGTCTTGCCAGGCTTGGCCGAAGCGCGCCAAGGCAGCGTCGGCCACGCCGGGCGCGATGAACGTCACGCCGAAGGGCAGGCCGCCGGGCACGAAACCGAAGGGCAGCGCCAGCGCGCTCCAGCCCAGCAGGTTGACGAAGTTCGTGTACAGGCCCAACTGCGCGTTGGCGCCGATCGGGTCGGCCTCAACGTCACCAAAGCTCGGGTGCGTGGGCGCGGTGGGCACCATCAACACGTCCACCTGTTGCCACAGCGCGGCATGTTCGCGCTGCGCCTCGCGCAGCCGGTATTGGCCACGAAAGGCGTCGGTGGCCGTCATGCCCGTGGCCGGCTCGATGACGCGGCGCACGGTCGGGTCGATGCGTGCCGGCGCGCTGGCTGTTTCACTGGCCATCAACTCCTCAACGACCGCATGGCGCTCGGCCACCCACGGCCCGCCGTACAGCAACTCGGCCGTGGCATGCAGCGGGTTGAAGTCGATCGGCACCGCCGTGTGGCCCAGCGCCTGCACATGCGCGGTGGCTTGCTCAAACGCGGCGGCATAAGCCGCGTCCCCATGGAACACCGGCTGCTGCGGAATGCCGACCCGCAGCGACGGCTTGAACTGCGCCGGGCCGGTGCGGAAGTCGCTGTACGCGTCGCTGGCATCGGGCCCTTCGATGACGGCCAGCAGCTCGGCTGCGTCGGCCACCGTGAGCGCGAAGATCGACACGCAATCGATGCTGCGGCAAGCCGGCAACACGCCTGTGTTGCTGACGCGCCCCGGCGTCGGCTTCAGCCCCACGAGGTTGTTGAAGCCGGCCGGCACACGGCCCGAGCCGGCGGTGTCGGTGCCCAGCGCAAACGGCACCTGGCCGGTGGCCACCACATAAGCCGAACCCGAGCTCGAGCCGCCGCTGATGCGGGTGGCATCGAACGCGCAAGGCACCTGCCCATAGGGTGAACGTGTACCCACCAAGCCGGTGGCGAACTGATCGAGGTTGGTTTTGCCAACTGCAATGGCACCGGCCGCCACCAGTTTTTGCACCGCCACCGCGTGCGTGTCGGCTGGCCCCGTGGCCCAGCCCGGGCAGGCGGCGGTGGTGGGCAAGCCGGCCACGTCGATGTTGTCTTTGACGGCGAACGGCATGCCGAACAGCGGCTGCGCATCAAACAGCGCCGCGCCCTCGGCCGCCAAGCGCGCGTCACAGGCTTCAGCTTGGCGCAGCAACTCGGCAGCCGGGAATTGGCTGATCCAGGCACCGGGGGCCCACGCACCACCGGCCAAGGTGCGCGCCATCAGCCCGCGCACCGTTTGAGTGCCACTCAACAAGCCCTGCCGAATCTCAGCCAGCGTCCGCAGTTCCATGCCCATGTGTTTGTGCCTCGTTTTTGTGCGTTCAATCTTGTATGCAAGATAATTGCGAAAGCGATAAGCAGTTTTTGTGCCAGCGGCTGGCGGCTTGAGTGGGAACGCCACGTCGACAAAAGTTGAGTAAAAAACTCGGAATTGCTAAACGAACCCCAGCAGGCCGGGATGTATTGCCTGAGAGGGGATGCACTTCCCCGCAATACATCGAAACGGCCTGCGTGCTGTAGGGGAACAAAAATGGTATCGATCGTCAGCGGCAACACCCTGGGCATCAGCCTCACAACCTTGGCAACCTTGGGCCAACGAGGCGTGGCCGGCTCGGCCGGAGGCGGGCGCAACGGGGAATCGGCGTACGTCAACATTGCCAACGGCAACCTCGTCCTGCAAGACCGCGACGACCTGCTTGTTGCCCGAGGCGCCGACGTCAACGCCCTGCGCACCTACAACAGCCAGGGCCTGCTCACCGACGAAAACGCCGACAACTGGTCGCACGGCATCTTCATCGCCCAGTTGCTGCGCACCGTCGGCTCGAACAACGCCCCCGGCAGTGTGCTGCGGCGCACCGACCGCGACGGCGCCCAGGTCGATTACAACTTCGACACCGCCAGCGGCACCTACGTCGCCACGGCCGGTGGCGGCGCCCACGACCGCATCACCTACGACGCGGGCTCCACCCACTTCACCTGGACGGACGGCGACACGGGCACACAAGAGCGCTACGACGCCAACGGCGTGCTGGTGTCCATCACCGACACCAGCGGCAACTCCGTGCAGTTCACCTCCGCGAACTGGCGCCTGCTGAGCATGCGCAGCGCCAGCGGCGAGACAACCCACCTCGACTACAGCGGCAACAACATCACCCAGGTGCGCACCGTGCGCGCCGATGGGTCGAGCCTGATCCGCACCCGCTACAGCTACGACGCGAGCAACCGGCTCAGCACCGTCACCGTGGACCTCACGCCCGAAGACAACAGCATCGCCGACGGGCGCGTCTACACCACCACCTACACCTACGACGGCACCAGCCGCCGCGTGGCCAGCGCCACCCAGACCGACGGCAGCCGGCTGACGATCACCTACGTGGAGATCGGTGGCAACCACCGCGTGGAGACCGTGACCGACGCCCTGGGGCAGCTCACCCGTTTCACCTACGACACCGCCAACCGCCGCACCACCGTCACCGACCCGATGGGCCAGTCCTCGGTGTACGAGCACGACGTGGCCGGCCAGCTCACCCGCATCACCGCACCGGCGGTGGCCGGGGTTTCGCAAGTCACCCAGTTCACCTACAACGCCAACGGTGATCTGATCCAGGTGGTCGACCCCGAAGGCCGTGCGGTGCAGATGGAATACGACGCGCGAGGCAACCAGACCTTGCAGCGTGATGCCGCCGGTAACACCGTCACCCGCACCTTCGATGTGCGCAACCAGGTGGTCACCGAGACGGCCTACCTCGTGCCCGACCCCGACGGCGCTGGGGCCGCCGCCGCAAGCACGCCCATCACGGACCGCTACGTCTACGACAGCAGCAACCGCAACCTGTTGCGCTTCAGCTTGAGCGCCGAAGGGCGCGTCACCGAGCACCAGTACGACAGCGCAGGCCAGCGCACGGCAACGATCAGCTACACGGGCGCCGTCTACGCAGTCGGTGGCCTGGGCCAGGCCAGCGTGCCCAGCGAAACCGACATGATCGGGTGGACCAACAGCCAGGACCGCACCCAGACCCAGCGGGTGGACACGGCCTATGACTTCCGTGGGCAGGTGCAGCGCACCACCAGCTACGCCAGCACGGCGAGCAACGGGCTGGGCGTGGCCGATGCGACGGTCAGCACAACCCAGTACGTCTATGACCAGGCGGGGCAGTTGCTGCGCACCCTCTCGCCCAACGGCACCACCACCTTCGTGTACGACGGGCTGGGACGTGTGCTGGCCAGCACCAATGCCGCAGGTGAGACCACCACCCACACCTACGACGACGCCCACAACCGCACCAGCGTCACTGCGGCGAATGGCCTCATCACGACCAGCACCTATGACCGGGCCGGGCGGCTGGTGTCCGTCGGGCAAGAAACTCCGGCCACGCAAGCCGCCCAGGTCGCCGCAAGCCGCGACGACTTCATCAGTCCGACCGGTCTGGTCAGCGCCGACAGCTTCGGCAAGACCAGCGGGTCGAACGAATGGAGTGCCGGCTTCCGCAGTCGCGAAGGCTTCACCGGGGGCGCAGCCGTCAGCTTCTCGCCAGCCCAGACCGACCGGCACATCATGGTCGGGCTCAACTCAGACCCGGCGGCGGACAACGGCTACAGCTCGATCGACTACGCGTTCTACGTTCACCCGAATGGCGCGCTGATCATTTACGAGGGTGGAACGCACGTTGGGCCTGCCGGCAACTACGAAGCAGGCGATACGCTGACGGTGGTCTACGACGGAGCCAACGTGCGCTACCTGCGCAACGGCACCGTGTTGCGCACCGTGGCGGCACAGATCAGCGCACCGCTGTATGCCGATTCGTCGTTCCACGACGTGGGTGGCTACGTCACCGACATCCAGTTCGGCCAGCCGGCGTTCATCGCCAGCTCGCAGATGTTTGTGACCAACAACTCGGCCGAGAAGATCAGCGGTGGTTCTGACTGGTCGGCTGGCTTCCGTGGTCGCCAGGGGTATGAGGGCCATGCGTCGGTCACCTTCCAGGCGCTTCGAACCGACGTCAACCTCATGGTGGGGCTGAACTCCGACCCGGCCTCGAACGACAGCTACGGGTCCATCGACTTTGCGCTGTACGTGATCCCGGGTGGGCGGCTTCAAATCTACGAAAGCGGCAACTTCATTCAAGAGGTGAGCGGCTACGCGGCCGGTGACGACTTGCAGGTGGCCTACGACGGCAGCCACATCCACTACCTGCGCAATGGCGTGGCGCTGTACTCGCGAGCGGTCAGCGTTCAAGGCCCGCTGTTCGTCGACTCATCGTTCCACGAGGTCGGTGCGCGCGTCGGCAACATCCGCGTGTCGGGTGGCACCCCCGGCTCGGCCGCAGCGAACCCCACCGACGGCAGTTGGTTGGCCGCTTCGACCGGCATGAGTATCAACGCGGGGCACGTCGTCAAGACCAGCGGCACGCACGACTGGAATGCTGGCGTGCGCAGCCGACAGGGCTACACGGGCGGCGCGGCTGTGAGCTTTGCGCCGGCACGCACCGACGGGCACCTGATGGTCGGCCTGAACTCCGACCCCAGCTCGGACAACAGCTACGGCTCTATCGACTACGCGTGGTATTGCATCGCAGGTGGGTACCTGCAGATCTACGAGAGCGGCGGCTTCGCCGGCAGCTTCGGCACCTACG
Organism: Rhizobacter sp.; assembly: GCA_043727255.1. Lineage (GTDB taxonomy): Bacteria > Pseudomonadota > Gammaproteobacteria > Burkholderiales > Burkholderiaceae_C > Rhizobacter. The sequence continues at coordinate 4,520 of JAYSYW010000339.1, read as the reverse complement.
CCGCAGGGGACAAGCTGGAGGTGGTGTACGACGGGGGCTTCGTGCGCTACCTGTCCAACGGGCAGGTGTTGCGCAGCGTGGCGGCATCGGTCAGCCAACCGCTGTACGCAGACTCGAGCTTCGTCGAGGTCGGTGCCGAAATCCATTCGTTGCAGTTCACGCAGCCGGGCTTTGTGACGAGCGCGAACATGAACCCGGTGGGCTCACAGGCGGCGGCAGCGAACGACACGCCCCTGCTGGTCGGCTCTCCCCAGATGGCCTTGGCGGGGGGGCATGCCGAGAAGATCTCGGGCCCCCACGATTGGTCGGCAGGTTTCCGCAGCACCAGTGGCTTCACTGGCGGGGCATCGGTCAGCTTCCAGCCTAGTCAAAACGCCTATCTCATGGTGGGCCTCACAGCCGACCCGGGCGCCGACAACTACTACGCCTCCATCGACTACGCGTTCTACTGCCGGCCTGATGGCAGCTTGGCGGTCTACGAGAACGGCACGCATGGGCAAGAGCTGGGCAGCTACAGCGCTGGCGACACGCTCGAAGTCGTCTACGACGGCGCTCAGATCCGGTATTTGCGCAACGGCGTAGATCTGCGTTCCGTCGTTATGGACATCCGCCACCCGTTGTATGCGGACTCGTCGTTCGTGACAGTCGGCAGCCGGGCCAGCAACATCCGCTTCGAGCAACCGAGTTGGATCAATTCGACCCACGTGGTCTTGCATGAAGGCACTGCCCAGAAGACGGGCGGCGTTTCCAGCTGGGACGCGGGCTTCCGCAGCCGCGAGGGCTACGTGGGCGGAGCGTCGGTGAGCTTCTCGCCTGCACAGACCGACAAGCACCTGATGCTTGGCCTGAACTCGGACCCGGGTTCGAACCACAGCTACGCGTCCATCGATTTCGCGATGTATGTCATTGCGGGCGGTTGGTTGCATATCTGCGAGAACGGCATCTCAGCCGGTAGTTTCGGCACCTACGCCGCCGGCGACAAGCTGGAGGTGGTGTACGACGGCAGCGCCGTTCGCTACCTGCGCAACGGCGAGGTGCTGCGCTCAGTCATCGGCCCGATCACTGAGCCGCTCTACGCTGATTCGTCGTTCCACGAGGTCGGCACCAAGGTCACGAACCTGAGCTTCACCCAGCCGCAGCTCCTGAGCAGCGGCGACGTGGTCGCCGTCGATGGCACGGCCACACGCGTGAGCGGCAGCTCGGCATGGAACGCGGGCTCCCGCAGCCGGGACGGCCTGGTCGGCGGGGCCGCCGTCAGCTTCTCGCCCGCGCAGAACGACAAGCACTTGATGATCGGGCTGAACTCCGACCCAGCTTCGGACAACAACTACGCCTCGATCGACTACGCGTTCTACGTTCACCCGAGCGGGGCGCTGCTTGCCTACGAGAGCGGCGTCAGCCTGGGTTACATCGGCGGCTACAACGTCGGCGACATCCTCACGGTGGTCTACGACGGCACCAGCGTGCGCTACCTGCGCAACGGCACGGTGCTGCGCAGTGTCACGGCGAACATACCCCACGCGCTGTACCTCGACTCGAGTTTCCACGACGTAGGTTCGCGCATCACCAGCCTGCACTTCGGCAAACCCGAGACCCGCTACGTTTACGACACCGCCAACCGCCTGCGCATGACGCAAGACCCGACGGGCGTTCGCAACTGGTTCCTGTACGACGAAGCCGACCGCAAGGTGGCCGACATCGACGCCGACGGCTCGCTGGTCGAGTACGTCTACAACCGCAACAACCAGGTCACGCAGGCTATCGCATACACCACGCGGGTCAGCGTCACGGGCCTGATGGACGGCAACGGCAACCCGCTGAACGTCACGCTGGCGAGCGTGAACCCGGGCGGTGCGCGCACCACCACCTGGAACCTCTACGACAACGCCAATCGCCTGGCCAAGACCATCGACGCGCTGGGCAACGTCGTCGAGACCCGCTACGACGGCGCCGCGCGCGTGACCGACGTGATCCGATGGGCCAACCCGGTGACGGCCTCTGGCATCACCGCGACCACCCGCCCCACCGATGCGGCGGCGACACCCGTCGCCCACGGCACCGATCGGCGCACCCGCAACCTCTACAGCGCCGACGGCCTGCTGGCGGGCGCACTCGACGCCGACGGTTACCTGACCGAACTGGGCTACGACGCCGCCGGCCGCTTGGCCACCAGCGTCAAGTACGCCACTGCCAGCCCCAGCGCCCATTGGGTCAGCGGCACCCTCGCGCAGCTGCACCCGGGTGCATCGGTGCAAGACCAGCGCAGCGTCACCCTGTACAACGCCCGTGGCCAGGTGATCGGCCAAGTCGATGCAGAGAACTACCTCACCGAACTCAGCTACGACCCGAGCGGCAACGTCACCCGCACCGTGCGCTATGCCACCGCGGTGGCCAGCTACGTCAACCCATGGACCCTGCTGGGCAACATCCGCCCCGCCGTGTCTGCGGCGGACCAGGCCAGCACTGCGGCGTACGACGCACTGAGCCGCCTCGTCCGCCAGACCGACGCCGAAGGCACCGTCACCGAGCAGCACTACGACGCGGTGGGCAACCTCGTGGCCTCCACCCGCGCCGCCGGCACGGCAGAGACGCGTACCACGGCCGCCCGCTACGACGCCCAAGGCCGCCTGGTGGGTGAACTCTCCGCCGAAGGCGCGGCCCTGCTCACGGGCAGCCTGAGCCCGGCTCAGATCGACGCCATCTGGGCCCAGCACGGCCTGAGCCACGCCTACGACGCCGCCGGCCGGCGCACCAGCACCACCGACGCGCTTGGGGCCAAGACCCTCTTCTTCTACAACGTCGACGGTCAACTCATCCACACGGTCAACGCCTTGGGCGAGGCCGAGGAACGCACCTACAACGCCCTCAACCAGCTCGTCACCAGCACTCGCTTCGGCACCCGCATCTCCACCGTGGGGCTCAATGGAGGCCTAGTCACCGGCACGCTGACCACCGCACTCAACGCCGTGCGAAACGCCAGCCGAGACAGCACCACACGCTTGACCTACACGGCGCGCGGCCAGGTCGAGACCACCACCGATGCGCTGGGCCACCTCACGACCCAGCTCTACAACGCTTTCGGCGAGAACAGCCGCACCACGGTCACGACCGAGCCCGGCCAAACCCGCACGGACATCACCGACTACGACCGCCGGGGCCTTTACAGCAGCAGCCAGTCCGACTGGTACGGGCTGAACATCGCTGCCTCGGTGCAGCGCGATGCCTTCGGCCGGGTCGTCAGCGAGATGGATGGCAACCGCGTCAACCGGTACACCAGCTACGACCGGCTCGGGCGTGAGGTTCAGACCACCGACCGCATGAGCCGCTCGCGCAGCGCCACCTGGGACGCCTTCGGCCGCGTGCTCACGCAAACCGATGCGCTGAGCCAGGCCACCACCTACACCTACAGCAACAGCGCCCGCAGCAGCACCGTGACCACACCCGAGGGTGTGGCTGTCACCTCTGTGCACACCCGCCACGGCCAGACACTGAGCGTCACCGATGGCCGAGGCTCGGTCACCAGCTACACCTACGACCGCAACGGCAATCTCAAGACCGCCACCGACGCGCTGGGCAACGTCACCCGCAGCGACCACGACCGCGCCAACCGGCTGATCGGCAGCACCGATGCAACCGGCGTGCTGACCACGCTCATCTACGACGCGACCCACCGCGTGCTCACCCGTCGGGTCGACCCGACCGGGCTGAACCTCGTCACCCGCTACGAGTACGACGCCAAGGGCCAGCAGACCCGAGTGACCGATCCGGCCGGGTCGGTCACCGAGACCCGCTACGACCTCAAGGGCCAAGTGCTCACCCAGATCGTCGACCCCTTGGGTCTGAACCTGACGACCAGCTACACCTACGACGCACGCGGCAAGACGCTGACCGTCAACGACAAGGGAACGGTCACCCGCTACACCTACGACAAGCTGGGCCGGCGCACCCACGAGCAGGTCGACCCGAGCGGGCTCAACCTGACCACACGCTACGAGTACGACGCCAACGGCAACGTCAAGTTGCGCATCGACGGCACCGGCGCAGCAACCCGCTACGCCTACGACAGCAACGACCGGGTGGTGTACGAGGTCGACGGAACTGGTGGGGTCGGCAAGACCGACTACGACGCCGATGGGCGGGTGACCAAGACCACCCGGTACGCCACACCGATCACCCTGGCGGGGCTGCCAGACATCGCCACCTTGAGCCAGATCCAGGCGCGCATCGCCCCGAACGCGGGAGACCAGGTGCAGTTCAAGCGCTACGACCGCGATGGGCGCGTGCGCTTCACGGTTAGTGGCACCGGCGGGGTGAGCGAGCTGCGGTACGACGCGAGCGGCAACGTTGTCATGCGTGTTGAGTACGCCAACGCGATCAATCTTGCGGGGTGGAGTGGCAACGCAGACCCCCAAGTCACGCCAGACTTGGCGCGCGACCAAGTCACCCGCGCTGTCTACGACGCTGCAGGCCGGCAGACCTACAGCGTAGACGCCGTTGGTTCAGTGACGCAGTACGAGTAC
>JAYSYW010000338.1:0-6782 GCA_043727255.1 Rhizobacter sp. | reverse complement strand
TGTTGTCGTCGTCCATGAAGGTGCCGAGGGCCGCGCCGGCCGTCACGGGGAAGGGCCGGTCGTTGAAGCCGGCCACCTTGGCGTAGACGCTGTTGCCGGCCACGCCACCTTGGTCTTGCTGCAACAAGGCCTGCTTGCCGTTGATGGTTCCCTCGAACGCGATCTGCATGCCGCTGACTTCACTCGACGCGTTGACACGCGGCGTGAGGCCGGGGCGCGACACGAAGGCGTCGGTGGTGCCATTGGCGATGGCGGCGCTCAGGCCGCCGTCAGCCGCCGCGATCACCGCATCGAGCTGGGCCGGCGTGGGCGCAGCCGCCAGCGCCCCGCCCTGCCCTTCAAACAGCACCAGGCCGCGCAGCTTGGCGTAGCCGGGCTTGGCCTCGCCCTCGCCCTTCAGGTTGAAGTCGGTGGCGGCGTAACGCGCCACGAAGCCGGTGCCGGCCGAGTGGCCGCCCAGAAACACGTTGCCTTTGCGCGCTTCTTTGCGGGCTTCTTCGACGATGGCGTCGATGTCTTGCGAATGCACCTGGGCCGTCCAGTTGCCCATGAACGACATCTCGGTTTGCTCATGGAACACCGCGCGGCGGCGCAGGCTGCGGTGCAGCGGCAGGCCCAGCTCGGAGCCGTACAAGAAGTTCAGGGCGATCAACGGGTCGCGCTTGTACTCGGCGATCTGCAGGCCTTCCATGTCTTGCAGGTGCACCGAGCGGCGGTCCACGCCCCACAGCTCAACCACCAGGCCGTGGTCTTTGTACATGCGCTGCATCAGGTTTTCGGCCAGCACCAAGTAGCTGTGTGAAGCGGCCAGCGTGCCGGGCACGGCCACCAAGATGGCGTCGGGCTTGCGGTGCTGGAAGCGGGCCAGTTGGTAGCGGGTGTAGCGCGCCTGGTTGAGGTTGACGCGGGTGCTGCCGAATTGCGTGGCGATCTTGCTGTCGGTTGCCACCACCACACCGGGCGTGCCGGGCGTGCCAGCGGGCTGGGCGTCACTCTTCAAGTTGTGCGTGCTGAAGACGATGTCGCGCACCTGCGTGGTTTCTTCGCCGCCGCCGCCGCAGGCGGTCAGCACGGCCGCTGCCAACAGGGCGAGCGGCCCGAGGCGCCGGCGAGCCGCCAAGGCGCGCGGGGAAGTGCTTGAACGAAGGGCGTGGGTCATCGTCTCTCTCCTGAATGTTTTTGGGGTTGTTGGGGGCGGATGTGAGCGCGCGGCAAGTTGCGCGACGCGCCCCGCCCGGGGCGCATCACTCTACGGGCGCGCAAATTTCACACTTATCAGGGTTTCCCATGACACGCAGGTGACACCGCCGCGGCAACACCGGCGTGTAGCCAGACGCCGAACAACCCGCCGATCGCCCCGCTTCTTGCGCCTTTGCCTCGGCCCCGCGCTGCCTACGATCGCGGCGCGGGGATCTGCCTCCCCGCGCCTTGGGCCTGCGCCTGCCGTTCGCCCCGATTGCCAGCACCAAAGGGACGAACCGTGTCCGACCTCTCGACCCCGCCCAGCGCCGACTTCAATCTCGTGCCCATCGTCGCGCCCCCCCTGCCCGCCCCGGCGGACGACGTGGCCAAGGCGCGCCACGCGATGTTCCGCTGGCCCACGCCGCCCTTTGCCAGCTACCCCTCCGAGCACGACCAGAGCCAGCCCATGGCCTGCGAGATCCTGGCGTTGAACGGCCGCAAGATGACCGCCCGGCTGATCTTCTTCGTGCCCGAAGACTCGGTGGCCCATGTGCAGGTGCCACCGGCCCGCACCACCATGCCGCTGCGCTTCAGCCAGTTCCGATCGTTGCGCGTCACCGACACGCTGCGCCCATCGCACCAGGCCACCGACGGCAACTCGCAAGTCAACCGACTGAACGAACGGCCGCGCAGCCCGTACCGGGTGGTGGTGGAAGGCGGCGAGCCGATCGAGGGCGAAACCATCGGCCACGTGGAAACCGAACACGGCCTGTTTCTCTTCCCGCCGGTGGATGAAGCCGGCTCGGTGCAGCGCCTGTTCATTCCGCGCGAGGCTTACGTGAGTTGCGATTTGGGCCCGCGCATCGGCGAGTTGCTGGTGGAACAAAAGGCCGCCACGGCGCAGCAGGTGGAACAGGCCGTGGACATGCAGCAGCAAATGCGCAACCAGAAGCTGGGCGACATTCTGGTGATGCGCCAGGTGGTGACGCCGCAGCAGCTGCTGGCCGCCATCGACAAACAAGCCAGCATGCCGATGGTGCGCATTGGCGAGGCACTCACCTCGCTGGGGCTGGTGAGCAACGCGCAGTTGAAAGACGCGCTTTCACAGCAGTCGCAAGACCGCAACGTGCCGCTGGGTGAGCTGCTGGTGCGCATGGGCATCGTGTCGCGTGAGGATCTGCAGACCGCGTTGGCCCGCAAGATGGGCTACCCGCTCGTGAACCTGGATGAATTTCCGTTCGAGGCCGAAGCCATTCGCAAGCTGCCGTATTCGGTGGCGGTGCGTGTGCAGGTGATGCCGGTGATGGTGCGCGAAGGCCGGCTGGTGATCGCGATGGACGACCCGGTGCGGCGCCGCGCGGTGGTGGATGAAGTTGAATTCATCACGCAGATGAAAACCGTGCCCGTGCTCGCGCAGTGCAAGAGCATGGACGACGTGCTGTTCAAGTCATACGAAAAGATCGGCACCGCGAGCCTGCAGCGTTATGCCAACGCCAACGCGGCCGACCCGATTCCGTTCGAGATGCAAGACACCGACAAGCTGGTGGAAACGCTGGAACGCGAAGACCTCGACAAGCTGGCCTCTGAAGACGTGCGTCAGATCGAACAAAGCGACAACTCGCTGGTGCGATTGATCAACAACATGATCATCGACGCCTGCAAGGACGGCGTTTCCGACATCCATGTTGAAAGCTACCCTGGCCGCGAAAAGATCAAGATCCGCTTCCGCAAAGATGGCCTGCTGCGCACCCACCTGGAGCTGCCGCCCAACTACCGCAACGCGCTGATCGCCCGCATCAAGATCATGTGCGACCTCGACATCTCCGAGAAGCGCAAGCCGCAAGACGGCAAGATCAACTTCGCCAAGTTCTCGCCACAACACAAGGTTGAGCTGCGGGTGGCCACCATACCGACCAGCGGCGGGCTCGAAGACGTGGTGATGCGCCTGCTGGCATCGGCCAAGCCCATTCCGGTCGACAACCTGGGCTTGAGCCCCCACAACCTCAAGCACCTGAAAGAAGCGATGGAGCGGCCCTATGGGCTGGTGCTGTGCGTGGGCCCCACGGGCTCGGGCAAGACCACCACGCTGCACTCGGCGCTGAGCCACATCAACGTGCCCGAACGCAAGATCTGGACGGCCGAAGACCCGGTTGAAATCACCCAGCCGGGCTTGCGCCAAGTGCAGGTGAACCCACGCATCGACTGGACCTTCGCCAAGGCGCTGCGCGCCTTCCTGCGCGCCGACCCAGACGTGATCATGGTCGGCGAAATGCGCGACGAAGAAACCGCGCAGATGGGCATCGAAGCCTCGCTCACCGGCCACCTGGTGCTGAGCACGCTGCACACCAACAGCGCGCCCGAAACCGTCACCCGCCTGATCGACATGGGCCTCGACCCGTTCAACTTCGCCGACTCGCTGCTGTGCGTGCTGGCCCAGCGCCTGGCCCGCCGGCTGTGCAACCACTGCCGCACCTCGCGCCCGGCCAATGAAGAAGAAACCAACGAGCTGCTCGACGACCACCTGCACGTCTGCCCGCCCGACCACCCGGCCTTCACCCGCGACAAGGTGCTGGCCGAATGGCTGCAACGCTTTGGCCGCGACGGCCGCCTGATGACGCACCACAGCCCCGGCTGCGAGCACTGCGGCCACACCGGCCACAAGGGCCGCGCCGGGTTGCATGAGCTGATGGTCGTTTCACGCGAGTTGCGCCGGCTGATCCAGACCCGCGCGCGCGCCGAAGAGCTGCAACGCTGCGCCCTGATCGAAGGCATGCGCACGCTGCGGCAAGACGGCATCGAGAAGGTGCTGCAAGGCATCACCAGCCTGGCCGAGGTGCGGGCCACGAGCAACGTTTGAGCAGCCGAAACACATCAAGCACCCGGTGGTTCGGCCGATAACCCACAGAGCCCAGCGGCCACGCGCCGCACACCCCAACCAAGGCGCACCGATGACAACCACCCCTCTGCCCCGCGCCACCGAAGCGTCGCCGCCCCAACGGGCACCGCGTGACGGGGGCTTCTTCGCCCACCACGGCGTTTGGGCACCGGGTGTGCGGCTGTTTCGCACGCTGCGCTTCACCTCGAAGGCGATCATCATTTCGCTGGCCTTCGTGCTGCCCATGCTGGCCCTGCTGAGCTGGGAGTTGAGAACGCAGTCCGAGTCGGCCATGCAGGCCCGGATGGACGCCACGCGGCAACACGTTGAAGTGGCGCACGGCATGCTGGCCTGGGCGCACGCCCAAGAGGCCAGCGGCAAGCTGACGCGCGAACAAGCGCAGCAACTGGCGCTGCAAGCCATCAAGCCGCTGCGCTACGACGGCACCGAACACTTCTGGATCAACGACATGCAGCCGCGCATGGTCATGCACCCGGTGCAGCCCGAGCTCGACGGGACAGACGTGTCGGGCTTGAAGGACCCGAACGGCTTGGCGCTGTTCAACGCCTTTGTGGCCACGGTGCGCGCAAGCCAGCAGGGCTTTGTGGCCTACCAGTGGGCCAAGCCGGGCAACGACCAGCCGGTGGACAAAATCTCTTACGTGAAGGGCTTCGCGCCCTGGGGCTGGGTGATCGGATCGGCTGTGTACACCGGCGACCTGCGCGAGGCCATCTGGCGCCAGGTGCTGCGCAACCTGGCCGTGGTGGCGGTGTCGATGCTGATCGCTGGCTACCTGTTCCTGAGCTTCTACCGCGTGATGGACGGCGGCCTGAAAGAAACCCGCCGCCATCTGCACGCCATGACCGACGGCGACCTGACCACGTCGCCCTTCCCCTGGGGCAACGACGAAGCCGCCGAGCTGATGCTTGAGCTGCGCAGCATGCAGGATTCACTGCGCCGCATGGTGCTGGGCGTGCGCCAGTCCAGCGACGAGATCGTGCACTCGAGCCACCAGATCGCCAGCGGCGCCCACGACCTGTCGGCCCGCACCGAACAGGCGGCCGCCAACCTGGAAGAGTCGGCCTCGTCGATGGAACAGATTTCAGCCACGGTGCAAAAGACCTCCGACCACACCGCCGAAGCAGCCAGCGTGGCGCACCAGAACGCCCAGGTGGCAGCCGATGGCGGGCGCGCCATGCGCGACATCGTGGTCACGATGGACGGCATTCGCGCCTCGTCGGCCAAGATCACCGAAATCATCGGCACCATCGACAGCATTGCCTTCCAGACCAACATCCTCGCGCTGAACGCGGCCGTTGAAGCGGCCCGCGCGGGTGAACAGGGCCGGGGCTTCGCAGTGGTGGCCAGCGAGGTGCGCAGCCTCGCGCAGCGCAGCGCCCAGGCGGCCAAGGAAATCAAGGCGCTGATCAGCGGCAGCGTGGACCAGGTGGAAGCCGGAACGCACATCGTGCGCAACGCTGGCACCACGATTGAAAACATCGTCACCTCGTCGAAGCGGGTGAACGACTTGCTGAGCGAAATCGCCATCGGCGCGCGCGAGCAAACGGCCGGCATCGGCCAGATCGGCCAGGCGGTGAACGAACTCGACCGCATGACGCAGCAGAACGCGGCCCTGGTCGAGCAGACCGCCGGGGCGGCATCGGCCATGAACGGCCAGGCCCTCACGCTGGCCGGGCAAGTGGCCCGATTCAAGATGCCCGAAGACAGCCCACGCTGAAGGGGCCGGGGCCGCGCGCAAGGCGGCGGCGGGCACGCTCGCGGCATACTTGCGCGATGACCATTTCAAGCCCCCTGCCCGCTTACGGCGCCACCGCTGCCGAGCCCGCACGTTCTGAAAAACAAGCCGGGGGCCGCCCATGATCCGCATGGAAATGCATGTCGAGCTGACCTACGACATCGACAACGGCGGTGCCGACTTCATCTTCAACATCCACGCGGCGCACACCTCGTGCCAGGTCATCTCGGCCGAGAGCCTGGTGCTCAACCAGCCCGTCACCCCGCGCATCCACACCGACCCGGTGACCGGCAACCGCTACATGTGCCTGCGTGCGCTGCCTGGCGAGCTGAAGCTGTCGTACATGGCCACGGTGGACATGACCCACCACCACGCCGACCCGGCGCAACTGGCCGAAGTGCCGGTGCACCGGCTGCCGCCCGAGGTGCTGGGCTACATCTACCCCAGCCGCTACTGCCAATCCGACCGGCTGCTGCGTCTGGCGGGCAACAACTTCGGCGGCATGTGGCAGGGCCACAGCCGGGTGCAGGCGATTCAAGACTGGGTCAAGAGCCGCGTCTCGTTCACATCGAACACCACCGACTCCAACACCTCGGCGGTGGACACGTTGATCGAACAGGTCGGCGTGTGCCGCGACTTCGCGCATTTGATGATTGCGCTGTGCCGCGCGATCAACATTCCGGCGCGTTTTGCGACCGGCACCGACTTTGGCGCCGACCCGGTGATGGGCCCGCCCGACTTCCACGCCTACGTCGAGGTGTACCTGGGTGACCGCTGGTACATCTTCGACCCGGCAGGCACCGCCACGCCGATGGGCTTTGTGCGCTTCGGCACCGGCCGCGACGCAGCCGACGTGGCCTTTGCCACCATCTTCGGCGGCGTGCGCGCACACCCCCCGAACATCCGCGCCTGGGCGGTGCAAGACGACGCGCGCGGCATCGTGCTGCCCTTCCGCTGCACAGACGCCCT
>JAYSYW010000337.1:0-16648 GCA_043727255.1 Rhizobacter sp. | reverse complement strand
GCCCACCGGTGCGTGCGTCTTCTTTCAAGATGATGCGCGACCAATCGAGCGCCCCGGCCAGCACCCAGGCCGACTGCGAGCGCGCGCGCTCAGCCACTTCGACCTGCACCGCCCGCCACTGTTGCCACACCATCGACACCGCCAGCGTGGCGACCAGCGTCACGATGATCATCGCCATCAGCAGGGCCGCGCCGCGCTGGTGTCGTGGCGACGGTGAGGGTGCGTGTGGATTCATGTGCATGCTCAGGGGCCGATCGCCACGTCGCGCGTTGCCGTGCCGGAAAAGCCGCTGCCTTGGGCGAAGCCCAGCACCAGCCGCACCCCGGCCGGAAGCTCTTCGCGCTGCGCCGGGGCGCCGGCGGCGGCTGGCTGGGACACGTCGCCGCTGGACTGGCAGTTGCTCCACGCGTTACCCCGGAAGCAGTAGAGCTGCCATTGTTCAACGCCGGGAAGGGCGCGCAACTGGCCGGGCTCGGTGCCCATCAATTGCTGGGTCTGCATCCAACTGTTCTTGAGCGAGGCGGTGTCGGTTACGCGCGGTCCGGCCCAGCGCATCAGGTTGCCGTTGCGCAGCGACCAGACGACGATCTGCAAGCCCTCGGGGGTGCGACGGGTCATGACGGTTGAGATGCCATCGAAGCGCAAGGGCGGTACATGGCGGCTGTCTTGCACCGCATTCAGGTCTTGCTCCCATTGCGCGAGCACGGTGTTGAGGCGCAGGGTTTTCTCAAGTCGCTCTTCGCTGGCCGCCCGCGTGCGCACGATGCCGTCCACACCTTGCCACGACATGATGGCGATGACCGACATGATCATCATGGCCACCAGCACTTCGACCAGCGTGAAGCCGGATGAAGCGTGGGGGATGCGCGGCTGACTGGTGGGCCGCATCAGTCTCTCGGCCGGATGGTGGACAGCGTGAGGATGTGGCGGCCCTCTTCGCTCGTCACTTCCGCATCAACACGGCGGAAGTTGGGGTTGGGCGTGGGGCGCACCACCAGCTTGCCGCGGTACGGCACGCCGAGTTGCTCGCAGCCGAAGTCGGCATCACCGATGCCCGGGAAGTGGTTGGCCAGCTTGAGCCCGATGAGCTGGTTCTCTGCGCACCACTGCGCCGACGTCACCTCGACGATGCGTTGCGCATTGTTCGTGAGTGCGCCAGCGGCCTTGATGCCCGCGCTCAGCGTCACCGCCACGATCACCATGGCGACCAGCACTTCGACCAGCGTGAAACCGCGAGAGGGGCGCGTCATGGAGGGTTTTCCGCCGTGCCTGCCGCTACAACGAAGGGCCCGAGGCCGTCGGTCGTGAGGGTCAGGCGCTGGTCGTTGAGGCGCAACACGATGTTTTGGGCGCCGATGATGGGCTCGGGGCCCAGCACCACGGCGCGTGCCCCGACGATTTCAGCTGAGACCCCTTCGGTGAGCCACTGCGTGGGCATGGTCGTGAGGCCGGAGAGTCCGATGAACTGAAAGCCGCTGGCGTTGGGCTCGGCTCGGGCCGGTTCCCAGCGCGCCGCCAAACCAGACGCACGCGATTCGGCACGGGCCGATTCAAGCAGCGCGGCGAGGCGGGCTGCTTCATGTTCGAGTTGCGTTGTGGATGGGTCGCGCAGTGCCAAGCTGGCGAGGCCGGAGGCGATGGCGATCAGCGCCACCACCAACAGCAGTTCGATCAGCGTGAAGCCGCTGCTGCGGCCCCAACGCCTACTGCCAGGAGCCGACTTCAGCGTCGTTGCCTTCGCCGCCGACTTGGCCGTCGGCCCCAAAGCTGTAGACATCGATCTCGCCTTTCACGCCAGGGTTGGCGTACTGGTACGGACGACCCCAGGGGTCGTTGGGCAGCTTGTCGAGGTAGGGCTTCCAGTTCGGGGGAATGCTGCCCACCGATGGTTTGGCCACCAGCGCCTGCAGGCTTTGTTCGCCCGAGGGGTAACGCTGGTTGTCGAGCTTGTAGAGCTTGAGCGCCTGCACCAGGTTGTTGACGTCGGTGCGGGCGGCAGTCACGCGGGCATCGCCGGCGCGGTCAAGCACATTGGGCACGATCAGCGCGGCGAGCACGCCAATGATGACCAACACCACCATCAGTTCGATGAGGGTGAAACCACGGGCACGGCGTTGGGCGGACAGGAAGGACACGGCTTTCATCTTCATCATCAACAGAACGCTCACCAAGAGGATCCGCAACAGCGGTGGATCATCAATCATAATTCCTCCATGCCTTCCCGACTGTCAGCATTCGTGATCTGGGCCCTGGTGGCGGCAGCAGCCGCCTTCTGGGGGTTGCGCCTGATGGTGCGTCCGACCGTGGCGCCCCCAGGCGCTGTGGCGTTGAATGAATCGGTAAGCATGGGCGGCGACCTGAGTCGTTTGTTCGGTGCCGAGGATGCGCCAGAGCAAGTGGCCGCGTCGCCTGAAAGCAGCCGCTTCAAGCTCATTGGTGTGATGGCCGCCAAGCCAACGGGCGATGACGGCGCGACCCCGGGCATTGCCCTGATCGCCATTGACGACAAGCCGGCGCGGCCATTCATTGCCGGCTCATGGGTGGAAGACCAGTTGGTGCTCAAGTCCGTGGGTCAGCGCTCGGCATCGTTGGGGCCGGCTCAAGGCCCGGCAACCATCGTGCTGGAAATCCCACCGTTGCCGCCGCCAGCCACGGGCAGCTTGACGGCCGCGCCTGGAATTGAAGATGTGCAGGCTGATCCGCCGGGTTCTGCGGAGTCGCCTCAATTCGCACCTCGCCCTGGGCGTCCGCCACCGGGCGTGCGGCCCGACCGCTGAATTCACAAAGGCGTGCTTGCCGAGTCGGCCGGCGCCATATCAGCCGGTTGTGACGGCCCTGGGTCTTCCCCTTCGGCCACTTCCGTCAGCAGCGCGGCCGCACTGCGCACCAGTGGGAAAGCCAGCGTTGCGCCGGTGCCATCGGTGCTTTCCATTCCAAGCTCCAGCAACGCTGCCGCCTGGAACAGCGACAAGGCCCGCGACAAACCCCCGTGGCTGTGGCTGCGGCAAAAAATGCAGTAGTCGGTGACGGTGGGCGCAATGCGCGCAGCCACCATCAATGCGGCACAGGCCGACATGCCATCGATCATCAGCAGATGCCGCTTGCTCGATGCGACCAGCATCATGCCGACCATCATGGCGATCTCGAAGCCTCCGCATGCCGCAAGCACTTCCACCGGGTCGCTCAGGTCACGGTGGCGCCCCTTCACTGCTTGCATCACGAGCATCAGGTGGGCCTGAGCCTCGTTGTCTGTTTCCGGGCCGCTGCCGACGTCGGGCATGACCAAGTCGCGTATCGAATCTCCCGTCAGGCCTGAAAGCACCAACGCCGCGCTTTCATGTGCGCCGACGCCAATGCCCGCGCAGGCGATGACGTTGCCCGGCAGCGCGTCGCCGATTTCCATGCCGGCGCGAATGGCGGCATGGGCTTGATCGAGCGACATGGCGACGTTGACACGCGAGTTACGCGTGCCGTGGGCGATCTTGCGGGCCATCAGCCGCGCATGCGGCGCAACAGCTTCGGCCACGCCGCAGTCAACCACGCTCAGGTGCATGCCTTGGATGTGCGCAAACACTGAAACCGGCAGGCGCGATGTGAGCAGGTTGTTCACCAGGCGCGCGGTCGAAGGCTGGCCAACCGGGCCGATGCCATCAACCACCAAACCATGGTCAGCAGCGAACATGGCGATCTGTGGTGCTTTGAAGCGGGGCTTCAGGGTGTTCTGGATCAGGCCGAGGCGCACGGCCAGGGGTTCGAGTTCACCGAGGTTGCCGGTGACTTCGCTGTGTCGCCTGAGCTTGTCGCGGATGGCCTGCTCCAACACCGGGTTGGCGGTGGGAGAAATGAGGGAGCGATTGACAGGCATGGCGGGGATGTCGGTCAGGCGATGAACGTCAGATCAAAGCAATCAAGCAAGAAGAACGCCTTCATTGTGCGGCCCTGTCAAGCGGCCGGGCAACCGGGCGAACGCGCACCTGCTCAGCGCAAAAACAGGCGATAGACGGGGTTGTCGGTTTCGTCAATGCAGGGGTAGTCGAGCCCGGCGAGAAAGTCTTTGAAGGCTTTCTTGTCACCCCGCGGCACCTGGATGCCGACAAGAATGCGACCGTAGTCCGCGCCCTGGTTGCGGTAGTGGAACAGGCTGATGTTCCAGCTCGGGTGCATGCTCGACAAGAACCGCATCAACGCGCCGGGGCGTTCAGGGAAGACAAAGCGGTACAGGCGTTCGTCACGTGCCAACTCGCTGCGGCCACCCACCATGTGACGCACATGTTCCTTGGCAAGCTCATCGTCGGTCAGGTTGACGCTGGGAAAGCCGTGCTTGATGAAGCTGCGGGCGATTTTGTCGGGCTCGCCCCGGTTGCTGGTGGCAAGGCCCACGAAGACGTGCGCCTGGGCGTTGTCGGAGATGCGGTAGTTGAACTCGGTGACGCTGCGCGGGCCAATCAATTCGCAGAAACGTTTGAAGCTGCCGCGCTCTTCCGGGATCGTCACGGCAAAGAGGGCTTCGCGTTCTTCGCCTACTTCGGCGCGTTCGGCCACAAAGCGCAAGCGGTCGAAGTTCATGTTCGCCCCGCAGGTGATGGCGACCAGCGTCTGGCCCTTCACCTTGTGGTGCTCGACGTACTGCTTCAGTCCGGCAACGCCCAACGCGCCGGCGGGTTCGAGCACGCTTCGGGTATCTTGGAACACGTCTTTGATGGCGGCGCACACGGCATCGGTATCAACCACCAGGAACTCGTCGACCCATTGGCGCGCGAGCCGGAAGGTTTCTTCGCCCACCAGTTTCACCGCAGTGCCATCGGAAAACAGCCCCACGTCATTGAGTTGCACGCGTTTGCCGGCTTTCACCGAGCGTGTCATCGCGTCGGAATCGGTGGTCTGAACGCCGATAACTTTGATCTCCGGGCGCACGGCTTTGATGTAAGCCGCCACGCCAGAAATCAACCCGCCACCGCCGATGGCGACAAACACTGCGTCGATCGGCCCTTGGTGCTGGCGCAGGATTTCCATCGCAATCGTGCCCTGACCGGCAATGACGTCAGGGTCGTCGAAGGGGTGCACGAAGGTCAGCCCACGGTCGCGTTCCAGCTCGAGGGCATGCTGGTAGGCGTCGGAATAGCTTTCGCCGTGCAGCACCACCTCGCCGCCGAAGCCGCGCACAGCATCAATCTTGACGCTGGGTGTGGTCACCGGCATCACGATGACAGCGCGGCAATGCATATGCTTTGCGCTCAAAGCCACCCCTTGGGCGTGGTTCCCGGCCGAGGCGCAGATGACGCCGCGTTTCAACTGGGTGGGCGTCAGGTGCGCCATCTTGTTGTATGCGCCGCGCAGTTTGAAGCTGAAGACGGGCTGTGTGTCTTCACGCTTGAGCCAAACCTGGTTGTTCAACCGCTTTGACAGATTCTTGGCGCGTTCCAGTGATGTCTCAATCGCGACGTCGTAAACCCGTGCGTTGAGAATCTTCTGAAGGTAATCGGAGAGGCCGAGGCCAGACCGCACAGCTGATATTTTTGGCGTCTTGGCGGGGGCGCTGCCGGCCATGGCTCTCTCCTGCGGGGCGTCAGAATTTGGGCGCCGGACCATAGGTCAGCATCAAACGAATGCCGACGCGAAGAAAAAAGCCCAAGACATTGCTGCCTTGGGCTGAATCCACCAATGGAGGAGGTGGAGGAGACAAACGGTAGGCGCCGCGATAGAGATGATTGCAGCGTCAGCGCAATAAGTGTAGCGGGTGGCATGGTGAGTCGCAATACACCGGAACTCACCTGAACGGGGGTGCCGTGCACAATCCGCCCCTGCCGATTTAGTCAAATTCAGGACAAGAAGATGGAATGCACGATTAACTGGTTGGCCGCTAGCGGAATGGGGTTTGTTGCCGAAACGGGCAGTGGCCATGTGGTGGTGATGGACGGTGCGGTGGAGGGCGGAGGCCGCAATCTCGCGCCGCGTCCCATGGAAACTGTGCTTGCGGGGGCAGGCGGCTGCACGGCATATGACGTTGTGCTGATTCTGAAGCGCGGCCGCCACGACGTGCGGGGGTGTCAAGTCAAGGTGACTTCAGAGCGCGCGGACGCCGACCCGAAAGTTTTCACGCGCATTCACATGCACTTCATCGTGAGTGGCAAAGCTGTGCCTGACGCCGCTGTGCAGCGGGCTATTCAGATGTCGCACGAAAAATATTGCTCGGCCAGCATCATGCTTGGCAAGACTGCGGAGATCACCCACAGCCACGAGCTCGTGGAAGTCTGATAAGTCTCAGATGTGGTGCGCCGTGCTCGTCATGAGCTTGGCGGCGAGCCGCATCGCACCGCGAACAGGCGGTGGCAAGGCAGCGGCCCCTGCCTGCTCTGCGTTCGCCGCATGACGGGCTTCGTCTTCTTTCATCTGCTCAACGATGGCGCGGGAGGCGTGGTCGCCTGCAGGTAATCGGTCGAGGTGGCTGGCCAAGTGAGCTTCGACTTGCCGTTCAGTTTCGACCACAAAACCCAGGCTCAGCCTGTCACTGGTCCGCCCTGCCATCCAGCCAATACAAAAGGCACCGGCATACCAGAGCGGATTCAGCAGGCTCGGGCGCGCATTCAGTTCGCTCAAGCGCCGCCGCGTCCACGCGAGGTGATCGACTTCATCGCGCGCGGCTTGTTCGAATGACGCTTGCAGTGCGTTATCACGGGTCGCCAGCATTTGTGCGGTGTAGAGCGCTTGCGCGCAAACCTCGCCCACATGGTTGACGCGCATCAGCGCGCCAGACAGGCGGCGCTCTTCATTCGTGAGTGTGGCGTTTGCATGCCCCGCTGCGGGGAAGGGACGAGATGATGCATGAGCGCCAGCCAGTGTTCTTAGCAGGCCATCGGCACTGGAGAGCCAGCGATCCAATGCGCCAAATGGCGCCGAGCGCGATGTTGGGGTCATGTCAATACGAGCATCCATGGGGCAAGGGTGGAGCGTAGCGCGAATCCATCCGCATCGTGACTGCTCTCCGGGGTACGGACCGCCGAGTCATCAATCAAACGAAGAAGCCGCGTTGTTCACAGGCAACAGCCGAAGGTGTTTCGGTCAGTGACGCTTTGCAAGGACAGAGTCCCTCTGGTGGAATACGGCAACTTCCGCTGAGGAGTTCGGCCTGATCGGCGCTGAAAGCGCCATTCTCGATCGGGACCTCTGTTTAACTTAGGAGATAGTCGCAATGAAAAAATCTCTTCTCGCTCTCTTGGCCCTGTCTGCCTTCGCTGGCGCTGCATCGGCTCAAGTCGTGATCTTCGGCAAGCTCGACCAAGCCGTTGGTAAAACCATCGGCAGTGCCAACAAGGAAGTCCTCGACACGGCTGGTAGCCGCATCGCCTTCCGTGGCGCTGAAGACTTGGGTGGTGGTCTGACCGCGTTGTTCGCTTTGGAGCACCGACTTTCTCCGGATACGGGCTCGCTGGGTGGCAGTGTTGCCCCTGTGGCCGTCTCGGGTGCTCGTTTCTGGGAAGGCTTCTCATGGGTTGGCCTGCGCAGCGCCACCCTGGGTACTGTGACCCTGGGTCGTCAATACACGTCGTCGTTCCTGACCGTGCAATCCATTGTTGACCCGTTTGCGGGTGAAACCATCGCCAAGCTTCGCGACATTGGCATGGCCACTACCCCAAGCTATCCCGCTTTCCGGATTCAGGCTGGCATTCCTGCGGCAGTTCCTGCAGCGACTGCCGCAGCCATTGCTGCCGCTCGTGAAAACCCAGGAAAGGTCCGCACTGAAAATTCGGTGAAGTACGTGAACACCTTTGGCCCGGTTTCAGTGTCTGGCGACATCGCTGAAAAGGCCACTGGTGGTGTGGAGACAAACCGTCCCTACTCTGTGTCGGCGACCTTCGCCGGTGGTCCTTTGTGGGCCGGTATTTCGTACGAAAACCCTGAAGGTCGCTACGACAATCTGGTGAACGTGGGTGCTTCCTACAAGTTTGGCATGATCAAGCTGTCGGGTGGTATTGCCAACGGCAAGCGCAATGACGACAAAAAGGTCAAGGGTCTGCTGTTGGGTGCGAACATCACCGTTGGCACGGGCGACATCAAGGTTGGTTACGCAACGCTGAAGTCCGACACGACGGAAGTCAACAAGCGCGTTGGTCTCGGTTATCACCACAACTTGTCCAAGCGTACCAAGCTGTTCGTTGATGTGGCGCACGATAGCCGCGCCGCCACGGAAAAGAGTGGCTACGACTTGGGCATCCAGCACGCTTTCTGATGATCGATGCTGCCTCAAGGCAGCTTTAATCAAAGGCCACCTACGGGTGGCCTTTTTTATTGACTGTGTGATATCGCGGACCTGATCAACGCAGCAAGCCTGTGAGGGGGTCTCGCTGTCGCTTGTCGTCGTCTGATGGCGGTGGACTGTTTGTTATTGGCGGGGCCGCTTGCAATGACGGGTACCCCTATCGTCAGATCGGCGGCAACAAATGCTCGCTCGAAAACAACTCCTTCGGGTCTTCGCGGTCACGCACCAGCCAAGATTGGTTGCCGGATACCAGCACTTCGGCGGCACGCCCACGGGTGTTGTAGTTGCTCGCCATGCTCATTCCGTAAGCGCCGGCTGACAGCACTGCTATGCGGTCACCTTGCTGAGCGGATAACAGGCGGTCGTGGCCCAGCCAATCGCCTGATTCGCAAACAGGGCCGACTACGTCCCACGTGTTTGGCGTTTCGTCTCGAATCGTGCAAGCCACGATGCCCATCCAAGCTTCGTACATCGCGGGCCGCATCAAATCGTTCATGGCAGCGTCGACGATGCAGAAGTTCTTGGTGTCGCCGGGCTTCAGGTACAGCACCTCGCTCAATAGCACGCCAGCATTGCCGACCAACGACCGCCCCGGTTCCAGCAGCAGTTTGCGGTGGCCATGGCCTCGTGTGTCGATGCGCTGCAGCAGTGCTGTTACCAGCGCTTCCGCGCTGGGTGGGGCTTCGTCTGTATAGGTAATGCCCAATCCGCCGCCGAGATCAAGGTGATGAATCGGAATGCCTTGTGCCTCAATGGCTTCCACCAGGTCGAGCACTCGGTCGAGTGCGTCGAGGTAGGGTGTGGCGTCGGTGATCTGCGAGCCGATGTGGCAATCGATGCCCACGACTTTCAAGCCCGGCAGAGCGGCGGCACGCCGGTAGGTTTCAAGGGCTCGCTCATGCGCCACTCCAAACTTGTTGCCCTTCAAGCCGGTTGAGATGTACGGGTGCGTGCCGGCGTCGACATCTGGATTGACGCGCAGGCTGACTTGCGCGGTGCGCCCGGCGTTCGCCGCCACCTGAGACAACTGCTCCAGCTCGGCTTCGCTTTCCACGTTGAAGCAAAGCACGCCAGCGTCCAGCGCACGGCGCATTTCAGAGCGAGTTTTGCCGACACCCGAGAACACCACTTTGGACGGGTCGGCGCCGATGGCCAACACGCGTTCCAATTCGCCCGCCGAGACGATGTCGAACCCGCAGCCGGCTTGGGCGAAAGTCTGCAATACGGCGAGATTGGAGTTGGCCTTCATCGCGTAGCAGATGAGATGGTCTCGCCCCACCAGCGCCCGCTGGTATGACGCCAGCGCCTGCAGCATCGATGCCTTGGAGTACACGTACAGCGGCGACCCGAAGCGGTCGGCCAGTTCGTTCAGTGCGCAGTCTTCGATGAACAGTTCGCGGCCACGATAGGCCACCTGGGGAGAGCCGGGAAGGGACATAAATCAGCGGGGCGCGGAGGCCAAAGAAGCGGGTGGGGATGGCGAAGACGGAGATGCGGGTCCGGGTTTCACAGGCGCGACGACGGGCTCGGGCAGCTTGAGTGCGCCTTTTTGACCGCATGCGGCGAGCAGGCTGGTCATCAGCAATGCACCCACGGCACACGCCCTGGAAAGACGGCCCGCTACACTCGAACGCTCTTGCAACATCTGCGGAATTCTACCGGCCATGACTGCTGAAACTGCCCCGACGCCGCTGACGGATGCCGAGTACCGTGCGCTCACTGATGCTGTGTTGGGCAGCATTGAAACCACGGTTGACCAGTGGTTGCAAGACGATCTGGTGGACATTGACGCGCACCGCACCGGTGGGCTGCTGGAGCTGCAGTTTCCGAATGGCAGCAAGCTGATCTTGAATACGCAGCCACCTCTGCATGAGTTGTGGCTGGCGGCTCGCTCCGGTGGGTATCACTACAAGTACATCGGCGGACGTTGGCTGGATACGCGGGACGGACGCGAGTTCTTTGAGGCGCTGTCAGCTTGCGCCACCGAACAGGCGGGTCAGCCTTTGCGCTTTTGCGCTCCAGCCTGACGCGCCCCGTCGCTGCCGCCCGAAGGCGGGTCAGCGGGTGAAAAGGTCAAGGATGCCCTTCTTCTCGTCTTCGGTGGGCGCTGTGGGCAACTTGTCTTCCAGGCCGACCGCACTGACACCGTGCCCGTGGGCGAATTCTTCGTAGTACCACTCACCGCCGAGGTTCAGCAGGCCTTCGGGTGGGCTCGGTTCTTCGACCGACACGCCCTTCAATGCGTACGACATGTAGTCAATCCAGACTGGCAATGACAAGCCGCCGCCGGTTTCTCGGTCGCCCAGCTTGCGCGGGTTGTCGTAGCCGATCCAGACCACCGCCACCAAGCTGCGCTGGTACCCGGCAAACCAAGTGTCTTTGGCGTCGTTGGTCGTGCCCGTTTTGCCGGCAATGTCGCCTCGCTTCAGGGTGCCTTGGGCGCGGGCGGCCGTGCCGGAGCGTGTCACTTCCTGCAGCAGGCTGTTCATCACGAAGGCGTTGCGGGCGTCCAGTGTGCGTGTGGATTCATCCAGCACCTGTGGGGTGGCCTGGTTCAAAAGTTTGCCGTTGGCATCGGTGACCTTTTGAATCAAGAACGGGTTCAGGCGATGGCCGCCATTGGCGAACACGCCGTAGGCCGAGGCCATCTGCAGCGGGGTGACCGAGCCGGCGCCCAGCGCCATCGTCAGGTAGGGGGGGTGTTTTTCGGCGTCGAAGCCGAAGCGGGTCAGCCATTCCTGCGCTTGGGCGGGGCCGACCGCCTGCAGGATTCGGATCGACACCATGTTTTTCGACTTGGCCAGTGCGCGGCGCATCGACATCGGACCGTCGAAGGTGCCGTCGTAGTTTTTCGGCTCCCATGGTTGGCTGCCGGTGCTGCCGGCATCGAAAAACAAGGGGGCATCGTTGATCACTGTTGCCGGCGTGAAGCCTTTTTCGAGCGCGGCCGAGTAGATGAATGGTTTGAAGCTCGACCCAGGCTGGCGCCAGGCCTGCGTGGCGTGGTTGAACTTGTTCTTGGCATAGTCGAACCCGCCGACCATGGCGCGCACCGCCCCCGTGCGAGGGTCAAGTGACACGAAGGCGCCTTCGACCTCGGGCAGCTGCGTGATCGACCATTCGTTCTTCGAGTTCTTGATCAGACGAATGACGGCACCCGGGCGAATGCGCACTTTCGGGCTGGCTTTGGCTGACAGGCCGGATGTGGCGGGTCGGAGGCCGTCTCCTGTCACCGTGACCGTCTCGCCGCTCAGCAATGCTGCCACCACCTTACGCGGTTCGGCTTCCAACACCACGCCGGCACGCAACTCGTCGTTGTCGGGGTGCTCCACCAACGCCTCGGCGATGCGGGCGTCCATCTCCTTGGCGTTGCCGGGCAAGTCGATGTAGGCCTCGGGGCCGCGATAGACCTGCCGGCGCTCGTAATCCATCACGCCCTTGCGGAGGGCGCGGTAAGCGGCAGTCTGTTCGCCGGATTGCAACGTCAGATGCACGTTCAGCCCCCGGCTGTAAGCGTCTTCGCCGTACTGGCTGAAGATCATCTGGCGCGCTGTTTCGGCGACGTACTCGGCGTGAACGACCGCCTGGGTGGGGGTGCGGTACTTCAGCTTCTCGGCGCGTGCGGCTTCGTGTTCTTCGGTGCTGATGAAGCCGTTGTCGCGCATGCGGTCAATGATGTATTGCTGGCGCACCGTCGCGCGACGCGGGTTGCTGATTGGGTTGTAGGCCGAGGGTGCCTTGGGCAAACCAGCCAACATGGCGGCTTCGGCAATGCTGATGTCCTTGAGGGGTTTGCCAAAGTAGATCTCGCTGGCCGCCGCAAATCCGTGCGCGCGTTGCCCCAAAAAGATCTGGTTCATGTAGATCTCAAGGATCTGATCTTTGTTGAGCAAGCTTTCAATCTTCAGCGCCAGCAGGATTTCATAGATCTTGCGAGTGAACGTCTTTTCGCTCGACAGGTAGAAATTGCGCGCCACCTGCATCGTGATGGTCGACGCGCCCTGGCTGCGCGCCTCGCTGAGCTGGGCCAGGCCGGCGCGCAGCACGCCGACGTAGTCAACTCCGCTGTGTTGATAGAAGCGAGAGTCTTCAATGGCCAGCACGGCTTCACGCATCACCTTCGGAATCTGTGCAATCGGCAGGAAGTTGCGTCGCTCCTCGCCAAACTCGCCGAGCAGCACGCCGTCAGCTGAATAAATGCGCATGGGGAGCTTCGGGCGGTAATCGGCCAGCCCACTGACTTGAGGCAGGTTCGGGTACGCCACCGCCAAACCCAGCGCCAACAGCAGCAGCCCAGTCAGCCCGGCCGCAGCGGCAAGGCCGGCCAGCCAAGTGAAGGTGCGTGTGAGGTTGCGTGCCCATGCCGGCAAGTTGCTCGCCACAGTAGACGATGAAGGGCCCGGCGGACGCTCGGATTCGCTCATGAGATTCCCATTGAAGTCGCGGCGATTATAGGAAGCGGGGTGTTGACCTCTCCCTGGCCGTGAGTTGGTTGGCAAATGCTTACCAACATCTCAGGGTTGACCCTCGGGCGGCCTTTTAGGGGGTCCAATTGCGTCTTGGTTTCACAACGCGCGGAGGATGTTAAAAAGGGAAAAATCTTTGTTGCTCAAAGGGTTTACTGCTAGCATTGAAGTAACTTCTTAACAGTCTGGCGCCGTTTTCGAGCGTTGGGGGAAAAGCCGTCGTGAGCCTCTTAGACATGTTGTTGGGTCGCAAGCATCCACCGATGATCGGCTTGGACATCAGTTCCTCAAGCGTCAAATTGGTCGAATTGGGTCAAACGGCCTCCGGTGAATACGTCCTTGAACGGTTCGCTGCCGAAAGTTTCGAGAAGGGTTGGATCACCGACGGCCAGATCGAAAAATTCGATGAAGTGGCCGACGCCGTGCGGCGTGTGGTCATCAAGAGTGGCACCAAGACCAAGCAGGTTGTTCTGGCGATGCCGCAATCGGCGGTCATCACCAAGAAGATCATGCTGCCTGCCGGCCTTCGTGAAGAAGAGCTCGAATTGCAGGTTGAATCAGAAGCCAACCAATACATCCCCTTCTCGCTCGATGAAGTGAGTTTGGATTTCTCGGTGATTGGCCCCAGCCCCACATCAGTGGGTGACGTGGAAGTTCTGATCGCCGCGTCACGCAAAGACCGGGTGCAGGATCGTCAAGGCTTGGCTGAAGCTGCCGGGCTCAAGCCGATGGTGCTTGACATCGAATCGCACGCGTCACGTCTGGCCATGGGGCGTCTCATCTCCGCATTGCCCAATGAGGGCAAAGACGCACTGGTTGCCTTGTTTGAGATTGGCGCTGACACCACCAGCTTGAAAGTCTTGCGCGACGAAGAAATGCTGTATGACCGAGACCAGGCGTTCGGCGGCTCGCAGCTCACGCAGCTGATCTCGCGCCAATACGGCTTCTCGTTCGAAGAGGCTGAGCAGAAGAAGCTGGCGGCTGATCTGCCCGAAGACTATGAAAGCTCAATCCTCGTGCCCTTTGTTGACAGCTTGTCGCAAGAGATCGGGCGGGCATTGCAGTACTTCTTCACCAGCACGCCTCATCACAAGGTGCACTACGTGATGCTCGCCGGCGGCACCGCAACCTTGCCGGGGCTGAAAGACCGTGTCACCGAATTGACGGGTTTTGCCTCGATGGTCGTCAACCCGTTCGACAACATGAAGCTGGGGTCGGCGGTGCGCGAAAGCAAACTTCGCCGTGAAGCCCCGTCGTATCTCACGGCCTGCGGCCTGGCGATGCGGAGGTTTCTACAGTGATCTTGATCAACCTGCTCCCGCATCGGGAGGAAAAGCGCAAGCGCCGCCGGGCGGCCTTCTTTCTGGGTTTGGGTTTGGCTGCCGCGGCCGGGGTTGCCGTTGTGGGGCTGTGGTATCTCGTGCTTCAGCAGATGACGACCAATCAGCAAGAGCGCAATGGGTTTCTGACGGCAGAAATCCAAAAGTTGGAAATTCAAATCAAGGACATCGCCACGCTCCGCGCGGAGATCGATTCCCTCAAGGCGCGGCAGAAAGCTGTCGAAGATCTGCAGACCGATCGCAATGTTCCTGTTCACGTGCTCAACGAACTCGTCAAACACACGCCTGAAGGCGTTTATTTCAGCAGCATCAAGCAGTCAGGCCAAGTCTTGAACCTGTCGGGCGTCGCGCAAACGAACGAGCGTGTCTCCGAGTTGCTGCGGAACACCGGGAACAACTCAGAATGGCTGACGCGGCCTGAACTTGTGGAAATCAAAGTGGCAACTGCTCAGGGCGCCAACCGCGACCAGAAGCGCCTGTTCGACTTTTCCATGCGCGTCAGCATCAAGCCTCCGCAGAGTCCTGATGCCGCTGCTTCGTCGGCGTCTGCGCCGGCAGTGGTCGGCAAAGCCACAAAGACGCCCTGACCCCGAGACGCCATGGTCACTCAAGCGAAAACTGTCAACGTTGATCTGAACTCGGTGTTCGAGGCTGCTGCGGGTCAATTCCGTGGCCTGAACCCGAATGAGCCAGGTCAATGGCCGGTGCTTCCCAAAATTGCAACCTGGGCGGCGGTAGTGCTTGTCGTGGTGTTGCTGGGCTGGTTCTTGTTGCTCTCGGCTGCCAGCGATGAACTTGAGGTTGAGCGCGCCAAAGAGCCCACGCTCAAGCAAGACTACCGAGGCAAGTTGGCTCAAGCGGTGAATCTGGAAGAGTTGCGCAAGCAGAAGACACAGGTTGAGGAATACGTGACTCAGCTTGAGAAGCAGCTCCCTGGCAAAGCCGAGATGGACGCGCTGCTGTCGGACATCAACCAAGCCGGCCTGGGCCGTGGGCTTCAGTTTGAGTTGTTCCGCCCCGGTCAGGTGGTGGTGAAAGACTATTACGCGGAATTGCCTATCGCGCTGAAGGTGTCCGGCCGCTATCACGACATCGGCGCTTTCGCAGCGGATGTAGCCAATCTTTCCCGCATCGTCACGCTCCACGAACTCAACATCAGCGGTTCCAAGGACGCTAAAGACACGTCCGGTGCGTTGTCAATGGAAGCGACTGCCAGAACTTACCGCTACCTCGACGCGGCTGAAGTCAGCGCACAAAAGCAAACGGCCAAGAAACCAGAGGCCAAAAAATGAAGGCATGGTCGCATTGGAAGCTATGGGTTTGTCTCGCTGTTTCGGCGTTTGCCGGATGCAGCGGGTCGCAAGATGAGTTGCAACAGTGGATAGAGCAGGAAAAGCGTGAAGCCAAGCCGAATGTGACGCCGCTTTCGCCACCGAAAAAGTTTGATCCCCAGCCCTATCTGGCTGCCAACGGTGTCGAGCCCTTCAGCAATCGAAAGCTGACGGTCGCACTCAAGCAGGAGGCCCGGCAGCCGAACTCGCTGCTTGCAGCGGAAATCAACCGCCGCAAAGAGCCACTCGAGGCATACCCGCTGGACAGCATGTCAATGGTTGGAAGTGTGGTCAAACAGGGGCGTCAACATGCCTTGCTGCGCGTGGACAACCTGCTCTACCAAATCAAAACGGGTGATTACCTCGGCCAAAACTACGGCAAGGTCACCAAGATCACCGAAACCGACGTCTCCCTTCGGGAGGTCGTCCAGGATGCAGCGGGCGAGTGGATTGAACGCACCAGCTCCTTACAGCTTCAGGAGTCTGCGCGATGAACAAGATGCAGGAGAAACAGATCATGGGTAAGTGGCGGGCTCAGGCTCTGGCACTCGCGTTGTTCATCGGCGCAAGCCTTCCTGCCGCGGCGCAGAACGCCATCCAATCGATCAACAGCACCCAGCAAGCGGGGGCGGAGATCGTTCGCATTGAGTTGTCTGAGCCTCTCACGGCAGTGCCGGCGGGGTTCACCATCCAGACGCCTCCACGCATTGCGTTGGATCTGCCCGGCGTGACCAATGCGCTCGGGCGTTCTATGGTGGAAATCAACCAAGGAAACCTGCGTTCTGTGAACGTGGCACAGGCTGGTGGGCGGACACGTTTGGTGCTGAACCTGAAGCAGCCAGCCAACTACCGGGCTCAGCTTCAAGGAAAGGTACTGCTGGTGGTGCTGGACGCTTCATCGTCGGCCACGTCGGCGGCGGCTCCAGCAGCAGCGGCTGAACCTGTTCACTTTGCCGAAAACCTCAACCCGTCACCTGTTGCGCTTCGTGGAATCGACTTCCGCCGTGGGCAAGACGGCGCAGGACGGGTCATTGTTGATTTACCCAACAACCAAGTCGGAGTTGACATTCGTCAGCAAGGCCAGAGCCTTGT
Source organism: Rhizobacter sp. (assembly GCA_043727255.1). GTDB lineage: Bacteria > Pseudomonadota > Gammaproteobacteria > Burkholderiales > Burkholderiaceae_C > Rhizobacter. The sequence goes on along the minus strand of JAYSYW010000337.1, from coordinate 162 downwards.
TGTTGAATTCCTGCGATCGAGCCTTCCCGATAGTTTGCGTCGCCGCTTGGATGTGACCGACTTCGGTACGCCGGTGCATTCGGTTTCTACATTCCAAAGTGGTGACCGTGTTCGCATGGTTGTCGAGCCCCGAGGGGCCTGGGAGCACAGCGCGTACCAGAC
>JAYSYW010000336.1:0-6802 GCA_043727255.1 Rhizobacter sp. | reverse complement strand
TCGAGCACCTGCGCGACCTGTTCTCATCACGCAACGCCAAGGGCCCCAGCTACTGGTGGCAGTTGCTGGGCGACGCCACCGTGCCGGGTGTTGATGCGACCTACCTGCCGCCGCCTGGCGAGCCGCCCTTCCACGCCACGGCAAGCGCTGAGCCGAAGAGCTGGAGCACCGAGGCCCTGCGGGCGCAGGTGGTGGCCGACGTGTACGAAGCGCGCGACCCTCAGGCCGATCGCAAATCGCGGGTGTTCGACCACCTGCTGGCCCTGCACGGCGAGACCTACACCCAGAACTCGATGCGGCAGTTCTGCAACTACCTCAGCCCCAGCGAGTTGGAAGCGGCGCTGCTCGACAACAAGGCCGCGTTCCTGAAAGACATCGTCAGCCTCACACGCGACCGCGCGGCCGGGCTCAACTACGCCCTGCCCTCATGGGGTCAGCCAGGGGGTGGCACCGGCCTGCAACGCCGCGTGAGCCATTTGCTTGGGTTTCGACATGCGCACAGCCGCTCGCTCACGCAGCCGGTCGAGCGGCAAAAGCGCTCGCTGCTGCCCATCAACGACGACCCGACGCTGGGCGCCGTTTCCCACGTGGGCGACACCCACGCGGCACGGCCGCACCCTCAGCCGCTGAACCAAATCGAGGTGCGTGCCGACCTCGCCCAAATGAAGCCGTTGCGCCACGCCCAACTCAGCGAGGCGATGCTTCGCTGCGGCACCTCGCGTGACCGCTACCGGCTGAGCGGCCCGCCCTGCGACAACGCCGGTTTGGTGCCCGCGCAAGGCACGCAACAACTGCTGCTCGGCCCCGACGAACACGGGCGCTGGTGGCCTTTGGCTGAATTCAGCACCCCAGAGGCCGCCGCGCGCGCCGCGGAAAGCATGCGCCGCCTTTTGCTGGTGCTGAACCACGACACCGAAGGCCTGCACGTGGTCGAACACGTGCTGCTGCGCCCCGTGGGCAACAGCTCCGAGCACGCCGCACTCAGGGGCCTGCCCGCTGACTTTTATGCGCTGCGTTTGACGGCGGTGTTTCCGGCCTGGACGGTGCGCACCGCGCAGGCCAACTTTCAGCGCTTCGCGGCCGACACGGTGCAGCTCAACTGCCCCGCCCATGTGGCAGCCGATTGCCTGTGGCTCGGCTACGAAGCCATGCTGCACTTCGAGAGCTGCTATGCCGAGTGGCTGCAAGCCAAGCTCGACTTTTGCGCGGCCACCGAACGGGCCTTCGATGAATCGAGTGCCGAGCCGCAAGCCGCGCAGCGCCTGAACCGCGCCGCCTGCGCCGTGATCGCGTGTTTGTACAAAGCAAAAGCGCCGGGGCCTTACGCCCCATCCGACACCAACGGCGACGCCGACCTCGACACATCGGCAAGTGCAAATGGCTAGCCCCCACTGCATCGAGAGCCTGCAGTTCGAAGTCGATTTCGAATCAACCGAGCAGGCCTTCGACGAGCAAGAGCGAACCGCCGCGTTCGCGCGCAACCGGGCGCCCAAGATCATCGACGAGGTGTTCGAGCAGTTCTCGCGGCCCGGCGAGGCATGGCGATTCGATTCGATCGAGATCGACCTCGGCCCCGTCGCGTCGCAAGACCTGGAAGCGCAATGGGAAGCCCGGCTGCGCGAGTGCCTGGCCGAGGCACTGCAAGAACAGCAGGCGGTTGCGACCGGCCTGGCCGCGAAGGCCCACCGCGTGGGGCAGGCTGCGCAGGGGGGGCATGCGGCCACCCCTTCCCATGACCCCGGCCATGACCGTGCCCAAAACAGCGCGCCCGACCAAGCCACAAACCAAGCGGCAGACCATGAACGGCCCGCGCAGCAACACAGCCACTCGCAAACCCAGCTCGACACCCTGCTTCACTTCCTGCGCCATGGCCACCTGCCATGGCATGCGCCCCAGGCCCTCGGCCAGGGCGCGTCGCTCGACACGCTGGCCCACGAGGTGCTGCGCGACAGCCCCCGCGCGCTGGTGACGGCCCTGGGCACATCGCCCACAGCGCATGCCATGGTGCAACGCGCCGTGCGCCAGTTCGCCCCCGCCTGGTTGGCCGGGCTGGCCAAAGAACTGTCGCGGGCACTCGGCGCGGGCGTGGCTTCGAGCTGGGGGCGCGAGGCCGAAGCCTGGGTCAGCGGCTTCGCGCTGCTGTGGAGCCAAAGCGCATTGCCCAGCGCACCCGCCCCGCATCTGCTGTGGCAGGGCCTGCTGAACGCCTTGCTGTCTGACGCGGGCGCCGCCGATCGCAGCCAGCCGCTGCAGTCGATGGTGCAGGCGCTGGCCCCGGCGGCCAGTGAGCAGGCCGCGATCTGGCGGGCGCTGCAAGCCGTGGCCCACCGCGCCATTGATGGCACGCCGCCCTCGCCCACCGCCACGCTGAGTGAAGACGTGTTGCGCGCTTGCCTGGCGGCGCCGGTTCCCACGTTGGGCACCCCAGGTGAAGCCCACACGCCACAGGGTGGTGCCACACAAGGGGCTGGCTCACGCAGCGAAGAACAGGCTCGCCTGTTGGTTCGCCTGCAAGCCTGGCTTCCGCCGCACCCGCAGTCCGACTCCATCGCGCCCTGGAACGAACTGCTGCATGCCGAGCCTTCGTGGGCGCGGCAAACCCTGCTGCAACTCGGCCGCAGCGCCCAAGCCCGTCGCCGCATGGCGCAAGCCCTGCCGCCCGCCACGCTGCTGGCGCTGGCGGCGCTGTGGCTGGCACCGGCCGAACAAAACCTGCTGCAAGCCGCGCTGCCCAGCGATGCGGTGTGGGGCCCGTCCACCGCGGCGCTCGACGCCACCCAGCGCTGGGAACTGACGCTGTCGCACCTGCTGCTGCACCCCGCGCCCGCGTTGTTCAACACCAGCGACTACCTCGATGCCGTGCTTCAGCAGCGCAGCGAACGCGAGAACAAGTCGGTGCACGCCCTCACGCACGAAGTGGCGGCCGCATGGCGCATGGGCGGGCGCCCCGAACACAACGCCGCCACCACCGACGCCCTGGTGCAAACCTGGTTGAAGCTGCGCCTGCCGGCCGACACGTCAGCCTTCACCGCCACCGCTTCACGGCGTGCCCAGCTTGAAGTGGCGCTCAGCGAAGGCGAGCTGCTGGGCGCCGAAGAAGCGTGGTTCGAAGCGCTCACGGGCGACGCCGCCTGGCTGCAAAACCGGCTGCGCCGCGCGGTCGGCAGCCCCTCGCTGCGCCACCGCATGGCGCACGAATGGAGCGAAGTGGCGCGCACCCAGTTGATCGGCCTGTGGCTGCCCGCGCCCGACCGGGCCGTGGTGCTGGCCGCCGTTCACAACCCGGCCTTCGCCGCCCTGGCCGGTGCCGACGCCACCAAGCCCGCGCTGCACCTGTGGGAAGACCTGCTCGCCCACTTGCTGCAACTCACACCGGGCACCTTCTTCAACGCCGATGCCTACGTGCGCAGCCTGCACGAGCGCTTGGCACAGATCACCGGGGCGGTTGCCAGCCCTTCCGCGCCCACCACCGCCAGCCCCACGCATGCCGCGCAAGACAGTGCAGCAGTTGACGCAACCCGCCCGTCGCCCGCCACACGCTGGCGTGCCCCGCTGGAAGCCGCGCTGGCCCACGGTTTGCTGCGTGGCGCCGAAGCCGCGTGGACGCAGGCAATCAGCCACGACGCGCCCTGGCTCCAAGCCACCCTGCGCCGTGTGGGGCGCAGCCTGCCCGTGCGCCGCCGCATCGCGCACGAATGGAGCGAGGCTGCGCTGGTGCAGTTGGTCGCGCTGTGGCTGCCGGCGCCCGACGTCGCCTTCGTGAACGCCGCCGTCCACAGCCAAGCCTTCGCGGCACTCGAAGGCGCCGAGCCCACGCAAGCGCCACAGCGCGTTCGCCGCCTGTGGGAACACACGCTGGCCCACCTGCTGCTCGCGGCACCCGAAGCCGGCTTCAACGCCTCGGCCTATGTGCGCAGCCTGCTGCAACACGCGGCCGACGCGCAAGGCCTGAGCGAAGTCGAACTGGCCCGCACGGTGGTGCAACGGTTCAGGCCCGAGCCCGGCATCGCGTTGCGTGGCGAACCAAGCCAGGGACAGCCCCGCGAGCCCACCGAACCCACCGCCCCCGCCGATGCATTGCTGCACCGCTTGGCCGGCGATCTGGCCGGCGATCTGGCCGGCGATCCGGCTGCGGATCCGGCTGCGGATCCGGCTGGGGATCCGGCTGGGGATCCGGCTGGGGATTTGGCTGGGGATTTGGCTGCGGATTTGGCTGACGCTCCTGGTGCCAACCTGGCCGGCTCGCCTTTGGCATCGGTGCACCTGCAACGTACACCAACCGAAGCCGTGAATGCCGATGCGTATACAGCCCAGGTTGCCGATGCCCGAACGGTGGACGCGCAGGACCTGAGCGAAATCGAACTGGCCCGCGCGGCGGTTCAGCAGATCCACCCCGAACCCCGCTTCGCGCCGCGCGGCGAACCAAGCCACGAACGGCCCTCCGAGCCCTCCGAACCGACCACTTCCGCCGATGCGCTGCTGCGCCGTTTGGTCGGCGATCTGGCGGGCGATCTGGGCGCTGACCTGGCCGGCCCGCCTGCCGCGTCGATACCCCTGCCACGTGCGCAAACCGAGGCCGTGAATGCTGATGCGCACATGGCCGATGCAAACATGGCTCATGTGCACGCGGCTGAGGCGCACGGGGCCGAAACACAAACTGCCGATGCCCAACTACCCGACGAGCACCCAAGCGATGCGCCTGACCTGACCCGCCAACTGCTCGACGCTGACCCGCCCAGCGCACACCACGCAACCCGCTTCACGCGGCACCTGCAACGCCTGCTGCGCGCGCCGCAACCCGCCGATCGGCGCGCCTGGGTGTCTGCGCTGGAATCACCACAAGCGGCCCAGCGGCTGATCGACTGGGCGCCGCCGCGCTTGCTGGAACGGGTGCTCGAATGGCTGCGCCCTTCCGAACATGTCGCCGTTCAGCAAAGCACCACGCTGATGCACGCGGCTTGCCGGCAGGTCGGCACCCCGGTCAGCGCCGACGCCCTCACCCGCTTGCAGTGGCGCTTCGTGATGCGTGAGTTGTTTGAAGAAGGCCGCCGGTTCGAGCCAGTGGGCTTTGTCGTGCGCATGGCGCAGCACCTGATCGAAGCGCTGCACCCGCCCGAGCCGCAGCGCTGGCTCACCACGCTCGTCACCGAGTTGCGGCAGCACGCGGCACCGTCTTCCGCTGTGTCCGCCTTGTCCGCCTTGTCCGCTGGCGCATCCACGGCTTCGAGCGCCATCGCCGAACCCCAGCCGTCCGACACAGCGGCCAACACCTCGGCGGCCACTGTGATGGCCCAGGCTCTGGCAAGCGTGGTGCAAAAGCCGCCCTCGCCCCCGACCGTGTGGGAAGCCGAGCCCATGCCCGAGCCTGGCGAGGTGATCTACATCAGCAACGCCGGCATGGTGCTGGCGGGTGGCTACATGCAGCGGCTCTTCACGATGCTGGGCCTGGCGAGCCACGAAGCTTTTGTCTCGAACGACGCCACAGAGCGCGCCGTGCTGTTGCTGCAGTACCTGACCACGGGCGACACGGTCACGCCCGAGCCGCAACTGGTGCTGAACAAGATCTTGTGCGGCCTGCCGGTGGGTGTGCCGGTGCGGCGCGAAATCGATGTCACGCCGCAAGAAACGTCGGTCATCGAAGGCTTGCTCAAAGCCATGATTGCCCACTGGAAGATCATCGGTAGCACCTCGGTGGCGGGCCTGCGCGAGTCGTTCCTGGCGCGTGAAGGCCGCCTGACCTGCGACGACGACGGCTGGCAGTTGCGGGTCGAACCCCACAGCTTTGACATGCTGCTTGACCACCTGCCCTGGGGCTACAAGCTGCTCAAGTTTCCCTGGATGGAAAGGCCACTTCATGTCGAATGGCGCTGAGCTGGCCTTGCCCGCAAAAGCAGTGAATGCCGCGAACGCCGCAAATGCGGCAGTGGCCGCAGTCGCCGTGAATGCGGTGAACACGGTGAATGCCGCCACGCTGGAGCGTGAACTTGCATGGTTCGAGTCGGTGCTGCAAGCCCGCATCGCGCTGCACTTCAAGCAGCCGTGCGAATACGCGGCGGTGATCGACATCGCCGCGCCCGACCTGCGCGGCAACGAGTCGCCTTACGCGCAGTTGGTGCGCGACAACGCGATGGGTTTCAACGAGCGCCTTGTGCTTGTGCTGGCCTTGCTGCCGCACCTGCGCCCGGCCTTGCTCGACACCTTGTTCGTGCGCAACAAGAACTTCGACCGCAGCTTCACTGAATTCGGCGGCTGGAAGGGGCGCGCGCATGGCGGCTTCTTGCCCACGTGTGAAACGGCCGCTTTCATCGTGGCCGGTGAAGACCTGCTCCAGCGCTTCGCCGTGTTGCAACTCTTCGATGACTCGCACTTCTTTCGCAAGCGCGGCATCTTGCGTGTGGAGCACGAAGCACCGGGCGAGCCCTTCCTCAGCGCGCCGCTGCTGCTGGGCAGCGAATACCTTTCGTGGCTCACCACGGGCGAGCGCCACAAACCCGACTTCAGCAGCTCCTTCCCGGCCAAGCTGCTCACGACCCCGCTGACCTGGAACGACCTGGTGCTGGGGCCTGACGTGCTTGAAGAAATCGACGCCATCAACACCTGGGTTCGCCATGGCCCCAAGTTGCTGCGCGACTGGGAGCTCGAAAAGGCCATCAAGCCCGGCTACCGCACGCTCTTCTTCGGCCCGCCCGGCACCGGCAAAACACTCACCGCCACCTTGATCGGCCAGGCCGCGCAAGCCGACGTGTACCGCATCGACCTGTCGATGATCGTGTCGAAGTACATCGGCGAAACCGAGAAGAAC
>JAYSYW010000335.1:0-6814 GCA_043727255.1 Rhizobacter sp. | reverse complement strand
GCGCCTGCCCCGCCACCACCCAGCACAGCCAGGCGGTGAGCAGCGGCGCCAACCAGCCCAGCGTGACCGCCTGCGCATAGAACTCGGCCGGGCCGCGCACCGCCACCCGCTGAAGCAGCACCGCCACGCCCAGCCCCATCAGCACCAGCACCACCAGCAAGGCCGGCCGGGCGATCAGCCCCTGCAAGCTCGGCCGCATGAAAAAGGCCGCACGGGCGCCCTCGCGCAACCAGCTCAAAAGGTTCAGCCGGGGCGCCGGCTCAGGCCGCGCGGGTGGCAAAACCGGGTGCTCGGAAGGCAAAGGGCCTTCGTTGTCGTGCATGAATTCTCCTGTCGAGAGACTTGGGGTTTGTGGGTGTGTACCTGCCCGCAACAGCGGGCGCAGAATGGGTCGGACCCGGCCACGGCGCCTGCCGGACGAACCCTGCAACGGGAGCCATCATGACCCAACCTCGCACCACCCTTGACCTGCTGACCCAGTACGCGGCCTACCACCGCGACCGTCGCAACATCGTCACCCACTTCGTCGGCATCCCGATGATCGTGTTCGGCATCGGCGTGCTGCTGGCACGCGCGCAATTCGAGGTGGCGGGCTGGGAAACCAGCGCGGCCTCAGTCGCCTGGGTGCTGTCGACCATTTGGTACCTGAGCCGGCGTGGCACGCCCAGCCTGGGCTTGGCCACCAGCGTGGGGGTGGGCATGCTGATCGGGCTGGCCCATGGGGTGGCCGGTGGCGGCACCGCCAGCTGGCTGAGCTGGGGCGTGGGCAGCTTCGTGGTCGGCTGGATGATCCAGTTCCTGGGCCACTACTACGAAGGCAAGAAGCCCGCGTTCGCCGACGACATCGTCGGCCTGCTGGTGGGGCCGATGTTCGTGATGGCGGAAGCCCTGTTTTCGTGGGGCTGGAACCCGCGCCTGCTGCACGAGATCGAGCGCCGCGCCGGGCCCACCTACCTGCGCGACCTGGCCCACCCGGCCTGAGCCGTATTCAAACGGGTCAGGTGCAGCGGGTCAGGTGATTGCGGGTCAGGTGTTCTTAGACACCGTGATCGTCGGGAACTTCGACGAGAAGTCTTTCGTGCGCTGGGCGATCTTCACGGCCAACTTGCGGGCGATGGCCTTGTAGAGGCCAGCGGTTTCGCCGTCGGGTTCGCTCACCACGGTGGGCTTGCCTGAGTCGGCCTGCTCGCGGATGTTCATCGCCAGTGGCAGCGCGCCCAGGTAGTCCATGCCGAATTCGGCGGCCATTTTCTTGCCGCCGTCTGCGCCGAATATGTGTTCCACGTGGCCGCAGTTTGAGCACACGTGCACCGCCATGTTTTCAACGATGCCGAGGATGGGCACGCCCACCTTCTCGAACATCTTGATGCCCTTGCGGGCGTCGAGCAAGGCAATGTCTTGCGGCGTGGTGACGATCACGGCGCCGGTGAGCGGCACACGCTGGCTCAAAGTGAGCTGGATGTCGCCGGTGCCGGGCGGCATGTCCACGATCAGGTAGTCGAGGTCTTTCCAGTTGGTCTGGCGCAGCAACTGGTCGAGCGCCTGGGTGGCCATCGGGCCGCGCCACACCATCGGGCTGTCGGCTTCGACCAGAAAACCGATCGACATGACCTGCACGCCGTAGTTGCTGAGCGGCTCCATGGTCTTGCCATCGGCGCTTTCGGGCTTCTGGTTGGCGATGCCCATCATCAGCGGCTGGCTGGGACCATAGATGTCGGCGTCAAGCAAACCGACCGAAGCGCCCTCGGCGGCCAGCGCCAGCGCCAAGTTCACGGCGGTCGTGCTCTTGCCCACGCCTCCCTTGCCCGAGGCCACGGCCACGATGTTCTTGATGCCCGGCAGCAGTTGCACGCCGCGTTGCACCGCATGCGCGACCACCTGTGAATTGATGTTCACCGCCACGTCGGTCACGCCGGGCACCGCCTTTGCAGCCGCCGTCAGTGCTTCAGTCAGGCTCGCGATCTGGCTTTTCGCCGGGTAGCCCAGCGCCACATCGAACGCCACGTTGCCGCCGTTCACCCGCAGGTTCTTCAACTGCTTGGTGCTGACGAAGTCCTTCCCCGTGTTGGGGTCAATGACAGTCTGGATGGCGTCGAGAAGCGCCTGCTCTCTGGGGGACATGGGGCAGTCGGAAGTTTTGGACGGGGCGAGTCTAGTGCGTGCTTGCTTTCTACAATCTTGGGCAGCCGCCTCTGACACCCCGCACCGTGGACCCGCACCCTCCCTCAGCCACATCAGCGCCCCCGCTTCACGCGCTGACGAGCCTGCCATTCTTCGCGGCACTGGCCGTTGTGGTGCTGCACTACCGCGATCTGCTGGGCACCCTGCCCGCCTGGCTGTTCAAGGCCATCGTGGCCGGGCAGTTCGGCGTCTCGTTCTTCTTCATCCTCAGCGGGCTCATCCTCACCTACAAGTACCGCGACTGGTTTGTGCAGGGCGTGTCCGACACCGGCTACTGGCGCTTCCAGCGGTTCCGTCTGGCCCGCATCTACCCCATCTACCTGCTGGGCCTGCTGCTCGACACGCCCTGGCACCTGATCGAGCGCGCACAGGCCGGCGAGTTGGCGAACGACGGCCACCTGTACTGGGCCTCGTGGCTGATCAACCTCGTGGGGCTGCAGGCCTGGGTTCCGAAGGTGCCGTATGCGATGCTTTGGAACACGCCCGCGTGGAGCGTGGCCGCCGAGTTCTTTTTCTACGCGACCTTCCCCTTCGTGACCTTGCTGCTGGCCCGTCGCATCCGCCGGCCGGGGTCGATTGCGCTGGCCTTCGTGGCGGCGGCCGTGGCCGGCGCGGCGCTCTATGCCGTGGTGATCCATGCCATGAATTACCGCTGGAACACCAGCGCGCAGACGCAGTACCTGGTGATGGTCTACAACCCGCTGCTGCGCTACAGCGAGTTCCTGGCCGGCTGCCTGGCGGGGCACTACTTCCTCAACACGCGCGGGCAGCTCCGGTACTTCGGCGCTGCCTTCTTCAACAGCGCGCGTGGCTGGCACGTCGCCATCGCCCTCTGCCTCGCCGCCGTCGTGTGGCGGGCTTCGTCGGCCGACGACACCCGGCCGAGCGCATGGTGGTGGCTGGCCGACGTGTCGGTGAAGTACGGCGCCTACGTGCTGCCGTTCGGCGTGCTGATCCTCGCCCTCGCCAGCGGCCCCACGCTGCCGGGCCTGCTGCTGGAACATCGCCACCTCGTGCTGCTGGGCGAGGCGAGCTACGCGCTCTACATCCTGCATTGGCCGGTCACGAGCTTCCTGCGCATGGGCTTCCTGGGGTCGGCCGGCACGCCGGTCGTGCACCTGTTATTCCTGGTCGGCACCGTGGCGCTGTCGGTGGCCTGCTACCGGGCGATCGAAGTACCCTGGCGGCGCCGGCTGCGTGGCACGGGCGGCGACACGCCCGCGCCTCCCGTTCAACTTTCACCCCAATCGCCATGAGTTCAAACGACGACTGCCCTCCCCCGCGCGAACTGCAGGCCGGCTTGAAGCCGGTGGACACCAGCTGGTTGCAGTGGATCGCCGAGAACCGGCTGCGCAACTGCACGCCCGAGTCGATGCTGGTCACGATGACGCAAAGCGGTGTGGACCCGGTCGCGGCGCAAGCCGCCATCGCCCGCATGGAAACCGACCCCGCCTTCCTGGCCGGCCGCAAGATCCAGCAGCTTCAGTACAAGCTCGAATCGGTGATGGCCAACCAGCAAAAGCTGTGGGAGATGGCACCTGGCTACACGCAGGTCGAAAAACGCCGCGACGTGCCGCTGGACGAATTCATGCAGCGCTACGTCTGGGGCAGCCGCCCGCTGGTGCTGACCGGCATCGCCGACGACTGGCCCGCGATGAAGCGCTGGTCGCCACAAGACCTGAAGGCGCGCTTCGGTCGACTCGACGTGCAGATCCAGGCCGAGCGCAGCGCCGACCCGAAGTACGAACAGAACAAGGTGAACCACGAGCGCCACGTGCGGTTGGCCGATTTTGTGGACAAGGTGCTGGCCGGCGGTGCCACCAACGACTACTACCTGACCGCCAACAACGAGGCCCTGCGCCGCCCCGAGTTCGCCCCGCTGCTGCAAGACATCGGCACGCTGCACCCGGTGTGCGACCGCGCCGAGTTGACCGCGCGTTCGTCGTTCTGGTTCGGCCCCGCCGGCACCGTGACGCCGCTGCACCACGACACGGTGATGCTGATGCACACGCAGATCGTCGGGCGCAAGCGCTGGCGCTTCATCTCGCCGCTGGACACCGCGCGCCTCTACAACCATTACGACGTCTACAGCCCCATCGACCTCGACGCGCCCGACCTGCACCGCTACCCCGACTTCGAGGGCGTGAAGGTGCTGGAAGTCATCGCCGAACCGGGCGACACCGTGTTTTTGCCGCTGGGCTGGTGGCACCAGGTGAGGTCGCTCGACGTGAGCCTTTCGTTCTCGTACTCCAACCTCGCGGTCCCGAATCAATACACCTTCAAGAACCCGTCGATCCACAACTGGTGATCGCTTACCGGGTGGTAGCGACCTAAAATCGCCGGCTCTCGTGCCGGGGCGCTGCCCGGCACCCGCACCGAGACCTTTATGACCCGCAAGCTCTTCGTCACCACCGCCCTGCCCTACGCCAACGCGCCGTTTCACGTCGGGCACATGATGGAATACATCCAGGCCGACATCTGGGTGCGCTTTCAACGCATGCAGGGCCACGAAGTGCACTTCGTGGGCGCCGATGACGCGCACGGGGCGCCGATCATGATCGCGGCTGAAAAGGCCGGCAAAACGCCGCAGGAGTTCGTGGCCGAGATCGCCGCGGGCCGCAAGAAATACCTCGACGGCTTCAACATCGCCTTCGACAACTGGCACTCGACCGACGGCGCCGAGAACCACGCGCTGGCCAAAGAGATCTACCTGTCGCTGCGCAAGAACGAGTTGATCTCGACCAAGACCATCGAGCAGTTCTTCGACCCCGTGAAGGCGATGTTCCTGCCCGACCGCTACATCAAGGGCGCGTGCCCGAAGTGCAACGCGAAAGACCAATACGGTGACTCGTGCGAGGTGTGCGGCGCGGTCTACGCGCCCACCGAACTGAAACACCCCTACTCCACGTTGACCGGCGCCACGCCGGTGATGAAGAGCAGCGAGCACTACTTTTTCAAGCTCAGCGACGCGGCCTGCCTCGAATTCCTGAAAGGCTGGACGCACGAAGCCGGCCGCCTGCAGCCCGAGGTGCTGAACAAGATCAAGGAATGGTTCACGACCGACGAAGACGGCCACGGCGGCTTGAGCGACTGGGACATCAGCCGTGACGCCCCCTACTTCGGCATCGAGATCCCCGACGCGCCGGGCAAGTACTTCTATGTGTGGCTCGACGCACCGATCGGCTACCTGGCCTCGCTGAAGAACTACCTGGGCAAGATCGGCCACGACTACGACGCCTACATGGCCGACCCGGCGGTCGAGCAAATTCACTTCATCGGCAAAGACATCACGTACTTCCACACGCTGTTCTGGCCGGCGATGCTGAAGTTCAGCGGGCGCAAAACGCCCGACAAGATCTTCGTGCACGGCTTCATCACCGTGAGCGGCGAGAAGATGAGCAAGAGCCGCGGCACCGGCATCTCACCGCTGCGCTACCTTGACCTGGGCATGAACGCCGAGTGGCTGCGGTATTACATCGGGGCCAAGCTGAACAGCCGCGTGGAAGACATCGACTTCAACCCCGATGACTTTGTGGCACGCGTCAACAGCGACCTGGTCGGCAAGTACATCAACATCGCCAGCCGGGCCGCGGGCTTCCTGACCAAACGCTTCGGCGGCAAGCTCTCGGGCGACATGGGTGTTGAAGGCCGCACGCTGCTCGACGGCCTGCGTGCCCACCACGACGAGGTGGTTCGCCTCTACGAAGAGCGCGAGTTCGGCAAGGCGCTGCGCGAAGTCATGCTGCTGGCCGACCGGGTGAACGAATACGTCGATGCCAACAAGCCTTGGGAACTGGCCAAGAAGACGGGCCAAGAAGACGTGCTTCACGACGTTTGCACCGTGTGCATCGAAGCATTCCGCCTGCTCACCATCTACCTGAAGCCGGTGTTGCCGGCGCTGGCCGCGCAGGTCGAAGCCTTTTTGCGCGTCGAGCCACTGCGTTTTGCCGATGCCGCCCGCGCGCTGGGTGCCCACACCATCGGTGAGTACCAGCACCTGATGCAGCGTGTGGACCCGAAACTGCTCGATGCCTTGTTCGAGCCGCCGGTGATCGAACTGCCGCCCCCGGGTGGCGAGGCGCTGGCGCCCACGATCTCGATCGACGACTTCGCCAAGATTGATTTACGCATCGCCAAGATCGTGAAGGCCGAACATGTGGAAGGCAGCGACAAGCTGCTGCGCCTGACGCTCGACGTGGGTGAACCCAAGATGCGCAACGTCTTCAGCGGCATCAAGTCGGCCTACAAACCCGAAGACCTGGAAGGCAAGTTCACCGTGATGGTGGCCAACCTGGCACCGCGCAAGATGAAGTTTGGCATCAGCGAAGGCATGGTGCTGGCGGCCAGCCACGGCATTGAGAAGACCAACCCGGGTATTTACGTGTTGGAGCCCACCGAGGGTGCGTTGCCGGGGATGCGGGTGAGATAACTTGCGCTTTTGTAGCGATCAAAACTACTTCATCTCAGATTTTCGCAAAATCGAACCGTCTCATTTTTAATGGAAAGAGCGTGCGACATGAAAACTGAATCACAGTTAACGGTTCTCGCGGAATTTCCTGCTACTGTTTTTAGCCTTGGCCGCATAACTGTACCAGCCACATTGCTCAAACTACTCGGTACGACCGAGGGTACC
>JAYSYW010000334.1:0-3445 GCA_043727255.1 Rhizobacter sp. | reverse complement strand
CGCACTGAGCCTGTCGAAGTGCAGCGCGACGCTCGAACAGGGCTTCGACAGGCTCAGCCCGAACGGTTCTTCGCGCTTGGCTGAACTTTCTTGCTGATCAGGTCTTCCTTTGCGTCTTTGCGATGAAAGACATTCGCGCATCGCCACCGCCCTCAGAGCGGAATGTTCCCGTGCTTGCGCCACGGGTTCTCGACCTTCTTGCTCTTCAGCATCACCAACGACCGGCAGATGCGCTTGCGTGTCTCGTGCGGCTGAATCACGTCGTCGATGAAGCCCCGCGCGCCGGCGATGAACGGGTTCGCGAACGTCGCCTTGTATTCGGCTTCGCGCGCCGCCAGCTTTTCTGGGTCACCCTTCTCGTCGCGAAAGATGATTTCAACCGCGCCCTTGGCGCCCATCACCGCGATCTCGGCGTTCGGCCAGGCGAAGTTCACGTCACCGCGCAAGTGCTTCGAGGCCATCACGTCATACGCGCCGCCATAGGCCTTGCGGGTGATGACGGTGATCTTGGGCACCGTGCATTCGGCATACGCATACAAGAGCTTGGCGCCGTGTTTGATGATGCCGCCGTACTCTTGGCTGGTGCCCGGCATGAAGCCCGGCACATCGACGAAGGTGACCACCGGAATGCCGAACGCGTCGCAAAAGCGCACGAAGCGCGCGGCCTTGATGCTGCTCTTGATGTCAAGGCAACCGGCCAGCACCAGCGGCTGGTTGGCCACGATGCCCACCGTTTCGCCTTCCATGCGCACAAAGCCGATCACGATGTTCTTGGCGTAGTCGGGTTGCAGCTCGAAAAACTCGCCGTCGTCGGCCGTCTTCACGATCAGTTCTTTGATGTCGTACGGCTTGTTGGGGTTGTCGGGCACCAGGGTGTCGAGCGACAGGTCGATGCGGTTCGCAGGGTCGTTGCTGGGCCGGTGCGGGGGCTTTTCGCGGTTGTTGAGCGGCAGGTAGTTGAAGAAGCGCCGCAGCATCAGCAGCGCGTCCACGTCGTTTTCAAACGCGAGGTCGGCCACGCCGCTTTGCGTGGTGTGGGTAACGGCGCCGCCCAGGTCTTCAGCGGTCACTTCCTCATGGGTCACGGTCTTCACGACCTCGGGGCCGGTGACGAACATGTACGAGCTGTCTTTCACCATGAAGATGAAGTCCGTCATGGCGGGGCTGTACACCGCGCCACCGGCACAGGGGCCCATGATCATGCTGATCTGCGGCACAACGCCCGAGGCCAGGGCGTTGCGCTGAAAGACTTCGGCATAACCCCCGAGCGAGGCCACACCTTCTTGAATGCGCGCACCTCCTGAGTCGTTCAAGCCGATGACAGGGGCGCCGACCTTCATGGCCTGGTCCATCACCTTGCAGATTTTTTCGGCGTGGGCTTCGCTCAAGGCGCCGCCGAAGACGGTGAAGTCTTGGCTGTACACGAAGACGAGGCGGCCGTTGATCATTCCGTAGCCCGTCACCACGCCGTCGCCGGGGACCTTGTTGTCGGCCATGCCGAAGTCGTGGCAACGGTGCTCGACGAACATGTCCCACTCTTCAAAGGTGCCTTCATCGAGCAGCAGTTCAAGCCGTTCGCGGGCGGTGAGCTTGCCCTTGCCGTGTTGGGCCGCAATGCGTTTTTCGCCCCCGCCCAGACGGGCCTTGGCGCGCTTGGCTTCGAGCTGTTCAATGATGTCGTGCATGGCGGGGCTCTTCGTCCTACGTTCGTGATTGGTAGTGCCGCAGCAGGGCGCGGGCGGCAGCGGAAGGGGCAATGCGGGCTTCGGCCACGTCATTCAGCATCTCAGGCAAAGCGCTGCGAACCACAGGGTGCTGGTTGAACTGTTCTTGCAGCCGGGCATGGACCAAGTCCCACATCCAGGCCAGAGACTGTTGCTTGCGGCGCGCGTCGAACTCGCCACTGGCGCGGCGTTGCTGGTGGAACTGCGTGACGTGTTGCCAGAAGGTGTCGATGCCCTGCGCCTTGAGGGCGCTGAGCTGCATGACCGTGGGTTGCCATGCGGGGTGGTCGCCATGGGGGTGGACGATGCGCAGCGAACTGCTGATCTGCGCCTGGGCGCGTGTGGCCGCGTTCGGGTCGATGTCGGCCTTGTTGATGACGACCAGATCGGCCAGTTCCATCACACCGCGTTTGATGGCCTGGAGGTCGTCGCCAGCGTTCGGCAGTTGCAGCAACACGAACATGTCGGTCATGCGGGCCACAGCGGTTTCGCTTTGGCCAACGCCGACGGTTTCAACCATCACCACGTCGTAGCCGGCGGCTTCGCACACAAGCATGGCCTCACGGGTTTTTTCGGCCACACCGCCGAGCGTGCCTGATGACGGGCTGGGGCGGATGAACGCGTGTTCGTTCGTGGACAGGTGTTCCATGCGGGTTTTGTCACCCAGGATGGAACCGCCCGAGACGGTGGAAGACGGGTCAATGGCAAGCACGGCCACACGGTGGCCTTGCGCGATCAAAGCCAGGCCGAGCGCTTCGATAAAGGTGGACTTGCCGACGCCGGGGACGCCGGAGATGCCGAGGCGGATGGCCGTGCCGGTGTGCGGGATGAGCGCGTTGAGGAGTTCGTCGGCTTGCTGGCGGTGGTCGGGCCGGGTGGATTCGAGCAGGGTGATGGCTTTGGCGAGGGCTCGGCGGTTTTGGGTGAGGATGGCCTCCCACCCACCCCGTTCGGGCTGAGCTTGTCGAAGCCCTGCCTCGTTTGGCACCGACCCTTCGACAGGCTCAGGGCGAACGGGGGAAGGAGTTGGGGCCGTTGCATCAGGCATACCCCTCGCATCCCTCTCACCTTTCTCCCCCTTTACGCCCCGTTCGGGCTGAGCCTGTCGAAGCCCTGCCTCGCCCGGCACCAACCCTTCGACAGGCTCAGGGCGAACGGGGGAGGGACTTGGGACCACTGCCTCAGACATAGCACTCGCATCCCTCACATTCCTCTCACCCCTCACCCTCCGTTCGGGCTGAGCCTGTCGAAGCCCTGCATCGCCCGGCACCAACCCTTCGACAGGCTCAGGGCGAACGGGGGAAGGACCCCGCTCCGACCTGCTGCGGGCCAAGCGCGAAACCTCATCCCAATCCCCGCGAATCAACGCCTCCTTCTTCCCCCGCCCCCACCCCTTGATCCGCAACTCAGCCGCCAGCGCCTCTTCCCGAGAAGCCGTCTCTTGCGACCACACCAGCTCCACAGGCAGCCGCGTGCTCGTGTACCCCTCCACCTCGCCCAGACCATGCTGGGCCACGCGGCGTTCCAGCTCATCCGTATGCCCGACGTAATACGTCCCGTCGGCACACCAAAGCAGGTAGACGAAGAAGGGCTTCAACTCAGCGCCCAATGACAGCCATCCACAACAAGCGGCTCACCCCAAGGCCTTGCGGATTTGCTCCAGCACGTCTTTCGCACTCGCCGGAATCGGAGTGCCCGGGCCATAGATGCCCTTCACGCCA
>JAYSYW010000333.1:0-16725 GCA_043727255.1 Rhizobacter sp. | reverse complement strand
CACGCAAAAGGCCCAAGGCTGGGCCACACAAGTGGGCTGTGGCGTGGGCGGCAACACGCAGGTCAACGTCGGCTTCGAGCGCGCCCGCAGCGACGGCATCAAAGCCGATGCGGTGTCGCTGGACGGCAAAACGGCGCTCGTAGTGCGCGACGGCAAGAGCGTGGGCGTGGCGGTGTCGTATGGCTGGGTTGCCGAGCGCGAGAGCAGCCGGTCGCTGCAGACCTCCACCACCTTTGTGAACCTGATCTTCACCAAGTCATTCACCGATCGCCTCACCGGTCACGCCAACGTGGGCTGGCTGAACGATCACGCTGGGGACAGCGGCATGACATGGAACGTGGCGGCCGAACTGGCCGTGGGTGGCGGGCTCGAACTGGTGGCAGAAGCCTTCGGCGATGGCGGCTCGAAACCCTGGCTGGGCGTGGGTGCGCGCTATGCGCTGTCTGATCGGGCCAGCCTCAACGCGTCGTACACGGTGTTGCGCGAAACGCCTCAGATCAAGCTGACGACGGTGGGCATCAAGCTCAATTTCTGAATCCCGGAGGGCCGCGGCTGGCGTGGCCTTGAGCGGTTATTGCTCCAGCAGGTCGGCGCCCGCAGGCACGACGAACTTGAAGCGGTCGGCGGGCACCGGCCCGTTCAACGACCATTGCGTGAACTGCAGCAACGAACGCTGGCCAAAGCTGTCGGTGATGTCCACCGAGGCGAGTTCCTTGCCACGAAAACCGACGCGCAGCGATTGGAACGCGGCGTCTTTGGCCTTGGGCAGGGCTTCCACCCAAGCCAGGCCGTCGGCATTCGGCAAGGCCTTCAGCGAGAAGTCGTTGTCGAGCGAACCACCCGCCAGCAAAGCCGCTGGCGTGGCGCCAAGCGCCTGTGACAACTTGCGCGAGCTGACCTGGTTCAGGTCGGCGTCATGGACCCACACCTTCTGGCCGTCGGCCACGATGGCTTGCTCAAACGGCTTGGTGTAGGTGAAGCGGAAGCGGTTGGGCCGCGCGAATTCAAAGTTGCCGCTGGAGGTTTTTTTCTTCGCGCCGTCGGGTGAGGTCACGGTTTGCGTGAACACCGCACGGCCCGACTTCGCATCACGCACAAAGCCCCGCAGTTGATCCACGGCATCGGCTTGGGCCGCGCCCGCGCCCACGAGACAAAGCGACAGCAGCAGCGGGTTCAGGAAGGTTTTCATGCGGAGGGGCAGGCGTTCATTCATCGCGCTGGGGCACGACGATGTCGCGGTTGCCGTTGGTGGACATGGCGGATACGAGCCCGGATTTCTCCATTTGTTCCAGCAATCGTGCCGCGCGGTTGTAGCCGATGCGCAAATGGCGCTGCACCAGCGAGATCGACGCGCGCCGGTGTTGCAGCACGATGCCCACCGCCTGGTCGTACATCGGGTCGGCTTCGCCGCCGCCATCACCCGCCGGCATGTCGCCGCTGGCGTCGCCATCAAGCACGCCACCTTCCAGAATGCCTTCGATGTAGTTGGGCTCGCCCTGCTTCTTCAGGTAGCTGACCACGCGGTGCACTTCTTCGTCGCTGACAAACGCACCGTGCACGCGGATCGGCAAGCCAGTGCCCGACGGCATGTAGAGCATGTCGCCCATGCCCAGCAGAGCTTCAGCGCCCATCTGGTCAAGGATGGTGCGGCTGTCGATCTTGCTGCTGACTTGAAAGCTCAACCGCGTCGGGATGTTGGCCTTGATCAGGCCGGTGATCACGTCCACGCTGGGCCGCTGCGTGGCAAGGATCAAGTGGATGCCGGCCGCGCGTGCCTTCTGCGCCAGGCGGGCGATCAACTCTTCGATCTTCTTGCCAACCACCATCATCAAGTCGGCCAACTCGTCGATCACGACCACGATGTAGGGAAGCCGCTCCAGCGGCTCGGGCTGTTCGGGTGTCAGGCTGAAGGGGTTGCCGATGGATTCGCCGCGTTCCTTGGCCTCGTCGATCTTCTTGTTGTAGCCGGCCAGGTTGCGCACACCCATCTTGCTCATCAGCTTGTAGCGGCGCTCCATCTCGCCCACACACCAATTGAGCGCGTTAGACGCCTGCTTCATGTCGGTGACCACCGGCGCCAGCAAATGCGGAATGCCTTCGTAGACGCTCATCTCCAGCATCTTCGGGTCGATCAGGATCAACCGCACATCGCGCGCCTCGGCCTTGTAGAGCAGGCTCAAGATCATCGCATTGATGCCCACCGACTTGCCCGAACCCGTGGTGCCGGCCACCAGACAGTGCGGCATCTTGGCGAGGTCGGCCACGATGGGGGCGCCGATGATGTCTTTGCCCAGACCCATGGTGAGCTGCGACGAGGCGACGTTGTAGACCTCGGAGCCCAGAATTTCAGACAGACGGATGGTCTGCCGCTTGGCGTTGGGTAGCTCCAGTGCCATGTAGTTCTTGCCCGGGATCGTCTCGACCACGCGGATGCTGACGAGGCTGAGCGAACGTGCCAGATCTTTCGCCAAGCCAAGGATCTGCGAGCCTTTCACGCCGGTGGCCGGCTCGATCTCGTAGCGCGTGATGACGGGGCCCGGCGAAGCCGCGACCACACGCACTTCAACGCCGAAGTCCTTCAGCTTCTTCTCGATCAGGCGCGAGGTCATCTCAAGCGTTTCGGGCGCCACGCTTTCCACGCGCCCCGGCGCGGCATCAAGCAAATCGACTTGCGGCAGCTTGGTGTCGGTCAGCTCGGTGAACAGCGGCTTCTGGCGCTCCTTGACCACACGCTGCGACTTCGGCACTTCGATGATCGGCGCTTCAATGACGATCGGCAGGTGGTCTTCATGCAGTTGGTGCTCAACCTCGACCACCAGCTCGCGTTCGCGCAAAGCCTGCACGCCCAGGCGCTGGTCTTCGGCGCGCTCGATGCGTTCAACACGCCGCTCGCGCAGCGAATCGATGCGGGCGCCAATGCGTTCAGCCACCCGCAGCCAAGAGAAGCGGAACGCGAGCGACAGGCCAGCCACCAAGCCGGCGATCCAGAACACACCCGAGCCGATGAATCCCAGCAGCTTCATGCTGACCACGCCCAGCGTGTGCCCCAAGATGCCGCCCGCATGGCCGCCAGCCAAGCCATGCTCCCACTGGTACATGCGCGTCCATTCCAGCGCGCTGCTGGCACAAAGCAACAGCAGCAAACCCGCCCAGAACAACCCGCGTGGGTGGTGCGAACCGGGCGCTTCAGGGAGCTCACTGCCGCGCAACACCTGCGCCAACGCGCCCAGCCAGGCTCGCAGGCTGACGGCCATCAGCCACCAGGCCGAATAGCCCAGCAGCACAAAAGCCAGATCAGAGAACCAAGCGCCGAGCGCGCCCACCTTGTTGACCGGCAACAGCGTGCTGCCCGAGGTGGAAAACGCAGCATCGGCAACGCTGTGGCTGGCAAGCGCAAGCAGGGCCAGGAGCCACAACACCCCGCCAGCCAGCACCGCCAACTGGGTGCGCCATCCGAGTGCGACCGGCGTGAGCACACCCGGTGCGCCTGTCGCATCGCGGGTGTAGGTGTTGCCATGGGTGCCGCCTGAGGCGGCCGGTGTGCCGCCATCGGCACGCAGCGATCCGAGCGGAAAAGTCATCCGATCATTGTGGCCGATCCGGTATGGCACCGGACCTTGCTGGCCACCCGATCAACCACCAGCAGTGAGGCGCTCTTTGATGATCACCGAGCCGTTTTCTTGCGTCTCGACGATGCCCCGGTCTTCGAGGTCTTTCATGACGCGGCTGACCATCTCGCGCGAGGCGCCAACGATCTTGGCCAGGTCTTGGCGCGACACCTTGTTGCGGATGAACTTCACGCCGTTTTCTTCTTCCGACATGTCAAGCAGTGAACGCGCCACGCGGCCATACACATCAAGCAAGGCCAGCGATTCGATCTGCCGGTCGGCGCTGCGCAGGCGCTGCACCAGGCCACGCATGATCGCGTACGACAGGCTTGAGTTTTCAGGCAAGCAACGCGCAAATTCCGGGCGACCCAGGATCAGCATGTCGGTCTGAACCTCGGCGCGCACCGTGGCCGAATGCGGCTCGTTGTCGATCAGGCTCATCTCACCCACATAGTCGCCCGGCTGCAGCACAGCGAGGATGACTTCACGACCACGCGAATCGGAAGTCAACACGCGCGCCCGGCCGGTCAGCAAGATGAACAGCGCGTTCGACTTCTTGCCATGCTCCACGACGATCTCACCACGCCGGAACCGGCGCTTGACCACACTGTCGGCGATCGCAGACGCCTGCTCGTTCGTGAGCAGCGAGAACAGCGGCACGCGGCGAATCAGGTCCAGGTTGGACAACATGGCCATCGGAAATCCTCCTTCTTGTCAGTGTTCGGAAGCTTCGTGGAAAACTCACGCTTCCCGAAAGATTGGCTATTGTCACCATTCGGCGAGTTGACGCCAGTCGGCGTCAACCCCATGTGACACTTCGCCCCCGGCGCCTTGACCGACACCCCAAAAAAGCATTGCCATGAGTACCACCCAGACCCACGCCCAAGTCCTGATCCTGGGCTCCGGCCCCGCCGGCTACACCGCCGCCGTCTATGCGGCGCGCGCCAACCTCAAGCCGATGCTCATCACCGGCATGGCGCCAGGCGGACAGCTCATGACGACCACCGAGGTGGATAACTGGCCGGCCGACGTGATGGGTGTGCAAGGGCCTGAACTGATGCAACGCTTTCAGCAACACGCCGAGCGCTTCAACACACAGATCGTGTCCGACCACATCAACGCGGTGGACCTGTCCAAGCGCCCTTTCACGCTCACGGGCGACTCGGGCACCTACACCTGCGACACGTTGATCATCGCCACCGGCGCCTCGGCCAAGTACATCGGCCTGCCTTCCGAAGAGGCCTTTATGGGGCGCGGTGTCAGCGGCTGCGCCACCTGTGACGGGTTCTTCTACCGAGGCCAGGAAGTCTGCGTGGTCGGCGGTGGCAACACGGCGGTGGAAGAGGCCTTGTACCTATCGAACATCGCCAGCAAGGTGCACCTGGTCCACCGCCGCGACAAGTTCCGCGCCGAAGCCATCCTGATCGACAAACTGATGGACAAGGTCAAAGCCGGCTCGATGGAGCTGCACCTCTGGAACACCCTTGACGAGGTGTTGGGCGACACCTCTGGCGTGAACGGCGTGCGTCTCAAGAACACAAAAGACAATTCAACCAAGGACCTGAAGCTGCAAGGCTGCTTCATCGCCATCGGCCATCAGCCCAATACCGACATCTTCAAAGGCCAGATCGAGATGAAGGATGGCTACATCGTCACCCGCAGCGGCCTGAGTGGCCTTGCCACGATGACGACCATACCGGGCGTGTTTGCCGCCGGCGATGTGCAAGACCACGTGTACCGGCAGGCCATCACCAGCGCCGGCACGGGTTGCATGGCCGCGTTGGATGCACAGCGCTTCCTGGAGCAAGCCACCGCTTGAGGACGCTTCCAACAGGGCAATTTACCGCAGCCCAAAATGATGTCTATAATCGCGGTCTTTGCCGAAAGCGGCCAAGGTGAATGCACTGCGCAAGCAGTCAGCATCCGGCCTTCGAAGGGTGCCCACCAAGTGGTTTCGATGCTCGCGTCGCACTTGCTCTAGGCACCAGCCTGAAATCAGTTCAATCGGAGAAGCGTCATGGCACGCGTCTGTCAAGTCACGGGTAAAGGCCCGATGGTGGGAAACAATGTTTCTCACGCCAACAACAAGACCAAGCGTCGTTTCCTGCCCAACCTGCAGTACCGCCGCTTCTGGCTCGAAACTGAAAACCGTTGGGTTCGTCTGCGCATCAGCAATGCCGCGCTGCGCCTGATCGACAAGGTGGGCATCGAGAAGGTCGTCGCCGACCTGCGCGCCCGCGGCGAACTCTGACTTAGGAGCGAATCATGGCAAAAGGTGGACGCGAAAAAATCAAGCTGGAATCGTCAGCCGGCACGGGTCATTTCTACACGACCGACAAGAACAAGAAGACGACGCCCGAAAAGCTCGAAATCATGAAGTTCGACCCTAAGGTTCGCAAGCACGTGATGTACAAGGAAACCAAGCTGAAGTAACTCTCAGCTGCTGTTTCGAAAAACCCGCTCGGCGTTTGCCCAGCGGGTTTTTTGTTGTCCGTTCAGATATGAATCGGTGAACAAGGTTGATGGGTTGATGTTGCGTTTCAATGGCTTGTTCATCCGCGGCTTGCTCTCCATCACGTGCAACCTTCCGCTCCCACGCCTCCAAGGCACCTCCAAGCTGAAGCGTTGCGCAAAACGGCGGACGGTGTGCCGACAGGGAATATGCCACCACCTCTCGCAGGTGCCACGATGAACTGAGCGCTCGCGCGCTCCACCTGCATGGCACCGGAACAACTCACCCGGCGTTCAGCGCAGCGCGAAGATTGGGCACGACGAAGAGACCCTTGGCATCGCCAAAGGCGATCTCATTGCGTGCCCGACAAAAACCAAGGCAGTGGCCGCTGACGCAGACAAAACATTCACGCTGCGTGTATCAGCATCAGCATCAGCATCAATTCAATACGCAATGCGGTAGCGGTAGCCCTTGTACTCAAGCACAGCCGCTTTCAGGCTGATTTGCTCCAGCGTCAGCCGAGGGGTCACCTTGTCGCGCTCGTGAAAAACCTGGCCGTTGATGATGAGCATGCGGCTGCTGGGGTTCTCGGAATACGACGCGCCACCCACCACCAGGTTGGGCAGTTCACGGCGAACGTGGTCTGGCAGTTCATTCAACGCAAAGACACGATTGGGCTCACCCGGCACGCTGGCCGGCGCTGCTGCCTTGACGGGCGAAGGAGGCGCTGCCATGGGGGCCGGTGCGGGCGGGGGAAGCTTCGACAAATCCAGCAGCTGCCTACCTCGGGCAGGCTCCACTTCAACGGCCGGGGGCGCCACGGGCGGCGGTGCCGGTACCACCTGCACCACCTGGGCCACCGGCTCAGCAGGAGCTGCCGGTGCCAACCAGCTCCAACCCAGCACCAGCAGCAGTGCCGCCGACAGGGCCACCACGGCGACCAGCAAGAGCTTGTTGCCGGCAGGTGCTGGTGCGTCTGCGGGCTCAAGCGAGTCTTGCTGGGCATGTAGGCCCGGAACGGCGCCGCGCTCGCGCTCCGAATCGGCCCTTCTGAGTGCGTCGAGGATGTATGACATCGCCCTTCCCTTCAGTTCGAGGAGATCTCGGCTTGCAGACGCGGTTCATCAACGCCGGTGGCGCGGTTGAGCAGCATGAAGGTGGTCGCCCCGGCAACGCCGTCGGGCTTGAGGCCTTGCCCCAACTGGAACCCCTGCAACTTGGCCTTCAGTGTCGCATCGAGGGTTTGCTTGCCGGTGGGGGCCGGGCCGCCTTGCAGGGTGGTCAGCCGGGCTGACATCCAATCCACAGCGGGGCCCGACTGGCCATCGGCAATCTTGTTGACATAGCCAGGTGGGGCGCGCCAGAAGGTGGCGAAGTCGCCGCGCCAGCGCTTGGCCAGTGATTCCAGCGAGACGGTTTGCGAGACACCTCCGCTGCGCAGGGTGGCGGTCTGGTTCGTCAGCCCGGTGAGCACCGTATACACCGGCTTGCCGCTGTCGCCCTGCAGGACCAGGATGCCCGGGCGGCCCAACTGGCGAACTTGCGCCAAACCACCCGTGCTGCGGAAGCACTGAACCTGCTGGCGCTGGGCCTCGGCGCAAGGGTCGCCTTCCGCCAGAGTCAGCTTCCAGTGCGAAGCCAGTTCGCGCCAGGCTTCTCTTTCGGTTGGGATGGCTGTCACCACGCTGACCACCGGCTGTACGGGGGTCGCCGCAGGCTTCGATGCAGCCGGAGCGGCCACGCGCCCAGCGGTGGTCGCTCCGGCTTCTGTGGGTGCAGAAGCCGCCACCGCCACAGGGGCCTGCGGTGCGCGGCGCCAGGCGTCGAGCGCCCAGGCGACCCCGCCCACCACCAAGGCACCGGCCAGCACGCCAGCGCCCAACAGCGCGGCTCGACCGTGGTCGGCGCGGGCGGTGCTGGCGAGGTGGGCTTTGTCGAACACCTCGCCGGCGGCTTTATCCACCGTGGGCCGGTCCACCTTCGACTTGCCGCCGGCATAGGCGCCGAGCATGGCGCGGTCGCACAGGAGGTTGATGCGCCGGGGAATGCCGCGCGACAGTTGGTACACCCGGTGGCGGGCCTTGCGATCGAACGGCAGGGGCCGCGACAGGCCGGCCACTGCCAGCCGGTGGCGGATGTAGCGGCTGGTCTCGGCCTGTGTCAGCGCTTCGAGGTGGAAGCGCGCCACGACGCGCTGGGCCAGCTGCTCCAGTTCGGGCCGCGCCAGCATGTCGCGCAACTCGGGTTGGCCGATCAGGATGATCTGCAGCAGCTTGCGCTCGGTGGTCTCCAAATTGGTCAGCAGGCGCAACTGCTCAAGCACGTCGGCCGACAGGTTTTGCGCCTCGTCGATGATGAGCACGTTGTTTTGCCCGACCGCGTGGGTCTTGAGCAAAAACTCGTTCAGCGGATCGACGTAGTCTTTGACGGTCGCGTTGGGGCCGTGGTGTTCATAGGGAATGCGGAACTCGTCGCACACCGAACGCAGCAGCTCGATGACGGTGAGCTTGGGGTTGAAGATGTAGGCAACGTTGCAGCGCTTGGGCGTTTGCTCAAGGAAGCACCGGCACACCGTGGTCTTACCCGCGCCAATTTCACCGGTGAGCAGCACGAAGCCGCCGGCGCCATCAACGCCATAAAGCAAATGAGCGAGCGCCTCGCGGTGGCGCTCGCTCATGAACAGGTAGCGGGGGTCGGGCGCGAGCGAGAAGGGCTCGCGTTTCAGACCGAAGTATTTGGCGTACATGGGGCGGGAGGATACGTCGCCCCGCCGCCCGGTGAGAGAAGCCCCAGCGGGGTCTCGCACAAGTGAAGCGAAGTGCCCCTCAAGCCACACCCGTGGAGCCGGCTTCGCCGGGCCACCTGGGTAGCGCCCCCTCGGGGGCAGGAGCAACGCGACGTGGGGGCCTCAGCCAGCCAGCAGCAGGCGCTTCAGCTCGGGCTTGAGGACCTTGCCAGCGGCGTTGCGGGGCAGCATGTCAGTCAAGATCAAGATGCGAATTGGCACCTTGAACGCGGCCAGCCGCTCGCGCACGAAGGCACGCAATTCTTCTTCCGTGGCGTGCTTTCCTTCTTTGAGCGCGACCACGGCCGCCGGCTCTTCACCCAGGGTGCGGTGCGGCAGGCCCACCACACCGGCATCGGTGATGGCCGGGTGTTCATACAGAACACTTTCGACCTCGCTGCAGTAGATGTTCTCGCCGCCGCGAATCAGCATGTCTTTCTTGCGATCGACGATGTAGACGAAGTTGTCTTCATCCACCCGGGCCATGTCGCCCGTCTTGACCCAGCCGTCAACGAAGGTGCTGGCGGTTTGTTCGGGCTTGTTCCAGTAGCCCTTGACGATGCTGGGGCCCTTGGCCCACAGCTCGCCGACTTGCCCCACGGGCAGCTCGCGGCCGTCGTCGTCCATGACCTTGACTTCACAGATCGGGAGCGGCGTGCCGGCGCTGTCGGGGCGGTGTTCGTAGTCTTCGGCACCGTGGCTGATGAAGGTGGCCGACGTTTCCGTCATGCCCCAACCCGTGCCGGGGGCGGCGGCGGGGAATGCATCTTTGATGCGCCGCACCAACTCGGCCGAGGCCGGGGCCCCGCCATAGGAAATGGCTTCCAGGCTGGACAGGTCGTACTTGCCACGGTTCGGGCTCTCGACGATCTGCCACGCAAGCGTGGGCACGCCGCCGGCCTGGGTGCAACGCTCGCGCTCGATCAGCGCCATCGCCTGATCCACGTCCCAGCGGTGCATGGTCACGAGCTTGGTGCCATTGAACATGGCCACGCACAGCAGTGCCTGGCAGCCGGTGGTGTGGAAGAACGGAATGCCAACCAGCGACGCGCGCTGGTTTTTGCGGTCTTCGGGTTTGGGCGGGGTTTCGCCCCGGCGCATGAAGCTGCGCAGGGTGCCGAAGTTGCTGGCCATCAGCACGGTGGTGGACGACCGATGCGTGCCGAGCGCGCCCTTTTGCTGGCCCGTGGTGCCGGACGTGTAAAACAGCGTCGCGTCGTCTTCGGGCTCGAGGGGCACGTCGGGCAACGGCAGCACCGGCAGTTCGCTCCAGCCGTTCACGGGCCCGATCAGGTCTTGCAGCGAACGCACGATCGGGTGCGTGCCGGGTTCGACCGGCGTGCGGGTGGTGAACACGCGGCGCAGTGCGCGGCAGGCGTCGAGGTGAGGTTCCAGCCGAGCCCAACGTTCGCCGTCCATCACCGCCACCTTGGCGCCGGAATCGACCAATCCGTATTCGAGTTCGCCGCCGGTGCCCCAGGCATTGAGCGGCGTGGCGATCGCGCCGACCAGCAGCGCGGCAAAGTAAGCCACTGGCCACTCGGGCAGGTTGCGCATGGCCACAACCACGCGGTCACCCTTGACGACGCCTTCGGCGATGAACTGATGCGCCAGCACCACCGCCGCGCGGGCGAAGCTCTCGAACGTGGCGCGGTCGTCTTCATGGACCAGGAAGGTGGCTTTGCCGTGGGCGCGACCGGCCACGAAGGCTTCGCGCATCGTGCGTGGTGCGTGCTTCCAGATTCGTTGGTGCACGCCCCGGATGTCGCACTCTGACATCTCGAATGGGGAACCGGGTTTCGTGAGCAGGGCATGAACCTGCGCAATAGACATCACTGGCCAGGATGGGGTCGGAGCTTCTGCCATGGTGCTGAGATCAAGAGGTAGGGGCTGCATGTCAGTACGACTTCAGTTGCGCCAGTTGGTTTGCGTGGAAAGTCGCGTCACCGAAGCATTCTTGCAGCACTCGGGCGCGCTTCATGAAAAAGCCAATCTCGAATTCGTCGGTCATGCCCATGCCACCGTGAAACTGCACGCCTTCTTGCACCGCCAACGTGGCGGTGGTTCCGGCGCGGGCCTTGGCGATGGACACGAGCGCGCCCGCATTGTCGGCCCCTTCGTCGAGCGCCTGCTGCGCTTTCATGATGGCGGCACGAGTCAACTCAATGTCGCAATACAGCATGGCGGCGCGGTGCTGCAGCGCCTGGAATTCGCCGATCACGCGGCCGAACTGGTGGCGTTCTTTCAGATAAGCCACGGTGCGGTTGAACACCTCGTCGGCCAGCCCCAGCAATTCGGCCGCTGCCGCCACCCGCCCTGCGTTCAATGCGGTCTGCAACAGCGGCAGGCCCTGGCCCACCGTGCCCAGCACGGCGCTGGCGGGCACTGCCACTTGCTTGAACTCGATGCGCGCGGCGTTGTGGGCATCGACCATCGCCACCCGTTCGACTTCAACACCTGCGCTGCGCCGGTCCACCAGAAACAGCGTGATGCCGTCGGCCTGCCCCGCATCGCCCGACGTGCGCGCGGCAACGATCAACAGGTCGGCCGCGTGGCCATCGAGCACGAAACGCTTGCCGCCTTGAAGCAGGTAGCCGTCACCCTGCGGCACGGCGCTCAGCGCGGTCCGCAGCGGCCGGTGCTTGCTGGCTTCATCGACCGCCAACGTGGCGATGCGTTCACCCGTGGCCAGCGCCGGCAGGTGTGCCCGCTGCTGCGCTTCGCTGCCGAGGCGCAGCGCGCTCACCGCCACGATGCCCGATGCCAACAATGGCGAAGCCGTCAGATGGCGGCCGATTTCCTCCATCACCACGCCGGCTTCCGCATGGCCAAGGCCCAGGCCGCCCAGCGCATCAGGGACCAGCATGCCGGTGAAGCCCATCTCGGCGAAACGCTGCCACAGCGTGCGCGAGAAGCCGAGTTCATCGCGTGTGTCGCGCAGCGCACGCAGTTGCGAGACAGGGGCGTTTTCAGACAGAAAGCTGCGAGCGCTGTCGCGCAGCATGCTTTGCTCTTCGGTCAGGACGAGGGCCATGAAATGGGTCTGTTGAGGTGAACTGCGCTCACGCCTCGGGAAGGCCGAGGATGCGTTTTGCGATTACGTTGAGCTGCACTTCGCTCGTGCCGCCTTCGATCGAATTGCCCTTGGTGCGAAGCCAGCCGCGAGCGAGGGCGCCCTTCTTCGAGCGATCGCTTTCCCATTCGAGCGCATCACTGCCACCGGCTTGCATCATCAGTTCGTGGCGGCGCTTGTTGAGTTCGGCGCCGCAGTACTTCAGCACCGATGAAAACGCGGGGTTTCCTTGGCCTGCTTTGGCCAAATCTCCAGCCCGTTCAAGTGCCGCGCGAAACGCCGCTTCATCGACTTCGAACTGCGCGATCTGCGCGCGCAGCACCGGGTCGTCCAGCCGCCCCTGCTCATCAACACCCACCCACGCCGCCGCCAGTTGACCGAGCGGGCGTGCGACGGCGCGATCGCCCATGGCACCGATCATTTCGCGCTCGTGGGTCAGCAGGTACTTGGCGACCGTCCAGCCGCCATTCAAGGGGCCCACCAGGTCGGCCTTCTCGACACGCACGTTGTCGAAGAAGGTTTCGCAGAACGGTGACTTGCCCGAGATCAGAGCGATGGGCTTGGTGCTGACGCCGGGGCTTTTCATGTCGAACAGCACGAAGCTGATGCCGGCGTGTTTGGCGGCCGACGCGTCGGTGCGCACCAGGCAGAAGATCCAGTCCGAACGGTCTGCGTATGACGTCCAGATCTTCTGGCCATTGACGACGAAGTGGTCGCCCCGGTCTTCGGCGCGTGTCTGCAGCGAGGCCAGGTCGGAGCCGGCGTTGGGCTCTGAATAGCCCTGGCACCAACGGATCTCGCCCCGGGCGATCTTGGGCAGGTGCTCGCACTTCTGCGACTCGTTGCCGAACTTCAGCAGCGCCGGGCCGAGCATCCAGATGCCAAAGCTTTGCAGCGGGGCGCGGCAACCCAAGGCGCGCATTTCTTGTTGCAGCACCTTGGCCTCGGCCGCCGAAAGGCCACCGCCGCCGTATTCACGCGGCCAGGTGGGCACCGTCCAGCCGCGTTCGGCCATGCATTGCAGCCACAGCTTTTGCGCGTCAGATGCGAACATCCATTGGCGACCGCCCCAGCACACATCGTCTTCGCTGCGCAGCGGCTGGCGCATTTCAGGCGGGCAGTTTTGCGCCAGCCACGCGCGGGTTTCTTGACGGAACGTTTCAATGTCGGACATGGAGCGCTTCTTTTGCAGAGTGGCCCGTGGGCCAAGCGTCATTCAGCGGTTTCAGCGGTAGCGGCCGTACTCCAGGCGCGCGATGGTGCGGTTGTGCACCTCGTCCGGCCCATCGGCCAGGCGCATCGTGCGCATGCTGGCGTACTGGCGGGCCAGGCCAAATTCGGCCGACACACCCGCCGCGCCGTGCGCTTGAATCGCGTGGTCGATGATCTTGAGCGCCATGCGTGGCGCCGCCACTTTGATCATCGCGATCTCAAGGCGAGCCACCTTGTTGCCCACCTTGTCCATCATGTCGGCGGCCTTCAGGCACATCAACCGCGTCATCTCGATGTCGATGCGCGCTTCGGCCACACGCTCTTCCCACAGCGACTGCTCGGACAGCTTCTTGCCGAAGGCCACCCGTGACTGCAATCGCTTGACCATCTTCTCAAGCGCCACCTCGGCGCTGCCGATCGAGCGCATGCAATGGTGGATGCGCCCCGGACCCAAGCGGCCTTGCGCGATCTCGAAGCCCCGGCCTTCGCCGAGCAACAGGTTTTCAACCGGCACCCGCACGTCGCGGAACACCACTTCGGCGTGGCCGTGCGGCGCGTCGTCGTAGCCAAACACCGGCAGCATGCGCACCACCTCCAGGCCCGGCGCGTCAAGCGGCACGAGCACTTGCGACTGCTGCGCATGCGAAGGCGCATCAGGGTTGCTTTTGCCCATCACGATGGCGAGCTTGCAGCGTGGGTCGCCCACGCCCGACGACCACCACTTGCGGCCGTTGATCACGTAGTGGTCGCCATCGCGGCGGATCGAGGTTTCGATGTTGGTGGCGTCAGACGACGCCACATCTGGCTCCGTCATCAAGAAGGCCGAACGCATGTTGCCTTCCAGCAAGGGCACCAGCCACTTTGCCTTGTGCTCGGCATTGCCGTAGCGGGCCAGCACTTCCATGTTGCCGGTGTCGGGCGCCGAGCAATTGAACACTTCAGACGCGAAGCCGACCTTGCCCATCTCTTCGGCGCACAGCGCGTACTCAAGGTTGGTGAGCCCCGCGCCCCGGTACGGGCTGTCTTCAGGCAACGAATCGACGGGCAGGAACAGGTTCCACAAGCCTGCCGCCTTGGCCTTGGCTTTCAGTTCCTCGACCACCGGCACCACTTGCCAGCGGTTGTCGCCGAAGGCTTTCATCTGCGCGATGTAGGTCGGGACGGCCGGGTAGACGTACTCGTTCATGAAGGCAATCACGCGGTCGCGCCAATGGGTCTGCCGTTCCGACATCGTGAAGTTCATGCGGTCTCCGAGGGGGTTGTGGCCTGCTACCAAGCGGACACGAACCTTAGCAGACGCATTGGAATCGTGGCAAACTGATTTTTCTAAAGCAATGCGCATGATCACATTGCCTTGGCTGCAAGCTGCTTCTCCTGCATACCTTCCATTCCATTTCCTCGCCCATCCCCGTGACCGAATCCTTAATTCCAGCCCCACTCGCCAGCCTCGAAGGCCAAACCCCGCTCGCCCCCGAATGGTTCAGCGCGGCGCTGGCGCGCAGCCCCGAACGCAGTTGGCATGACGTGAACGGCGCACGCATCGAAACCCTCACCTGGGGTGAGCGCGGCAAGCCCGGCCTGCTGTTCCTGCATGGCAACAAGGCACACGCCGACTGGTGGAGCTTCATCGCGCCGCACTTCGCCGATCACTACCGCGTGGCCGCGTTTTCGTGGTCGGGCATGGGCGCTTCAGACTGGCGCGAAACCTATTCGCTCGACGGCTACGCGGAAGAGGCCGACGCCATCGCCCAAGCCGCCGGCCTGTTCGACAACGAGCGCAAGCCGGTGTTCATCGCCCATTCGTTCGGCGGCTTCGTGGCGGCGCGCTATGCGGCGCAACACGGCAGCAAGCTGGGCGGCATCGTCACGGTGGACATGCCGCTGCACAAGCGCGACAAAGACAAACCCCATTCCGACAGTGAGCAGCGCGAAGCGCTCTCCCCACGCCCGCACCGCGTGTACCCCACGCTGGCCGCCGCGCTGGCCCGCTTTCGGTTCGCGCCGCCGCAGCCTTGCGACAACACCTACATCGCCGACCACATCGCCCGCACATCCTTGAAGCAAGCGCCGCTTGAAGACGGCACCGGCGACGGCTGGACCTGGCGCTTCGACCCCGCCTTGTGGCGCCACCTGCGCATCGCCAACCCCTGGGCCGACGTGGCCGCCAGCCAATGCAAGGTGGCGGTGATGTGGGGCGGCGATTCGTCGCTGATTCAAGACGAGCTGCTTCAACTCACCCGCAACCGCGTCAGCGCCCACATGCCCTTCATTGAGATCCCGGCCGCCCGCCACCACGTGATGGTGGACCAGCCTCTGGCACTGGTGGCCGGGCTTCACGGCCTGCTGAGCGCCTGGCCGCACCGCCTGCTGACGCCACACGCCTGAGGCAGGTTAGAAGCTTGGGTATGGCGCGGAAAGCACGGTTTCCCTCAGCAGAACTCGAATCAGTGTTTCCACTCGGAAGACTTTTCGCAAGTTGGGTACATCATGCCTCGAGTGTTGTGGCAGCCCGCCGCAAGCGAAGAGGACCCGCATGCCACCCCTGCACCCGCAAGGCTCCGCACATGCCCTGAACCGCAGCGGCTTCGCGCCAGCTTCGCCGCGCCGCGAAGCCATCGCCTGATGCGCGCCTACCTGCTGCGGCGCCTGCTGGCACTGCTGCCCACGCTGTTCTTCGCCAGCCTGATCGTCTTCTTCACTGTGCGCCTGATCCCGGGCGACGTGATCGACTTGATGCTCAGCCAGAACGATGTGTCGGCCGACAAGATGAGCCGCGACCAGGTGATCGCCGCGCTCGGCCTCGACAAGCCGATGTGGGAACAGTACCTGCGCTGGGTCGGCAACATCGTGCTGCGCGGTGACCTCGGCAACTCGCTGTGGCAAGGCGTGCCGGTCACCGAAAGCCTGTGGGCAAGGCTGCCGGTCACCTTCGAGCTGGGGCTGATCGCGCTGGTGGTCGGCTTGATGATCGCCGTGCCCATTGGCATGTACTCGGCCATGCGACAAGACACCGCGGGCGACTACCTCACACGTTCGTTCTCGATCCTGTTGCTGGCAGTGCCCAGCTTCTGGCTCGCCACCATGGTGGTGGTGTTTCCGTCGATCTGGTGGGGCTGGTCGCCGTCGGTTGACCACGTGGCCTTCACCGTTGAGCCCTGGCGCAACCTGCGCCAGATGCTCGTGCCGGGCATCATCCTCGGCGCCGGCCTGTCGGCCATCACCATGCGGCTCATGCGAACCATGATGCTTGAGGTGCTGCGCCAGGACTACATCCGCACCGCCTGGGCCAAGGGCCTGAGCGAGCCGCTGGTGGTGGTGCGGCATGCGCTGCGCAACGCGCTCATTCCGGTCGTCACGCTGATCGGGCTGCAGGCGCCCTTGTTGATTGGCGGGGCGGTGATCATCGAACAGATCTTCGTGATCCCCGGCATGGGCCTGTTGCTGCTCGACGCGGTGAACCAGCGCGACTACCCCGTCATCACTGGCGTCTTTCTGGTGGTGGGCGTGGCCGTGATGCTCATCAACCTGCTGGTCGACTTGAGCTACGGCCTGCTCGACCCCAAGGTGAGGTACCGCTGATGTCGGCCGTGATTGC
>JAYSYW010000332.1:0-6853 GCA_043727255.1 Rhizobacter sp. | reverse complement strand
CTGCACGCGTACTTTGCGGCCATGCCGGCCATACCGGCCACGTGCCTGGCGCCCGCGCTGACTCCGACCCCTAACGCCGAACTTGTGCAGAACCTGGGCGCGTACTTCGAATCCCATGCCCTGGCGCCACTGGCCCGGCGCTGGCTGCGCAGCGACGCGGTGCAACGCGCGACAGAGCTGCCCGACATGCCGCAGCATGGCGACCTGGTGTTGAACAACATCGGCCAGGTGCGCAACGGCGCGGCTGTGGTCTTTGACTGGGAAGACTTCGGTGCTTCGTGCCTGCCGGGGCTCGACCTGTTCACGCTGGAGCTGTCGCTGGCCGGTGACGCTGCAAAGCTCTACGCCGGGCGTGAGCGCCCCACAAGCCCGACGCAGCAGTTCGTGCGCGGCGCCTGCCAGGCGATGCAGCTCGACTTCAGCGACTACAGCACGTTGACAACGGTGTATGCGCTGGTGTTCAGGCACCTCAAACGCAACTACGGCCCCGGTGTGCGCGACCGCATGGACCGCCTGCTGCAAGACCTGGACCAGCAGCGCACGCTGACGGATGTCTGAGGCGCTGGCCTGCCAGTGTCTCAGTGCTCGACCTTGCCCGTCACGAACGTGAGCAGCGTGCCAAAGGTCTCGAAGATCGAACCGTCGATCTCATCGTCCTCCACCGCAAAGCCGAGCCGCTCTTCAAATGCCGTGAGCAGCGACACCACGCCCATCGAGTCAAGTTCTGGCACGGCACCCATCAGCGGCGTTGAGTCTTCAAAGGCCAGCCCGCGACCGCCGAGGTTCAGCGTGGAGTCGATCAGCTTCAGCAATTCAGTCCGGACGTCCAAACATCTTCTCCAACAGGGGCAGTGCGCCGCAGCCAGAAATTCTAGTCGGCCACTCTGGTCAAGGCCCGTGCCGGGATTCACATCACCAGCTTGACGCCAACGACGCCCGGTATCGACCCCAGCAGCAGCAAGCCCACAGGTCGGTGCCCACGGCCGTGGCCGGCGCCATGCCAAACAGCAGCACCAGAATGGGCGTCATCAGCGCCCCGCCGCCCACGCCGGTCAGGCCCACGACCAGGCCCACCAGAAAGCCCGCCAGCACGTCGAACATGGCAAGGATCAGTCGGGCGCAGACAGCGGCGCAGACAGCGGCACATCAAGCAGCCCCATCGCCAGCAGATGCTGGTGGATCCGGGCCACGGCCTCGTCTGCAGCAACTGCTGCGGTGTCGATGTGGATCTCGGGCGCCAGGGGCACTTCGTAGGGCGAGTCGATGCCGGTGAAGTTGCGCAGGTCGCCGCGCCGCGCCTTCGCATACAGGCCCTTCGGGTCACGCGCTTCGGCAAGCGCGAGCGGCGTGTCCACAAAGACTTCGATGAATTCGCCGGCAGCCATCAGGTCGCGTGCCATCTGGCGTTCGGCCCGAAAGGGTGAGATGAAGGCGGTGATGACGATGGTGCCCGCGTCCACCATCAGCCGCGCGATTTCAGCGATTCGGCGGATGTTCTCCACCCGGTCGGCCGGCGCAAAGCCCAGGTCCTTGTTCAGGCCATGGCGGATGTTGTCGCCATCCAGCAGGTAGGTGCGCTTGCCGGCCGCATGCAGGCGCTTTTCCAGCAGGTTGGCAATCGTGGACTTGCCGGCGCCAGACAGCCCCGTGAGCCAGACCACGGCACTGCCGTGGCCGTTGAGTGCGCGGCGCGCCGCCTTGTGGACTTCAAGCGCCTGCCAGTGGATGTTGGCGGCGCGGCGCAGCGCAAACCGCAGCATGCCGGCGCCCACGGTGTTGTTGCTGAGGCGGTCGATGAGGATGAAGCCACCGGTGTCGCGGTTGTGCTCGTAGGCGTCGAAGGCGATGGGGCGGTCGAGCTCCAGTTCAGCCACGCCGATCTCGTTCAGCGCCAAAGTTTCTGCCGCCACATGCTCCAGCGTGTTGACGTTGATCTTGTACTTGAGCGGCAGCACGGTGGCGGTAACGGTCTTGCCGCCTATCTTCAGCAGGTAGCTGCGGCCACGCAGCAGCGGCTGGTCACTCATCCAGGCCACCGTGGCCTCGAACTGGCTCGACACCTCGGCAGGCTCGTCGCAGGCGCAGATCAGGTCGCCGCGTGAGACATCGGTTTCGTCTGCCAGGGTCAGTGTGATCGACTGCTGGGCCACGGCCTGCTGCAAGTCGCCGTCTGCGCTGACGATGCGCGCCACCGTGCTTTCGCGGCCCGAAGGCAGCACGCGGATGCGCTGGCCTTGGCGCACGCGGCCACTGGCGACGGTGCCGGCAAAACCGCGGAAGTCGAGGTCGGGCCGATTCACCCATTGCACCGGCAACCGGAAGGGCTGTTTCTGCAGACGCTCTTCGTCAACGGGCACTGTTTCCAGGTGCTGCATGAGCGGCGGCCCGCTGTACCAGGGTGTGTTGACGCTTCGGCTGACCACGTTGTCGCCGCACACGCCGGAGATCGGCATCGCGGTGA
This sequence comes from Rhizobacter sp., assembly GCA_043727255.1. GTDB lineage: Bacteria > Pseudomonadota > Gammaproteobacteria > Burkholderiales > Burkholderiaceae_C > Rhizobacter. Next base: position 4,392 of record JAYSYW010000332.1, on the reverse strand, counting down.
TGTCGTGCAGGCCGATGCGGGCCGCGAATTCGCGGTACTCGGCATCGATGCGGTTGAACACATCTTGCTAATAGTCCACCAGGTCCATCTTGTTGATGGCCAGCACGACATGCCGCACGCCGATCAGCGACAGCAACACACTGTGCCTTCGGGTCTGCACCAGCAGGCCCTTGCGTGCGTCCACGAGCACGACCGCCAGGTCGGCCGTTGAGGCGCCGGTGATCATGTTGCGCGTGTACTGCTCGTGCCCCGGCGTGTCGGCGACGATGAACTTGCGCCGGTCGGTGGAGAAGTAGCGGTAGGCCACGTCGATGGTGATGCCCTGCTCGCGTTCAGCGGCCAGGCCGTCGAGCAGCAGCGCATAGTCGATCTCGCCGCCGCGCGTGCCCACTTTTCGGGAGTCAGCTTCCAGCGTCGCCAGCTGGTCTTCAAACAGCAGCTTCGATTCATGCAGCAGGCGGCCGATGAGGGTGCTCTTGCCGTCGTCCACACTGCCGCACGTGATGAAGCGCAGCAGGTTCTTCGACTGATGCTGCAACAGATAACTGTCGATGTCGGTGGCGATGAGGGCGGAGGCGTGGGCCATCAGAGGTGGGCCATCAGAGGTGGGCCATTAAAAATAGCCCTCTTGCTTCTTCTTTTCCATCGACGCCGTGCCGTCGTGGTCGATCATGCGGCCCTGCCGTTCCGAGGTGGTGGCCAGCAGCATCTCTTGAATGATCTGCGGCAGTGTTGTCGCTTCGGACAGCACCGCACCAGTCAGCGGGTAGCAGCCCAGCGTGCGGAAGCGCACCATCCTCTGCTGTGGCACTTCGCCCGCCCGCAGCGGCATGCGGTCGTCGTCCACCATCAAGAGCATGCCTTCGCGCTGCACCACCGGCCTCCGGGCCGCAAAGTACAGCGGCACGATCGGGATGTGTTCCAGGTGGATGTACTGCCAGATGTCGAGCTCGGTCCAGTTGGAGATCGGGAACACGCGGATGCTTTCGCCCTTGGCCTTGCGCGTGTTGTAGATGCGCCAGAGCTCAGGCCGCTGGTTCTTTGGGTCCCAGTGGTGGCTGGCGCTGCGAAAGGAAAAGATGCGTTCCTTGGCGCGCGACTTTTCTTCGTCGCGCCGGGCACCGCCAAAGGCGACGTCGAAGCCGTGTTTGCTGAGCGCCTGTTTCAACCCCTGCGTCTTCCAGAAGTCGGTGTGGACCTGCGAGCCGTGCTCGAAGGGGTTGATGCCCAGCGCCAGGGCTTGCGGGTTGTGGTGCACCAGCAGTTCAACCTGCATCTCCTTGGCCACGCGGTTGCGCAATGCGTACATGTCGCGGAACTTCCAGGTCGTGTCCACGTGCAGCAGCGGGAAGGGAATGCGCGCCGGGTAGAAGGCCTTGCGCGCCAGGTGCAGCATGCAGGCGCTGTCCTTGCCAATCGAGTACAGCATCACCGGGCGTTCGGCCTCGGCCACCACTTCGCGCAGGATGTGGATGCTCTCGGCTTCAAGCCTTTGCAGGTGGGTCAGGGTGGTCATCGCGCCAGGCAGTGGGTTTGCCGGCCGAACTACTTGGTGGCGGCCTTGAGGCCCGTTGTGGCGAGGCGGCCGCGGCCATCGCGTTCGCCGAAATTCTTCGCGTAGATCAGCGACGCGACCATGAAGTCTTTCCAGTTCCGACTCTTGCGGCGCAAGGGCAAGCGGCAGACGGCATGAAGCTGCGCCAGCGACAAGCCCAGATTGAAAAATCCGTTGAGCTTGGCCAGCGTGTCTTCGGGCGCCAGCAGAAGATCCTCGAAGCTCAGTTGCAGATGCGGCAGACCACGCTCTTGAAGAAAGCGCAGGTTCGACCGCGTGATGCCGCCGTTGTAGCTGCGCGTGAAGCCAAAGCTTTGCACATGGCGGCGCAGGTTGGCCGAGATCCAGGCTTGTGTGGGGTTGCGCGTGAGCACGAGGAAGGTGGTCTGCTCCAGGTCAAGCACGCTCGCCCAGGCGCGGATGGTCCAGGTCAGGCGTGGGTCTTTCCACAGCCAGGGCTGATGCTGGTTGCAGTCGGCCATGAAGTGGCGGTAGGGCTGCAGCGCCAATCCGCCAGCCCGGGTGGCGATCTGCTGCACGTCCTGGTCGGTGAACTGGTGTTCGTGGTTGAGCGTGGGCGCCAGCTCGTGCAAGAGCCGGTTGTTCAAGGCCACGAGGCCGGCGTTCTCGAACGTGTCGTAGTCGGGCTTGGCCATGGTCTCGCCACCCAGCCAGTAACCGGCCTCGCCGAACAGCGCCGAGAAGATGGAGCTGCCGGTCCAGCCGTGGGTCAGCACGATGACGTTCTTTCTTGCCGGCACAGGGGCTGCATTGGCCGCTGGCAGCGGGGTCGGTGTGGGCTGATCGGTCATGGGGCTGCTCGGCATGGGCCTTTGCCTGGGGCGGGAGCCCCGGGTAACTCGGATCAAAGGGTATGGGCGCTCCGTGACGAGGGCGTGAAAGATGTCAAAACTGCGCCGTTCAGCTGCGGGGGTGGGCGGGGGTGGGCCGCGTGGCGGCCGGCCGCAAGTGTGAAGACACCATCAAGGAAGTCACAGAGCGGCCCAGTTGCGGTGCATTACAGTTTTGGGTGCCTTCGTGCCCCTCATCCCCGAGCCTGCCCGTGACCGAATCGACGCTGTTGCATGAACTGATCACGGTTGCGGCCGAGCGGTCTGGCGCCGCCACGGCCCTCAGCCACGGCAGCAAGAGTTGCAGCTACGCCGAGTTGCAAAGCGCTGTGAAGGGCTGTGCATCGGGTTTGCTCGGCCTTGGGCTGAAACGCGGCGAGCGGGTGGGCATCTATCTCGAAAAACGCATCGAAACCGTCATTGCAACTTTCGGCGCCGCCGCCGCCGGCGGCGTTTTTGTGCCGGTCAACCCCCTGCTGAAACCCGAACAGGTTGGCTTCATCCTGCGCGATTGCAGCGTGCGCGTGCTGGTGACGTCGGCAGAGCGTTTGCCGCTGCTGGCGCCAGAACTCGCGTCGTGCCCATCGGTGCGGCAGGTGGTGGTGATTGGCAACGAGCCGCCTTCGGGTCTGGCTGTTCCCGCTTCGGGCTGGAGTGAGCTGCTGGCTGCTGCCGCGCAGCAGGGCCACCGGGTCATCGACACCGACGTGGTCAGCATCCTCTACACCTCGGGCAGCACCGGTCGGCCGAAGGGTGTGGTGCTGTCCCACCGCAACATGGTGGCGGGCGCGAAGAGCGTGGCCTCGTACCTCGAAAACACCGCTCGCGACACGCTGCTGGCGGCGCTGCCACTGTCCTTTGACGCCGGCTTCAGCCAGCTCACGACGGCCTTTCACACCGGTGCCCGCGTCGTGCTGCTGAACTACCTGATGCCGCGCGATGTGCTCAAGGCCATGGAGCGCGAGAAGGTCACGGGGCTCACCGCCGTGCCGCCGCTGTACCTGCAATTGATTCAGCTTGAGTGGCCTGAAGCCATCGGCGCCAACCTGCGCTACTTTGCCAACACCGGTGGCCGCATGCCGCGCGAAGCGCTGGACCAGTTGCGCCGCAAAGTGCCCAAGGCCCAGCCCTTCTTGATGTACGGCCTGACCGAAGCTTTCCGGTCAACCTATCTGCCCCCCGCTGAAGTGGACCGGCGGCCCGACAGCATCGGCAAGGCCATTCCGAATGCAGAGATCTTGGTGCTGCGTGACGATGGCACCGAGTGCGCTGCCGACGAAGCGGGCGAACTGGTGCACCGCGGTGCGCTCGTCGGCCTGGGGCTACTGGGGCGACGCCGAAAAAACGGCCGAACGCTACAAGTTGCTGCCCCCCGGTGTGGGCGGCCGCGAGGCGGGCCTGCAGCTGCCGGAATATGCGGTGTATTCCGGGGACACCGTGCGGCGCGACGCCGATGGCTTTCTGTATTTCATCGGCCGGCGCGACGAGATGATGAAGACCTCGGGCTACCGCGTCAGTCCTACCGAGGTCGAAGAGGTTTTGTATGCGACCCAGCGGGTGGGTGAATGTGTGGCCTTCGGCACCGAACATGCAACGCTCGGCCAGGTCATCCAGGTGATCGCCACCGCACCCGACGGCAGCGCCGCACTGGATGTGCCTGCACTGCTGGCCGCCTGCAAACAGCGCATGCCGGCCTACATGGTGCCGGCTGGCGTTGAAGCGATGGCCGGCCCGCTGCCGCGCAACCCGAACGGCAAGATCGACCGCAAGCTGTTGTCCGCAGCCTGGCACGAACGGGCCACGGCCTGATGGACGCCCGACCATGAGCAGCACGCCCAGCAAGCCCGCCAAGCCCCTTCACGCGCCGATGGATCAGTTCACCGTCGAGCGCGGTGAGCTGCTGATCAGCGGCCACGCGCTCAGCACGCTGGCCGCCCGTGTCGGCCAGACGCCTTTCTACGCCTACAGCCGTGACCTGCTGCGAGC
>JAYSYW010000331.1:0-6854 GCA_043727255.1 Rhizobacter sp. | reverse complement strand
TCGCAGGCCCATAGCCGTAGCTATGGGACAAGAAGCCGGTGAAAAATGGACCGCTGCGGCCAAATTGCAGCCGACGCTCCCCCAGCCCGACAGGCTCCTAGCGGTTTCTCTCCAGGCTCAGGCGGCCCTGGCGTTCTATGGAATGTCTTGGCCGATGCGCCATGTGACGCCATGGCGTTCGCGGATCACTCAAGCGCGCCTTCCAGACACAGTTTCCTGCCTGAGCGATGGCAGGGCACTGGGATCGAAGGAACGCCGGCTTGTCCCAGTAGCTCCGTTGGAACACGATCCATGTCGTCGACGACATGGAAGAAGCCGCTGCCTCGCAGGCCCAGTGGCTTCGGCAACTGGTTGGTTGGGGGCGACGGTGTTCTTACCGCCAAGAGCCAAGGTCAATACAAAGAACGCCAAGTTGGAATGCAGGTTCGCCGGTTTGAATACTTTGCGGCCTTGGTTTCCTCTTGGCGTCTTTGCGGTGAGAAGACCCATGCGTGCCACCCATCCCTCATGGATCACACGTACAACAGCAAGTGCTCCCGATCTCACGGCGGAAATTACCTTCATGAACTCGTCGAGTTGAGGTTGTTGAGGCCGGCAACCCGCTCACTGTCGCGCGGCTTCAAACTCGATGAGCACCGCGACGTCGTCGCCCACCCAGCCGTTGGCCACGGCATACGTCATGCCGTAGGCGCTGCGCTTGAACGTGCCGCGTGCCGACACGCCCATCACGTAGCGCTTGCCGCCGAGCAGGCTGGTGCCCAGGGGCGAGTCGGCGCTCTTGTTCCAGGTGGCCTGCAGCACGAGCGGCTGCGACTTGCCGAGCAGCTGCAGCTGGCCAGTGATCTCGAAGGTGCGCTCGCCGGTGCGCTTGGCGCCATTGGCGATGAAGACCATGCGCGGGTGCTCGGGGCTGTTCAGGAACACCGGCCCCTTCAGGTGCTCGTCGCGCTTGACGTGGTTGCTGAAGACGCTGGCCGTCTCGACCTCGACGCGCACATCGGACAGCGCGCCGGTCTTCTCGTCGAAGCTGTAGCTGCCCTTCGCGGTGCGGAACATGCCCTGCACCTTGGCGTAGCCGATGTGCTCGACCAGGAAGCCGATCGACAGGTGGTCGGGGTCGATCTCGTAGCGCGCGCCCTGCGCGTGCGTGGTGCCTGCGGCGGCCAGCCACAACGCCACGCCGGTCCGAGCCAGGCCAAGGAAAGTAGATGCGGTGTTCATGCGGAAGCCTCCTGTGATGGGGAATGTCGGGCACGTGCCAAGGCACGCACGTCGATGGCGAAAGACCAGGCCAGCAGCACGACGCTGGCGGCGGCGAGCGCGGACGACAACGGGCGCGGAATGACCGGCCCCAGGCAGACGATCAGTGTGGTGATCTGCGCGACGCACACCGCCTTGCGCCGCCAACTGGGCGGCAGGCTGCCCGCCAGCCACGGCCAGGGGCGCGCGGCGGCGATGAAGGCATAGCGCATCAGGCCCGCCGCCAGCACCCAGGCGCCGGCCTTGTCCACATGCACGATCAGGCCGCACAGCACCAGCGTCAGCCAGGCGTCGGTCTCCATGTCGAAGCGCGCACCGAAGTCGCTGGCCAGGCCGCTGCGGCGGGCCAAGGGGCCGTCGGCGGCGTCGAGCAGCGCGGTGGTGGTGGCCAGCACCACCAAGCCCCAGGCGACGGAAAGGGTGACGGCCTGCTGCTCGCCGATCACCCCGGCGAGCAGCGCGGCCAAGGCCAGCCGCAACAGCGTGACGCGGTTGGCCGGGCCGAAGCGCCGATGCGGATGGGAACGAGCGTGCGCCGCAGCCAAGCCACGCCAGACGAAGAACGCACCACCGGCGTAGGCCAGCGCCGCCTTCACTGCATAGCCCCAGCCAAAGCCCGCCAGCGAGCCGATGCCCCAGCCGCACAGCACGACGAACGCGGCGGCGACGAACAGGTCGCGCGTGGCATCGCGGGTCAGGGCCGATTGCCATCCCGAGGCCAATGCGTCGCTCGCGGCGAAGGGCGAGGTGCTCACCGTAAGATCCTTCGCTGGGTCACGCTGCGCTGATGCATCGCGGCACTTTAACTTCCGCACCTTCTTGCCTTCCACCCCTTCCTCGTTTGCTGAATGGGCTCATGCCTGCTGGGTCGTTGCGCCCGGCCGGGCCGAATTGCGCGTTGAGCCCTTGCCGCCACCGGCCGACGGCGAGGTGCGGGTGCGCACGCTGCACAGCGGCGTCAGCCGTGGCACCGAACGGCTCGTCTTCCTGGGCCAGGTGCCGGCCAGCGAGCACCAGCGCATGCGCGCGCCGTTCCAGGCGGGCGACTTCCCCGGGCCGGTGAAGTACGGCTACGTCAACGTCGGCGTGGTCGAAGCCGGCCGGCCCGACCTGCTGGGGCGCACGGTGTTCTGCCTGTACCCCCACCAGACCCGCTACAACGTGCCGGCCGAGATGGTGCACCCGCTGCCGCCCGACGTGCCGGCCACGCGCGCCGTGCTGGCCGCCAACATGGAAACGGCCATCAACGCGCTGTGGGACGCCACACCCCGTCTGGGCGACCGCATCGCGGTGGTGGGTGGCGGCGTGGTTGGCTTGCTGGTCGCGTGGCTGGCCGCGCGGCTGCCGGGGTGTCAGGTCGAGGTGGTGGACGTCAACCCCGCGCGCGCGGCCATCGCGGCGCAGCTTGGTGCTCGCTTTGCGCTGCCCGATGGCGCCACGCCCGATGCCGACTTGGTGGTCCACGCCAGCGCCCACCCGGACGGGCTGGCCACCGCCCTGAGGCTGGCTGCCTTCGAAGCCACCGTGCTCGAACTCAGCTGGTACGGCGATCGGCCCGTCAGCGTGCCGCTGGGCGAAGCCTTCCATGCACGCCGCCTGACGCTCAAGAGCTCGCAGGTCGGGCAGATCGCCACGGCGCAGCGCGGGCGTTGGTCTTACCAGCGCCGCTTGGCACTCGCCCTGTCGTTGCTGGCCGACCCGGTGCTGGACATGCTGGTCACCGACACCGCGCCCTTCGACGCCTTGCCCGAGGTGCTTGCGCGTCTGGCGGGCGATGCGGCCGGCGACACGCTGTGCCAGCGCATTGATTACCCCGCCGTGCCCTGAGAGGGCGCGGCTTCCAACTTCCAATTTCCAGGAGCCCTGATGTACGCCGTCAACGTGCGAGACCACTTCATGATTGCCCACAGCTTCCGCGGCCCGGTCTTCGGCCCGGCGCAGCGCATGCACGGTGCCACCTACGTGGTCGATCTGGAACTTCGCCGTGAGGAGCTCGATGCCGACGGCATCGTGGTCGACATCGGCCTGGCCACGACCGTGCTGCACACCGTGCTGGGCGAGCTGAACTTCCGCAATCTCGACGAAGAGCCGGCGTTCAGCGGGCGCAACACCACCACCGAGTTCCTGGCACGGGTGATCTTCGACCGCGTGGCTGCGCGCATTGCTGCGGGCGAGCTGGGGCCGCATGCCTCGGGCCTGGCGCAGATGCGCGTCACTTTGAACGAATCGCACGTCGCGTGGGCGTCGTACGAGGGCGCCTTGCCTGCGGCCTGAACGACGTGCCGATGCCGCGTGCTTGCACCTTCGTGATTCCCGGCGACTGGCTCACGCCGACCGGCGGCTACCACTACGACCGGCGCATCGTGCTGGCGCTGCGTGAGGCTGGCTGGCAGGTTGATTTGTGTTCGCTGGGCGATGGTTTTCCGTGGCCGGACGAAGGCGCGTTGGCCGATGCGCAGCAGCAGTTGCAGGCGCTGCCGGATGGCACGCTGGTGATTGCCGATGGCTTGGCGTTTGGCGCGATGCCTGAATTGGCCCATCTCCATGCCGAGCGGCTGCGGTGGGTTGCGCTGGTCCACCATCCGCTTCATCTCGAAACCGGGCTCGACGACGACGCACGTGCGGGGCTGCGGTCGAACGAACGCCGTGCGCTGCAAGCCGCACGGCAGGTGATCGTGACCAGCGACAACACCGCATGCGATGTGGCGGCGATGGCGGTCCCGGCCCAACGCATCGCCGTCGTCGAACCCGGCGTTGATCGCATGCAGTGGGTGGACAGAGCCGGTGATGGCACGCAACTGCTGTGCGTCGCCACGTTGACGGCGCGCAAGGGCCACGCCGTGCTGTTGGACGCGCTGAGCGGCTTGCGCGCACTCGACTGGACGCTGCACTGCGTCGGCAGCCCGCAGCGCGACCCCGCAACCGCAGCGCACTTGCATCGCCGCACCACCGAACTCGGCTTGGCCGACCGCGTGCAGTGGCACGGTGAACTGGACGACGCCGCGCTGGCAGGGCGCTACGGCGCGGCCCACCTGTTCGTGCTGCCCTCGTTCCACGAGGGCTACGGCATGGTCGTCACCGAAGCGCTGGCGCACGGCCTGCCGGTGGTTTGCACCACAGGTGGCGCGCTGGCGCAGACGCTGCCACCGGGCGCCGGCCTGCATGTGCCCCCCGGCGACGTGGTCGCGCTGCGTGAGGCGCTGGCGCATTGGCTGGGCGACCGCGACACCCGGCTGCGCCTGGCCGAGGGCGCGCGGTCGGCGCGCGAACGGCTGCCGTCATGGACACAAGCCGCCGCGCGCTTCGCCGATGTGCTGGAGCGCGTCGCATGAGCGGCTTCAGCGCCGACTGGCTGCGCCAGCGCGAACCCTTCGACACCGCAGCACGTGAAGCGGCCGCCGGGCCGCTGCAACTCGCGCAGTGGCTCGCATCACAACGCCGCGAAGGCACGCTGTGCCGCGTCATCGACCTCGGCTGTGGCACCGGCGCCAACCTGCGCGCATTGGCCCCGCGACTCGGCCCCGCGCAGCAGTGGCTGGTCGTGGACCACGACCGTGCCTTGCTGGATTGCTGGCCGCAGGCACTCGCCGAAGCCTCCACGTTGACGGGCCACCAGGTCGAGCCACACGGCGAACGGTTGCGTCTGAGCGGTGAAGGTTTCGACGCGACCATCGAGCGTCGGGCGCTGGACCTGTCGCGCGACCTGGAAGCCTTGCCCTTCGACGGCGCCACGCTCGTCACCGCCTCCGCTTTGCTCGACCTCGTCAGCGCCGACTGGCTGCAGCGCCTCGTCGCGGCCTGCCGTGGTGCGCGGGCCTCGGTGCTGTTCGCGCTGAGTGTCGATGGGCGTCAAGCGTGGCAACCGGCCGATCCGTCGGACGCCCTCGCCAACACGTTGTTCGATGCCCACCAACTGCGTGACAAGGGCTTCGGCCAAGCGCTCGGCCCGCAGGCAGCGGCTGCCGCTGCCGATGCCTTCCGCACCGCTGGCTACGCGGTGCAAACCGCCGCCAGCGACTGGTGGATCGACGGCCGCAGCGACCCCGCCGCGCAGGCCTTGCAGCACGCGCTGATCGACGGCATCGGCAACGCCGCGATCGAGCAGGAGCCGGGCACCGCCGATGCGTTGCGTGCCTGGCAAGGTCGCCGCCATGCACTGGCCGGCGTGGCCACGCTGCGCATCGGCCATCTCGACCTCATCGCCACGCTGTCGTAGACCTCAGCGCAGGGCGAGATCCCACAGCACGTCGTCGCCAAGGGGCAGCAACCGCGCGGCGGGGCGAAGGCAGTCGGCCATCGTCGCGCGAGGCGGCAGTTGAATGCCACGCCGGCCGGCACCGATGAACACCGGCGCGATCACCAGGTGCAGGCGGTCGAGGCAGCCCGCGTCGAGGAAGCGCGTCACCGTGACCCCGCCGCCTTCGACGAACAGGCGGCGCAGGCCCCGGGCCGCCAGCGCGGCGATGACGGCTGCCGGGTGGAAGCCGCTTGAGGCAGCGCACAGGCCCTCGACGCCCAGCACCTCGACGGTGGACGGGTCGCCGGCCGCGACCTTCGCGTGCGCTTCTTGGCGATGGCGCGCATCGCACAGCCACAACGTCGGCGCCTGCCCGTCGTGCATGAGCCGGGCGCGGCCATCAAGGCGGGCCGTCGGGTCGAGCACGACACGCGTCGGGTTCGCCCCCGGCACGCGCCGCGTGGTGAGCTGCGGGTTGTCGGCCGCCACCGTGCCCGCGCCCACCAGCACCGCGTCGCACAAGGCGCGCAGCCGGTGCAGGTGCAGCAGGCTCTGCGGGCCGGTCACGAAGTACGAATCTCCGCTGTGCGTGGCGACGCAGCCATCGAGGCTTTGCCCCAGCTGCGCGATGCACCAGTCGCTGCCCAGCAGCGGCGCATACGTGGCGAGCAGCGCGGTGCTGGAGGGGCTCCACGAACCGTTGATCGGCACGGGTGCCGCAGCATGGTGGGCGCGCAGGATCGCCTGCCAAAGCGCGGGCCAATCGGCGGGCAACGAAGCGTCGGCGGTGTCGGTCATGTGTGAATGAGGCCCGGTGGGGTGCCCCGCATGCACGCTCTTTGCACAAGGGCATGCGGTTTTGGCGGATGGAACTCAGGGGGTCGCCGGTATCCTAGGTGAGATGTGCGAAGTCCCTGCCCAAGGCGCCAGCCGCCACCCCCACACCCGCGCCCGCGCCCGCACCCGCACCCGCACCGGCGCGGCTTCCGATGTTGACGGTGTCTGCGGAGGTGGCTCGTGAGCCGCGCCGCCCACCCGCTGCCGGCTGACGCGCCGGTCGATGCTCATCCCGCTGCCGATGAGTTGGCGGCGGTTCGGGTCGACCGGGCCCGCACCGAGCTGCGCCATGGCCGGCCCATCGCGCTGCAAGGTGACGATGCCGACGGGCGCTGGCTGCTCACGGCCTCGGTCGAGACGCTCAGCCCCGCCAAGCTGCAGGCGATGACTCGCTTGGCCGGTGGGTCGCCGCTGCACCTGCTGCTGACGGCAGAACGCCTGCAGGCCATGGAGTGGCCCGACGCATCGACGCCACGTGCGCACCGCCTGGCGTTGCCCGTCACGGTCGAGCAGCTGCAAT
>JAYSYW010000330.1:0-6894 GCA_043727255.1 Rhizobacter sp. | reverse complement strand
CGAAGCTTTCGATCAGCTGCGCGATGTCGCGCACGGCCACCTGTTGCATGGCCAGGTTCAGAAGCGAAAGCGCGAGGGCTCGTCGAAGCCCACCAAGCGCGGCATGACGGTGTCGAACAGCTCGACGCTCGTGAATTCGTTCTCGCCCACGCGGGTGACCACCGTGGCGCGCATCACCGGCAACTGGCCGACGACGGCCGCCAACCGGCCGCCGATGCTCAACTGCGACAACAGCGACTGCGGCACCGAAGCAACCGAGCCCGACAACAGAATCGCCTCGAACGGCCCGGCCGTGGGCAGGCTCTTCGAGCCATCGGCCTCCATCACGCTGACGTTGGCGACGGCCGCGCGGCGCAGGTTGTCGGTGGCCAGTTGCACAAGCTCGGGGTTGATTTCGAGCGAGATGACCTGCCGTGCCTTGTGCGACAGCAGCGCGGCCATGTGGCCCGAGCCGGCGCCGATTTCGAGCACCCGTTCATGGCGCCGCACACCCAGCTCTTGCAGCAGCCGCGCTTCGAGCTTGGGCGACAGCATGCTTTGGCCGCCTGGCAGTGGCACTTCGGTGTCGAAGAAGGCCAGGGCGTGGTGGGCCTCGGGCACGAAGTCTTCGCGTTTCACCACGGCCAGCAGCGCCAGCACGGCAGGGTCCAGCACGTCCCAGGGGCGGATTTGCTGCTCGATCATGTTGAAGCGGGCTTGTTCGATGGCGTTTTCAATGGGCATGGCGGTCTTTCCGGAAGAGGCGCAGGGTCGAAGTGAACCCGTGATTTTATTTGGCGAGCGGGGCTGAAGCGATGTCGGGCGACAGCAAGGCGACACCTTCCGCGCGCTTGAAAAGCTTGCGTTTGATCCACTCCGAGAAGTCGTCGAGGTAGCAATAGATCACCGGCACCACCACCAGCGTCAACAGAGACGAAGTGATGACGCCGCCGATCACGGCCTGGCCCATGGGCGCGCGCTGCTCAGAGCCTTCGGTCAGCGCGAAGGCCAGCGGCACCATGCCGAAGATCATGGCCAGTGTGGTCATCAGGATCGGGCGCAGCCGCACCTGGGCCGCATGGAGCAAAGCAGCTTCGCGGCCCATCGGCGCGTCGCCATGTTCACCGCGCCGCGAGCGGATGGCGAAGTCGATCAACAGAATCGCGTTCTTCGTCACCAGCCCCATCAACATCACGATGCCGATGATGCTGAACATGTTGAGCGTGGAGCCAAACACCAGCAGCATGAGCACCACGCCGATCAGCGTGAGCGGCAATGAACTCATCAGTGCCAAGGGCTGCAGGAAGCTCTGGAACTGGCTGGCCAGGATCATGTAGATGAACACCACCGCGAGCGCCAGCGCGCCCAGCGCGTAGTTGAACGACTCGTTCATGTTTTTGGTGGAGCCGCCAAAGCTGTAGCGGTAGCCGGGTGGCCAGTTGACGCCGTCGAGCACCTTGCGGATGTCGGCCGACACATCGCCCGAGCTGCGGCCGAAGGCGTTGGCGTCGATGTTGATTTCGCGGTTCAGGTCGCGGCGGTTGATCTGGTTCGGCCCGTTCGATGGCCGCAAGTCGGCCACCTGAGACAGGCGCACCACGCGCGGTGAGCCGTCGGCCGCTGGCGCCACGTTGATGGGCAGGCGCTGCAGGTCGGTGATGTCGGTGCGGCTGCCCGGCAACAGGCGAACGTTCACGTCGTAGTTTTCGCCATCGGGTGCGCGCCAGTTGCCGGCAGTTGTGCCGGCCACCAGTGTGCGCAGCGACGACGCCAACGCGTTCACGTTCAGCCCCACGTCAGACGCCGCTTCACGCTTCACGTCGATCGCCACCGTGGGTTTGTCGGGCTTGAGCGAACTGTCGAGGTCCACCAGGCCGGGCACGTCGCGCAGCTTGGCCATGATGGTGTTCGACAAGCGCTCAAGTTCGGCCAGGTCGGTGCCTTGCACCGAGAACTGCAGGCTCTTGCCGCCGCCCAGGTCGGTCTGGCCGATATTGGTGATGGTGATGCCGGGAATGCGTGACAGGCGTTCTCGCAGCGGCACCGCCATTTCATTGATGTTGCGGCTGCGCAGCTCGCGATTGACCAGCCGCACATAGGTGCTGCCGTAGATCTTGCCGGCCGCTTGCCCGCTGTTGATGGTGGTGACGGTGTATTTCACCTCGGGCATGTCGCGCAGCACGGCGTCGATCTGGCGGGCGCGCGACTCGGTCACTTCGAGGGATGAGCCGACCGGCGTGAAGAAGTTGACCTGCGTTTCAGAGAAGTCGGCCTTGGGCAAGAACTCGGCGCCCAGCACCGGCACGATGAAGAAGCTGGCGACGAAGGTGGCCAGCGCCAAGCCCAGCGTGGCCAGCTTGTGCTTGAGCGACCAGCCCAGCAGGTGCTGGTAGCTGTCAGACACCCATTCGGTGAAGCGGTCGAACAAGCGGGTCACGCGGCCGATGGTCTTGTCATACCACGTGACCGGCGGCCCCTGGCGCACATGGCCGAGCGCCTGCGGGTCGTGCCAGATGCTCGACAGCATGGGGTCGAGCGTGAAGCTCACGAACATCGAGATCAGCACGGCCGCCACGATGGTGATGCCGAATTCGTGGAAGAACTTGCCCACGATGCCGCCCATGAAACCGATGGGCAGGAACACCGCCACGATCGACAGCGTGGTGGCCAGCACCGCGAGGCCGATTTCCTGCGTGCCGTCGAGCGCCGCCTGGTGCGCGCTCTTGCCCATCTGCACGTGGCGCACGATGTTTTCGCGCACCACGATGGCATCGTCGATCAACAGGCCCACGCACAGGCTCAGCGCCATCATCGTGATGTTGTTGATGGTGAAGCCGAACAGGTACATGAACAAGAAAGTGCCGATCAGCGCGATGGGCAGGGTGAGCCCGGTGATGACGGTCGAGCGCCACGAGTTCAGGAACAGAAAGACGATCAGCACCGTGAGCAGCGCGCCTTCGATCAGCGTGCGCTTGACGTTGGCGACCGACACCCGCACGGCGCGCGAGTTGTCGCGGATCACGTCCACCGTGACACCCGGCGGTGTGAGCGACTTGGCTTCGGCCAGCGCCTTCAACAGGCCATCGACCACGCCGATGGTGTTTTCGCCCTGCGACTTCTGCACCGCCAGCACCACCGTGCGCTCGCCGTTGTAGAGCGCGAGGCTTTCCACCTCTTGCGGGCCGTCCACCACATCGGCCACTTGCCACAGCTTGATCGGCAGGCCGCCTTTGCGGGCCACCACGATCTCGCGGAAGTCTTCGGGGCGCTTCAGGCGGGCGTTGATCTGCACCACACGTTCCTGTTCCAGCGAACGGATGGCGCCCATCGGCAGCTCTTGGTTCTCACTGCGCACGGCAGCCACCACCTGATCGACGCCGATGCCCAGCGCTTCAAGCGCGGCCGGTTTCACGTACAGGTTGATCTGCCGCTGAACGCCGCCGACCAGGCTGACCGAGCCCACACCGCGCACGTTTTCAAGGCGCTTTTGCAGCACGTGGGTGGCCCAGGTGGTGAGCTCTTGCGCGCTGTGCTGGCCATCACTGGAGCGCAGGGCGACGTTGAAGATCGGCACGCTCTGCGGGTCGAAGCGCGAGATGCGCGGCTCTTTCACCTCATCGCGCAGCAGTGGGCGGATCAGCGAGACCTTCTCGCGCACGTCGTCGGCGGCTTTGCGGCCGTCCACGTCGAGGTTGAACTCGACGATCACGACCGACGTGCCCTCATAAGAACGCGAGGACAGCGCGCTGATGCCGGCCACCGTGTTGACGGCTTCTTCAACCTTCTTCGTGACTTCGCTTTCCACGATTTCGGGCGAGGCGCCGGGGTAGTCCATCACCACCACCACGGTGGGGAAGTCCACGTTCGGGAATTGATCGACCGACAGGCGCTGGTAGCTGAACAGCCCCAGCACCACAAGGGCCAGCATGACCATGGTGGCCATGACGGGGTTGCTGATTGAAATGCGGGTGAACCACATGGTGCGCGGCCCCTGCTCAGCGTGAAGCGGTGGCGACGGCGGGCTGCGCCACGCGCACCGGGGTGCCGTCTCGCACCTGGCCCACGCTGCCGCGCAAGAGCGCGCTGCCGTCGGCCAAGCCTTGGGTGATTTCGATCACCGGCTCGGGCTGTGTGCCTTCCAACAAGGCCTGGCCGCGCCGGCCGATCGCCACCACACGGTGCGCCACCTTGCCATCGACGATGGCCAACACATAGGGCTGGGCCTCATCGACCCGCACCGTGCTGGCTGGCACCACCAAGGCCGGCGCGCGCTGCAGTTCGATGCGGCCCTTGGCGAACAGGCCCTGGCGCAAGCCGGCCCGGGGTTCGAGCGCCATGTAGACCATCACCGCGCGGGTGCCGGCCTGGGTGCTGGGGTTGATGCGGGCCACCTTGGCGGCCACCGGCTCGGGCAGGCCGTCCACCGCGACCTGGGCGGTCTGGCCGAGATGCACGCCGACCACGTCTTCCGGCGTCACGGCGGCTTCGAGCTCGATGCGCGACAGGTCCACCACCTCGACGAGGCGGGCGTCGATGGCGACACGTTCGCCCGGCTGCACCAGCCGCTGAGACACCAGCCCGCTGATGGGGCTGACGAGGCGGGCGTCGCCGAACGACTTGCGGGCCAGCTCGGCGGCCGCTTGTGCGGCGCCGTAGTTCGACTGCGCAGCCGCTTCGTTGGACACCGAGGTTTGCAGCCCGGTGGCCGAAATGAAACCCTGCGCCACGAGCGCCCGGTTGTTGTCGAGCGCGCGCTTGGCGATGTCGAGTTGCGCGCGTGACGAGGCAGCGGTTTGTTCAGCTTGGCGCAGGCGCCATTGCAATTCGGTGGTGTCGATCTGGCCGATCACCTGGCCGGCTTTCACGCTGTCGCCTTCGCGCACGGTCAACGTCTTCAGCTCGCCGGCCACACGGGCCTTCACCATCGCGCTGTTGACGGCCTTCAGCCCGCCCGACACGTCAACCGTGCGGGCCAGGTCACGCGAACGCGCCACCACGACGTCAGTGGCCGACAGTTCAAGCGATATCGGCACCTTGCTCGAAGCCGCGGCCACTTGCTGCTGCAGCTTGCGGGCGTGGAGCGTGCGGGCCACCAGGCCGCCGATGAGCAGCAGCACCAGTGCGGGGATCAACCACTTCCAGACTCGTTTCATGTTCACTTGCCGTCTTTCTTTGCCACCGGGGTGGGAGGGGTGTTGCGGGTCAGCAGGCCATGCAGGACCACGTCGATGTGGGTGGCGATCACCCGGGCTGGGTCGATGTTTTCTTGGAGCGGCACACCGCAGGCGCCGATGGAATGTTTGTGCAGCGCCATGAAGATCATCGGCGCGAAGAGCAGCATGGTCACTTCGCGCACCGGCATGGGCCGGAACTCGCCGCGTTCGATGCCGCGTTCCAGCGTGCGTGCCAGCAGTGTTTCAGCGGGTTCGATCACTTCATGTTGGTAGAACTGGGCGATCTCGGGGAAGTTGCGTACCTCCGACAACATGATCTTGTGGATGCCTGCGGCGGGGGTGTTGCCCACGCGCTGCCACCAGGTGTTCATCAGCAAGGCCAGCAACTCGGGTGTCGAGCCCTCGAAGCATTCCGCCAGGCCCGAGCCTTCGGCAATGAGCTGCGTGAGGTTGGCTCGGATCACCGCTTTCAGCAGCTCTTCCTTGCTGGGGTAGTAGAGGTAGAGGGTGCCCTTGGACACCCCGGCGCGCGCGGCCACTTCTTCCGAGCGGGTGGCGGCGAAGCCCTTCTCGACGAAGAGCTCAAGCGCGGCGTCGAGCAGCTCTTGGGGGCGGGCCTCCTTGCGGCGCTGGCGCACTGGCGGGGTGATGTTTGAGTGCATTCGAAAGATACTGACTGACTGGTCAGTAATGTAGTCGGGGTGCGCGCACCGGGTCAAGCCGAAGCGAGTGGGTGGGCTGGATCTCGATGCAAGGCCGAGGCAGCGCAAGTGGCCCCGGCGTGATGGCGCGATGGCCCCGGCGGGCCTGACGTGACAGGGGTCGCCGCTATGATCGGCGCTCATTTTTTGCCGAGGGAGACGGGTTGGACATCGCACTGTGGGTCAAGGCGGCGATCATGGGCATCGTCGAGGGCTTGACCGAATTTCTTCCGATCTCAAGCACCGGCCATCTGATTCTTGCGGGCTCATTGCTCGACTTCACCGGCGACACCGTCAAGGTGTTTGAGATCGCCATCCAGACCGGTGCCATGTTCTCCGTGATCTGGGAATACCGCATCCGGTTGCGCCACACCGTCGCTGGCATCACGCACGACCCCATCGCCCAACGCTTTGCACGCAACGTGCTGATCGCCTTCATCCCGGCCGTGGTGCTGGGCCTGGCGTTCGGCGGCGTCATCAAGCAGCACCTGTTCAAGCCGGTGCCGGTGGCGGTGGCTTTCATCGTGGGCGGTTTCATCATCTTGTGGGTGGAATGGCGCCACAAGCGGCTTTACGGCGAACGCGACCTGGAAGGCGGCCGACTGGCCCGCGTTGAAACGGTGGACGACATGAGCGCCGCCGATGCCTTGAAAGTGGGCCTGCTGCAATGCTTGGCGCTGATCCCCGGCACCAGCCGCTCGGGCGCGACCATCATTGGTTCGGTGGTGCTGGGCTTTTCACGCAAGGCGGCCACCGAGTTCAGCTTCTATCTGGGCATTCCCACGTTGATGGGCGCCGGCGCCTATTCGGTGTGGAAGCAGCGCGAACTGCTGCAGTGGACCGACCTGCCGATGTTCTTGATCGGCACCGTGTTCGCTTTCGCCAGCGCGCTGTTGTGCATCCGCTGGCTGATCCGCTATGTGTCCACGCACGACTTCACGGTCTTCGCGTGGTACCGCATCGTGTTCGGTGTGGTGGTGCTGGTGACGGCTTGGTCGGGCGCTGTTACCTGGGCGGATTGATGTTGGCCCCCCAGTCGC
>JAYSYW010000329.1:0-16859 GCA_043727255.1 Rhizobacter sp. | reverse complement strand
TTCGGGCTGAGCCTGTCGAAGCCCTGTTCGAGCGTCGCGCTGCACTTCGACAGGCTCAGTGCGAACGGTGAACTGCTGAACTTTCTTGCTGATCAGGTAGCCACTTGAGCTGCGGTCGTGTCGGAGCAAGGCATGGCTCTCGACTCCCGGCAGCAGCTCAGCGAGCCGAAGGAAGCGTCCGCTGAGGCTGACCTTTCAGCAATGCAGATGGCCCCGCTTACACTGAACCGGGCATGCTGGCCTGCGCTATGGGGTAGCGCTGATGTCACGATTTCACCGTGATGTTTCAGGCCAGCAGCAATCAACCAACAACGACGATGGCACTCTCATGAAGGCAATTTTGTTTCCAGGGCAAGGCGCGCAGTTCCGAGGAATGGGGAAGGACTTGTTCCCCAAATACCGGGAACTGACCGAAAAGGCGTCGGCCATTCTTGGCTATTCGATCGAACAGCTGTGCGCTGAGGATCCGGAGGGCAAGCTTCGTTTGACGCAGTACACCCAGCCGGCGCTCTACGTCGTCAATGCGTTTGGTTACTACAAGCGGCGTGATGAAGGAATGGCGCAGCCCGACTTCGTCGCCGGGCACAGCCTGGGTGAGTACAACGCGTTGCTGGCGGCTGACGTATTCGACTTCGAGACGGGTCTGCGCCTGGTGCAGCGGCGCGGTGAACTGATGGGCGCGGCCAAGGACGGCGGGATGGCGGCCGTGATCGGCCTTGATGGGGAGCGCTTGGCGGCGCTGTTGACACAGCACGGCCTGACGTCGATCGATCTGGCCAACTTCAATACCCCGAACCAGACTGTCATCGCTGGGCCGAGGGACGCGATCGAGCAGGCGGCAAAGCTGCTCACGTCGGGAAGCGTGCGGTGCATCGTGCTGAACGTCAGTGCCGCTTTCCACTCTCGCTACATGAAGGATGCCCAGCAGGCCTTTGCCGGTTTCCTGCAGCAGTTCCGTTTCAATACACCCCAAATGCCGGTGATTGCCAACGTGTACGCACGCCCGTGCCGCGATGGCGAGGTGGCCGACACGCTGGCGCGGCAGATCAGCAGCTCGGTCCACTGGACCGACACGATCCGCTATCTGATGGGCAAAGGATGCAATGAGTTCGTCGAGGTGGGCGGCACGGTGCTGACACGGATGGTCGACGAAATCCGCAAGACGGCGACGCCTCTGGTGGTGAAGGACGAGCCCGTGCCTGTCGCCGAGCCTGCTGTCACCGATGTGGCGGCAGCGCCTGTTGCGCTTGCAGCTCCGAAGGTGGCAGCCAGCCAGCCCGAGGCGCCTTTGCCATTGCGGGACGCAGACCCTCAACCGACCCCCGCGACACCCGCGACAGTGGCAATGCCATTGGTTTCCCCGCCAGCCGCCGTCGGCAGCCGGCGCCAGGCGCTTTCGCCGGAAACCCTGGGCAGCGCGTTGTTCCGCAAGCGCTTCGGTGTCAGATACGCCTACATCGCCGGAGCGATGTATCGCGGCATTGCCACTCCGAAGCTGGTCGTCCGTATGGGCAAGGCCGGCTTGGTCGGCTTCTTCGGCACCGGTGGCCTGTCGTTGGCGGACATCGAACGGGGCATCCAGTACATCCAGGGCGAGTTGCGCAACGGCGAGGCGTATGGCTTGAATCTGTTGGCCAACTACGCCCATCCCGAATTCGAGCGGAAGACTGTCGAGCTTTACCTGCGCTACAACGTGCGGCTTATCGAAGCCGCCGCGTTCATGCAGATGACGCCAGCGATCGTGCTGTTTCGCTTGAAGGGCCTGGTGCGCGGCAAGGACGGCAAGGTCGAAAGCAGCCACCGCGTCATGGCCAAGGTGTCACGACCGGAGGTCGCCGAGGCCTTCCTGAGCCCAGCCCCCGAGCACATCATTCAGCAATTGCTGAAAGAAGGGCGGATCACCGCCGAGCAGGCGGAACTTGGGAAGTTGGTGCCGGTGGCCGAGGATGTGTGCGTGGAGGCCGATTCTGGTGGACACACCGATGGCGCCATTCCAACCGTGCTGTTCCCGACGATGCTGCAGCTGAAGCGGGCCATCGAGCGGAAGTTTGGCTACGCCGAACCGATCTGCATGGGGCTGGCGGGCGGCATCGGGACCCCTGAGGCCGCCGCGGCGGCGTTCATGATGGGAGCGGATTTCATCCTCACCGGCTCGATCAACCAGTGCACGGTCGATGCCGGCACCAGCGACGACGTGAAAGCGCTGTTGCAGGACATCAATGTCCAGGACACCGAATACGCGCCGGCTGGCGACATGTTTGAAACCGGCGCAAAGGTGCAGGTTCTCAGGAAGGGTGTGTTCTTCCCGACCCGGGCCAACAAGCTGTTTTCGCTCTACAGCCACTACGGCAGCCTCGACGAAATCCCGGAAAAGACGAGAAAGCAGCTGCAGACCACTTACTTCAAGAAGACCTTTGAACAGGTCTGGGAAGACAGCCGCAAGTACCTGGAGGGGCAGGGCCTGCACCACGAGGTCGAGAAAGCCGAGGCCAACCCCAAACACAAGATGGCGCTGGTGTTCCGCTGGTACTTCGGGCATACGACCCGGGTCGCGCTGGCCGGGACCCAGGAAGAACGCGTCAACTACCAAATCCACACCGGCCCGGCACTCGGCGCCTTCAACCAATGGGTCAAGGGTACGCCGCTCGAAAACTGGGCTAACCGGCATGCGGATGAAATCGGCAAGAAACTGCTGGCGGGCACTGCGGATTTCTTGAATGGCAGTCTGGACCGACTGTTCCCGGTCGAACAGCCGTGAACGGTTGGCCGCATGGATGACGCGGCGATAAACACCGAGCAGCGCAGACGCATGCCGTTGCCCGGCGCTGCGCTTGCACCTGACAGGTTGACGCTGAACCCGCGGCAGGTTGACGTCTGGGTCGCGTTGATTCACGAAATGTCCGACGCCGACCTGGCCACACAGTTCGATGAGGTGCTGAGCGAAGACGAGCGCCGGCAACACGGGAAATTTGTGTTCGAGAAGGACCGGCGTCGGTATTTGGTCACGCGTTCACTGGTCAGGTACGTGTTGTCGCGCTACGTCCCGATCGCGCCGTCGGACTGGCGATTCACACCAACGGCCTTTGGGCGGCCGTTGATCGCCAATCGCCATCCCATCGCCGATGACTTGGTCTTCAATATTTCTCATTCGGACCGCGTGGTGTTGCTGGGCGTGGCCCAGGCGTGCCAACTTGGCATCGACGTCGAAGATCTCCACCGGAACGTACCGCTTGACATGGCGGAAAGCTTCTTCGCAGCCGGTGAGATCCGGCAGTTGCGGGCGTTGCAGCAGTCATTGCAGCCGCGGCGTTTCCTCGATTTCTGGACGCTCAAAGAAAGCTATATCAAGGCGCGTGGCAAGGGTCTTTCGCTGCCGTTGGACAAATTCAGCTTTGAGTTGAACGACGAGCCGCGTTTGCACGTGCACTTCGATGCCAGCCTGAACGATTCACCGCGGAATTGGACGTTCTGGCAGTGGTGCCCGAACGAAGAAAGCATCGCCGCACTTTGCGTCGAGTACGTACCGGGCATTGAAAAGAGGATCACCGTCCGGCGAACCATTCCCTTTGTGCATGAAACGGAAATGGCATTCGACGTTCTTCGCGCGTCTTCGGCATAACGGGAAAGATTGCCTTCCCGTTCAGGCCCGCATGACCCGGGCCACTGCGTGCGCCAGTTCTTCACGCGTGTAGGGCTTGCGAAGCAGCTCCCAGGTGGGCGGTGACTCCCGATCGGCGTCCAGCAACTCTGCCGAAAACCCCGACATGAGCAGCACGCCCATTTCCGGGAAACGCTGCTGCGCGATCGCGGCGAGCTGCGTGCCGCGCATGCCGGGGCCGAGGGCGATGTCGGTCAGCAGCAGGTCAAAGTGCTGGCCTTCGGCGCCGAGCGCCAACTGGCCTTCTTCGCCGCTGGCGGCCACGCTCACCACGCAGGCCATGGATTCAAGGAAGGTGCACACCACAGCGCACACCTCGGTGTCGTCTTCCACCAGCAGCACCTTCAGGCCTGTGGGCACGGAGAGGCCGGCATCGCGGTGGCCACCCGCCAGCGGCGCGCTGGTGTCCCATGGCCGGGGGATGTAGAGCGTGAGCGTGGTGCCGTGGCCGGGTGCGCTGTCGAGGGTGATCGCGCCCTTCGATTGTTTGACGAAGCCGTAGACGGTGCTCAAACCCAGGCCGGTGCCTCGGCCCGCTTCTTTGGTGGTGAAGAACGGCTCGAAGGCGCGCTCCTTCACTTCTTCGGGCATGCCTGCGCCGCTGTCCGACACCGACAGCGCAACGAAGCCGTCTTCAGGCGCGCTGGTGTCGTCAAGTGCGTTGCGCACTTCGGACGGCAGCGCCACGCTCACCTGCGCGCGAAAGCGCAGCGTGCCGCCGGTGGGCATGGCGTCGCGCGCGTTGATGGCGATGTTGAGCAGCGCCGATTCAAGTTGCCCGGGGTCAGCGCGCACCGGCGGGCAGTCGTTCGGCACCTCGACTTCGATGTGGATGTGCTGGTCGAGCGTGCGCCGCAGCATGTCGGCCAGCGAATGGAGCATCACGCTCACGTTCACCGAACTCGGCTGCAGCACCTGTCGACGTGAAAACGCCAGCAGCTTGCTGGTGAGTTCGGCCCCGCGCCGGGTGGCCCTGGCGGCGGCGCCGACGAGTTGCTGGCCGTAGTCGTCGCCCACCAGCGCGGGCAGTTCTTCCAGCACCTGCAGGTTCCCCTGAATGACCGTCAGCAGGTTGTTGAAGTCGTGGGCGATGCCGCCGGTCAACTGGCCCACGCTCTCAAGCCGCTGGGCATGGTTGAGCGCTTCTTCCGACTGCGCCCGTTGCAGGCTGGTGCCAAGCAGGCTGCAAAGCGACTCGATGAAGCGGACTTCATCGGCGCCGAAATGCTTGGGCGTGCGCGAACGCACCGTCAGCGCGCCGATCGTGCTGCCCCGGTCAGAGAGTGGCGCCGCCAGCTCGCTGGTCAGCCCGGCTTCAAGGTAAGCCGCTGGCGTGACAAAGCGCGGCTCGTTGCGGTAGTCGTCCACCGTCACCGGCTGCCCGGTGGCCAGCACCTGGCCCTGCGGCGTGTCGAGCTGGTTGGGCACCAGGCTGCCCACTGTTTCGCCTTCGATCCGGCCGATGGCGCTGGCCACGCGGAACGTCAGCCGATCGGGTTCGAGCAGGAACACCCGGGCCACGTCAACCTGCAGCGCGTGGGCCGCGATCACCGGCACCTGTTCGAGCAGCACCTTGGGGTCGCGTGAATCGACCGCCAACCGGCCCAGCTGTGCCAGGTGTTCGCTGTAGTGGGCGCGTTGCAATGCCTGCTTGACGCGCGGGTAGGCGCCGATGTCGCGTATGGCCGCCACCACCAAAGGCAGGTTGTGGTCTTGCAGTGGGCTGAGCGCGATCTCGACCATCACCTCCGAACCATCGCGGCGCTTGGCCACCAATTCCATCTGCGTGCCCATCGGGCGCGGCCGGGGGTTGTTGGCGTAGGCGTCGCGGTACGACGCATGGCGGGGCCGAATGCTGTCGGGCACCAACGCGTCCACGTTCAGGCCCAGCATTTCGTCGACCGAATAGCCCAGCAGGCGCGCGGCCGACGGGTTGGCCATCACGATCTGGCCCTGCGCGTCGGCCACGATCAAGGCGTCGGGGTAGGCGGCAAACAGCGAACGGAAAACCGTGCGCTCATCAATGTTCTGAGGCATTCGGTTCGGGTCGTGCGCCTGACTCATTGCGTGTCCTTCTGCTCGTTCAGCTCGCTGCGACCTGGGCCACCAAGATGTAGCCGGCGCCCCGCACCGACTTGATGATTTGTGGGTCGTCGGCATCGGCTTCGAGCTTCTTGCGCAGCCGGCCCACCTGCACGTCGATCGTGCGGTCGAAGGGGCCGGCTTCACGGCCCCGGGTCTGCCCCAACAGGAAGTCGCGCGACAGCACCCGGCCCGCGTTCTGGGCAAAGGTGAGCAGCAGTTCGTACTCGCCTGTGGTCAGTGCCACCTCTTCACCCTGCGTGCTGGTCAGGCGGCGCGCGGCGGTGTCGAGTTGCCAGCCGGCAAAGTTGAGCCGGGCCGGCCGCGCCACGGGTGAGGGCGTATCGCCGGGCGCCACGCGCCGAAGCACGGCCTTGATGCGCGCGAGCAACTCACGCAGATCGAAGGGTTTGGTCACGTAGTCGTCGGCGCCAACTTCAAGGCCCACCACCTTGTCCACCGAATCACCCCGGCCGGTGACGATGACCAGCCCGCAGCGCCAGTGTTCGCGCAATTGGCGCGCAATGGTGAAGCCGTCTTCGCCCGGCAGGCCCAGATCGAGCAACACCAGGGCGGGCGCGTCGATGGGCATCAGCGCCATCAAAGCGCGGCCGCTGTGCAACTGCGTGGCCCGGTACCCATGGTTTTGCAAGTAGTTGGCAAGCAACTGCGTGATATCAACCTCGTCGTCGAGGATGGCGATGTGCAGGGGGGAATTCACGCGTGCAAGGGGGCAGATGGCGACGGCGGGCGACCCCGGATTGGGCGGCGCAAGGGTAGCAGCTTTGCTTTTGCGGATGAAGCGTCATGCCCATGCGCCACGGATCCACCACGCAGGTGTTTGGAGTGATGTGAGGAACCGTGTTTTCCTCGACGGGATCGCGTTTGTGGCGGGCTGCGCCTCTGCCCCAGCGGCTCGGCGCAGGCCCCCATGAGTTGGTCTTCCCATTGACCCGACGCTGCCTAAAATCGGCGCGCGCCAAAGGGTCACCTGGCGCGCACATCAAGAATCAATCAACAAATCGACAACAGGGGGAAATGTCTATGTCTCGACTTCTTTTGGCCGCACCCGCAGCCGCCGTGCTTTTGGCTTTGGCCGGATGTGCCACCGAATCGTCGCGCACGCTGGAGGTGGCGAAAGTGGAATCGGCTGCCACACCGTATCGCGGCATCCGGGTGCCGGTGTCGATCGGCAAGTTCGACAACCGATCGGGTTTCATGCGCGGCATCTTCACCGACGGTGTGGACCGCCTTGGTGGGCAGGCCAAAACCACCTTGACTTCGCACCTGCAGCAGTCCCAGCGCTTCAATGTGCTGGACCGCGAAAACCTGAGCGAGACCAAGCAAGAGGCCCAATTCAAGTCGCAGGCGCAATCCATTCGTGGCGCTGATTTCGTGGTCACGGGCGACGTGACGGAGTTCGGCCGAAAAGAAATCGGCGATCGTCAGTTGTTCGGCCTGCTGGGGCGTGGCAAATCGCAGATCGCCTACGGCAAGGTGACGCTGAATATCGTCAATACCGGCACCTCTGAAGTGGTGTATTCAGTCAGCGGCGCTGGCGAGTACAGCCTTTCCAACCGTGAGATCGTGGGCTTCGGTGGCACCGCTGGCTATGACGCCACGCTGAACGGCAAGGTGCTCGACCTCGCCATTCGCGAAGCCGTCAACAAGCTTGTCAGCGGGCTTGAAGCCGGGCAGTGGTCTGCCTCGGCGGGGCGCTGATCATGGCTGTTCATCACCTTCGACCCTGGGCGAGATGGGGCGCCGCGCTTGGAGCTGCAAGCCTGCTGGGCTGCGCACAGGCCCCCAAGCCGATGTACCACTGGGAAGGTTTCCAGGGTCAGCTTTATGAGCACTTCAAGGGCGACGGCTCCGGCCCTTCCCAACAAGCGCTGGTTTTGGTGGCGCAGGCCCAAAAAGCACAAGCCGAGGGCTCAGCCCTTCCTCCGGGCTTTCGGGCTCACCTTGCCATGGTCTACCTGCGGCTTGGGCGGGACGAAGAAGCCCGGCTTCAACTTGAAGCCGAGAAGGCCAGCTTTCCGGAGTCCGCCACCTACATGAATTTCTTGCTCAAGCGAATGAGCGCCCCCAAGTCATGAAAGCGCCTCGATTCATTATGGAAACAAGCCGTTTTTCTTTGACCGCAGGCGGGGTGCGCGCGGCACGTTGGGCATTCGCCGCCGGGGCTGTTGCTTTGCTGAGCGCTTGCGCGGCGCCGCAGCCTTACGACTACTCCGCCTACAAGCAGGCGCGTCCCGCTTCGCTGTTGGTGATGCCGCCGCTCAATGAGACGCCCGAAGTCAACGCAAGCTACGGCGTGCTGTCGCAGGTCACCTTGCCGCTGGCGGAAGCGGGCTACTACGTGGTGCCGGTCTCGCTGATGGACGAAACCTTTCGGCAAAACGGACTGAACCACCCGGCCGAGATTCAAGAGGTTTCGGCGCAGAAGCTGCGTGAAATCTTTGGTGCCGACGCGGCCGTCTACATCAAGGTTTCTCGTTACGGCACCAGCTATGCCGTGATCAGCAGTGAAACCACAGTCACAGTTCATGCGCGTGTGGTGGATCTGAGAAGCGGGCAGCTTCTGTGGACGGGCTCGGCGTCGGCGTCGTCGAGAGAGAACCAAAGTTCCTCGCAAGGCGGGCTGGTGGGGCTGCTGGTCCAGGCGGTGGTCACCCAGATCATTGGCACGGTTTCTGATGCGAGCTTCAGGTATGCCGGCATGGCGAACCAGCGCTTGCTGGGTCCCCGGAGAAACGGCGTGCTCTACGGGCCGCGTTCGCTGAATTACCAGAAAGACTGATCGTGCCGGGGCGGCCCCTGTGGGTCGCCCCGCATCCACGGGTCAGTGTCCCTGCTCGTCCCCCTGCGCGTCCAACAGAGCCAGGCTGCGGGCGTCACGCGCACATCCGAAATACACCTCAAGCGCTCGGCCGAACACGGGTTCTTGCGGCGCCGCGCGCTCGAACAGCGTCACGCACGAACAGAACTTCAGGTCGTCGGGCGGGCCGAAGATCTGCAGGGCCGTTTTGCCTTGCACGTTCAACACGAGCTGCGTGCAGGCCTTCAGCCTCGGGCCCAGCAACGCGTGTTGCCAATAGGCACGGGCCTCGTCGATGGACGTGATGCCGTAGCGACGCGCGGTGGCGCTGCGCCCCAGTGCCTGGAGCTGCGGGAACACAAACCACATCCAGTGGCTGGCCTTGGCACCCCGCGCCAGTTCTTCCGTCACGCGGGCATACACAGGGGCTTGCGCGTCAACGAAGCGCTGCAGATCGAAGGGGTCGTCGGGGGATGTCATCGGGCCAGCTGCAGCCGGGTTTGAGCACACCTTCTCTGACCAGTTCGATGACCTCCGGCTCCACACGAGTTGCTGAGGTCGGCACGGCTGAAGCGAACCTCCTCTTCAACGATGACGCCGATGGCCGGGGGCGTGGGGGTGGGTTGGCCCGTCATGTTCGTTCCCCTCAGGCGCGGCGGGGGTTGAAGTTCGGGAAGACGCGGGCCAGCGCGGTGTAGGCGTCTTGGGCGGCGGGGGTGTCGGCGGGTGGGGCCACGAGGGTGACCACGGCGTACATGTCGCCCGGCGGATCTCCCGGCAGGCCTTTGCCCCTGAGCCGCAGCTTGCGGCCCGAGGTTGTGCCGGCCGCCAGGCTGAGCTGCACGCTGCCACTCAACGTGGGCACGGTGACGGCGGCGCCGAGCGCGGCCTCCCAGGGGGCCACGGGCAAATCAAGGTAGACATCGCGGCCATCGACCCGAAACCGGAGGTGCGGCCGGAAGGCGACTTCCAGGTAAAGGTCGCCCGCAGGCCCGCCGCCTTGGCCGGGGCTGCCCTGGCCGGCCAGCCTCAGGTGCTGGCCTTCGCGCACGCCCTTTGGGATGGACACGTCGAGCTGGCGTTCTTGCAGGCTGACGTTGCCCTGCGCGTCGGCCACCGGCATGCGAAGGGTGACGGTGCGGCGCGCGCCCTGGAAAGCGTCTTCCAGGTCGATCAGCACCTTGGCGTGGTGGTCGCCGCCGGGTGCGCGCAGCGGCCCGCGCTGGGCTCGCGCGCGGGCGTGCCGGCCAAACAGGGCCTCGAAGAAGTCGCTGTGGTCCATGCCGGCGTTGGCCCCATTGGCGCCGCTGAATTCATAGCCGCCCTCCCAGCCGGGCGAGGGGCGGAAGCCTTGGCCGGCCTTGTGTTGGAGGCCTACGTCGTCGTAAGCGGCGCGCTTTTCAGGGTCTTGCAGGGCTTCGTAGGCTTCGGCCACTTCTTTGAAGCGGGCTTCGGCCTGGGGTTCTTTGCTGACGTCGGGGTGGTATTTGCGGGCCAGCTTGCGGTAGGCGTGTTTGATGTCGTCTTGCGAGGCGCTGCGTTCGACGCCGAGGGCGGCGTAGTAGTCCTTGAAATCCATGGCGGCTTTCCGGTCAGCGGTTGTTCAGGCATGAGGCTCCTGACGCAGCAGCCAGCCACTGCCAGCCCGCCACGCCATCAGCGTTTGGCCGACCATCGTAGACCGCAGCCTTGGATGCGCCTTGCCATGTCGTCAATCAACTTGGGTCGGGTGCACCGGGCCGTGCGTCAGGGGCTCAACGGGCTGGTTGAACTCGGCCGGCAAGGGCTGGTCGGGTGGGCACTGCGCAAAGATGCGCGTGAACAGCTCGCGGTACGGGGCTTCGGGTTCATGGCCGGTCAGCGGGTCGCGGTTGTCGGCGAATGCTTCATCCAGGTCGGCCCAGTCGTCGTCGGTGAGCATCTTCTCGGCCAGCGGCAGGATCTCCCGTTCTTCGACCGCCATGTGGGCACGGTAGAAGTTGACGTAACGGTGAACGGCTTCTTCAAACGCGGCCCGCCGACTCTCGCCCATCATCTCGAACCCGAGCAGCCGGTGTTCAAGGTCACGGATGGCGTGTTCGCCTCGGGTGTGTTCCACATCAAGCCGATCCAACAACTCGCGCAGCATCGGCGTGCGGGCGCGCAGTTTCGGAAACAGCAGCTCCGACTCTTTGTGGTGATGGCGCTTTTCGGGGAATTCGTCCATGTAGAACAACATGGCGCGCAGCAGGGTGAAGTCGGGCAAGGTGTGCTGGCGGCGGTGCTCAGCCAGCATGCGCTGAAGTGAACTCAGCATGACCGACAAGGCCACATGCTCTTCTCGAATGATGGTCAGGGCGATGTGTGTCATGCGAACCTCCAGCGGTCAGCTTGACAGCGAGTGTGTGCGCGGGCTTGTTTGAGATCAATCGCGCCGCAGGTGGTGTGTGAACACCAAGCCGGTCATCCCGGCGATGGCATCCAGTGCCGCAGGTGCGCGGCATTGGCGCCGTGGCGGCCTTTGGCCAGCTTGAGTTCCTGACGCGCGACGCTGCGCAGGTGCACCTCATCCGGCCCGTCGAAAAAGCGCATCGCGCGGCCCCAGCTCCACAGGCGTGCCAGCGGCGTGTCGGGCGTCAAACCCATGGCGCCGAAGACCTGCATCGCGCGGTCAAGCACGCGGGTTTGCAGTTGTGCCACCACCAGCTTGATGGCGGCCACATCGGTGCGGGCGGCGGCGTTGCCGTGGTGGTCCATGCGCCAGGCGGCGCGCAGCACCAGCAAACGCGCCTGGTCGATTTCGACGCGCGACAGGGCGATCCAGTCTTGTACGTTGGCGAAGTCGGCCACCCGCGAACCAAAGCTGCGGCGCTCAAGCGCGCGTTCGCACATCAGCTCGAGCGCCAGCTCGCACTGGCCAATGCTGCGCATGCAGTGATGCACCCGGCCGGGCCCAAGCCGGGCCTGTGCCAGCGCGAAACCTTCGCCTTCGGCGCCGATGAGGTGGGTGGCTGGCACGCGCACGTCGCGGAACACGATCTCGCAATGGCCTTCGAGGGCCTGGTGGTCCATCACCGGGATGTTGCGTTCGATGACGAGGCCGGGTGTGTCCATCGGCACGACGACGATGGAATGCCGCGCATGCGCCGCCTCGGCTTCGTGGCTGCGGCCCAGCACCAGTGCGATGCGGCACAGCGGGTGTGCCGCGCCGCTGATGAACCACTTTCGGCCGTTGACGATGCAGGCGTCGCCATCGCGTTCGATGCGGGTGGCGATGTTGGTGGCGTCGGACGAAGCCACGTCGGGCTCGCTCATGGCAAAGCACGAACGAATTTCGCCAGCCAGCAGCGGGTTCAGCCAGCGCTCGCGCTGCATCGGTGTGGCAAAGAGTTGCAGCAATTCGATGTTGCCGCTGTCGGGCGCGCTGCAGTTGAACACCTCGGCAGCCCAAGGCACGCGGCCCATGGTTTCGCACAGCGGCGCGTAGTCGAGGTTCGACACCTGGGTGCCGGGCTGGTCAGAGGCCAGGCTGGGCAGGAAGAGGTTCCACAGCCCAAGCTCACGCGCCTGGCGCTTCAGGGGTTCGATCACGTCGAGCGGGTACACGCCCGCATCGGCATAGCGGTGCCATTCGGCGCACGAGGGCAGCACCAGGTCGTCCATGAAACGCTGCAGGCGGCCGGCCAGTGCGGCGCTGGCGGGGCTGGGCTCGAAGTTCATGGGCAGCGGTGCGGCGTCAGGTGCGGCAGGTGGTTGCTGGGGCAGGGCGAAGACTCAAGAAGGCGCATCGTTCGAGCATCGCCTCAGTCACTGCGGGGCAGCTTGAGATGCGTCAAGCCTTTGGCGATGCTGGATGCGATGGCGCGACGCGCGAAACGGCCAAGCCAGCCGGCGGGGCCGTTTATGCTGCACGCACAAAATGGGCGGGGGCCCAGCAGGAGGACGTGATGCAAGGTGTTGCCGAGGTGCGGCTGGTGTTTGCCGGCGAGGTGTTGGAGGGGTTTCAGGTCGAAGAGGTGAGGCACCGTTTCGGCGAAGCCTTCAAGCTGGCCGAACCCCAATTGATTGCGATGTTTTCGGGCGAGCGGACAGTGCTCAAGCGCGCGATTTCCGTTGCCGACGCAGCTCGCTATGTGGCGCAGCTGCAAAAGCTCGGGGCACGTGTGCACATTGAGGAACTGGCGGTGCCGCCGCTTGCATCGCCTGCCGTGGCTGCAGTGCCTGTGCCTGTGTCACCTGTACCGCTTGTGCAACCCGTCGTGCCGGCTTTGGCTGTGCTGGCGCCGATCGAAGAAGAGATCGTCTGCCCGACCTGCGGCGAACGCCAGTCCAAACGCATCTTGTGCCGTTCATGTGCGACCGACATGCCGCGCGGCATTGCGGCCAAGAAGGAAGACGAGGACCGTGAGCGTGCCGAGCGACTGGAAGAGGCGCGTGCCCGCCGGGGGTTTCGCCCGCCAGCGTCTGATGTGGGGTTTGCGCGCGGCGCCGAAGACGCGCCCGGCCTGCTGGGCATCGGCTTCGAGGGCCGCATGGGCCGCATCAACTACCTCGCGTCCGGTTTGGTGTTCATGGTTGTGCTGTTGCTGGCAGCGCTCGGGGTTGCGCTGTGGATGGTCGCGCAGCCAAACGTCTTTGCGATCGTGGTGGCGGCAGTCGCGCTGATCGCGCTGTTGGTTTGGTCAGTGCGAAACACGGTGTTGCGGCTGCACGACGTGAACCTGAGCGGGTGGTGGGCGCTGGTCTCGCTGGTGCCGTATCTGGGCCCGGTGGCGAGCCTGGTTTTGATGTTCGTGCCCGGTTCCCGAGACGAGAACGACCATGGCGGCCTGCCGCGACGGGGCAGTCCACTTGCGGTGGGGGTGGGTCTGCTGGTGCTGGTCATCGTGCTGGTGAGCACTGGGCGCGCGACGGTGGACGCCATGCAGCGCTGGTCCGACGAAGAAGCCTCTGAGGACGACGATGCCAAAAGCTCGCGTACACCGGGGCCGCCCGACGAGTTGCTGCGCCAGCTCCTTCGATCGCCCGCTGCCGTGGAGGGGTTCAAAAACGAGTACTGGAACCAGCCCGATCACAAAGCCTTTGCCGCATCTGAAGATGGCGCCTGGGGCTTTGGCGCGGGCCACGCTTCGCAGCGTGAAGCCGTGACCAAAGCCATGGCGCAATGCGAACAAAACCGCAAGCCCTACACGCAGGAATGCGACTTGGTGAATGTGGATGGCGCCTGGGCGCAGCGCTGAGGGTTTGTCGTGTGGGCGTTGCGGGTCAGTGGGTGGACGACGCGCTGCCGGGTTCACCGGCCGGCAACTGGATGGTGAGCAGCAGAGAGGCGTCTTCCAGCGCACGCACGGCATGCCGCGTTCCCGCCGCCATCAACACCAATTGGCTGGACTGCAGCCGGCAACTCTGGCCTTCCATGCTGACTTCGACAGTGCCTTCGATGCACAGCAAGGTGATTTCGCCCCGCACCTGGTGCGGTGGCACAAAGTCACCCGCCCGCATCACCATGCGGATCAACTCGATTGCATGGGTTTTCAAAATGGCATGCGTGGACATGTCTGGCAGGCGCGCACCCAATGGCGCGACATCGATCGGTTGGCATGGTTGGGCGTGTGCGAGTGCCATGGAGACTCCGTCAGATGGAAAGCGTCATCCTGCCTGTGCACGAGGGCCAGCGCAAAGCCCCTGCGCCGACCACGGAATGCATCGCGCCTTTGGCAGATGAATAAAAAAGAGCGGAAGTCGTTGTGCATTTCCGCCCTTGTGATCAGGGCTTCTGGCGCAATATCGGTCTCCATGAGCCTGGGGCACGTCAACTCGATAGAATGAATCCATGTCTGACGAGAAGCCGAAACTTCCTCCCAAACCCGTTCCTCAGAAGGGCGACGAAGCCGTGGTGGCTGAGCGCCAGGAAGCGAAGACGGAGCCACCCCGAATGTTCCAGGTGGTGTTGCTCAACGACGACTACACACCCATGGAGTTTGTCGTGATGGTGCTGCAGGAATATTTCAAGCGCGACCTCGAAACCGCGACGCAGATCATGCTCAAGGTTCACAAGGAAGGGCGAGGCGTTTGCGGTGTTTACACCAAAGACGTCGCAGCGACGAAAGTCGAGTTGGTGTTGACCGCCGCACGCCGTGGTGGTCACCCGTTGCAATGCATTATGGAGGCCGCATGATTGCGCAAGAGCTTGAAGTCAGCCTGCACATGGCGTTCGTCGAGGCGCGTCAGCAGCGCCACGAATTCATCACCGTCGAGCACCTGTTGATGGCGCTGCTCGACAACCCGTCCGCCGCCGAAGTGCTGCGGGCGTGTTCCGCCAACATCGATGAACTGCGCAAGAGCCTTGCGCAGTTCATCAAGGAAAACACACCCACCGTTGGCGGCGCCGACGAGGTGGACACGCAGCCCACGCTGGGCTTCCAACGTGTGATCCAGCGCGCGATCATGCACGTGCAGTCCACCGGTAGCGGCAAGAAGGAAGTGACCGGCGCGAACGTGCTGGTGGCCATCTTCGGCGAGAAAGATTCGCACGCCGTGTATTACCTCCATCAGCAAGGCGTCACGCGCCTTGATGTGGTGAACTTCATTGCACACGGCATCAAGAAGTCTGACCCGCCGGAGCAGCCGAAGTCGAACGAGTCTTCGGGCAACGAAGGCGAAAAGGAAGAGGGCGAATCGAAGGGCTCACCGCTCGACCAGTTCACGCAGAACCTGAACCAGTTGGCGCGCGAAGGCAAGATCGATCCGCTGATCGGCCGCGACCATGAAGTCGAGCGCGTGATCCAGATCCTGTGCCGTCGCCGCAAGAACAACCCGCTGCTGGTGGGTGAAGCCGGCGTGGGCAAGACAGCCATCGCCGAGGGCCTGGCCTGGCGCATCACGCAAAACGACGTGCCCGAAGTCTTGGCCGATGCGCAGGTGTATTCGCTCGACATGGGTGCGCTGCTGGCCGGCACCAAGTACCGGGGCGATTTCGAGCAGCGCTTGAAGAGCGTGCTCAAGCACCTGAAGGACCAGCCGAATGCCGTGCTGTTCATCGACGAAATCCACACGCTGATCGGTGCCGGTGCGGCGTCGGGCGGCACGTTGGACGCGAGCAACTTGCTCAAGCCGGCGCTGTCGAGCGGCGCAATGAAGTGCATCGGCGCGACGACGTTCACCGAATACCGTGGCATCTTCGAAAAAGACGCGGCGCTGTCGCGTCGTTTCCAGAAGATCGACGTGGTTGAACCGTCGGTCGAGCAGACCATCGAAATCCTCAAGGGTTTGAAGTCGCGCTTTGAAGAGCACCACAGCGTGAAGTACGCGTTGGGTGCTTTGCAGGCTGCGGCTGAGTTGTCAGCCAAGTTCATCAACGACCGTCACCTGCCTGACAAGGCGATCGACGTGATCGACGAAGCTGGTGCCGCCCAGCGCATCCTGCCCAAGAGCAAGCAGAAGAAAACCATCACGCGCGCCGAGGTCGAAGACATCGTCGCGAAGATCGCGCGCATTCCGCCGGCCAATGTGTCGAACGACGACCGCTCCAAGCTCAAGACGCTCGACCGCGACCTGAACAGTGTCGTGTTCGGCCAAGAGCCCGCCATTGAAGCCATCGCTGCTGCGATCAAGATGGCGCGTTCAGGTCTGGGTAAACCCGACAAGCCGATTGGCTCGTTCCTGTTCAGCGGCCCCACCGGCGTTGGCAAGACCGAAGTCGCCAAGCAGTTGGCCTTTGTGCTCGGCATCGAGATGATCCGCTTCGACATGAGCGAGTACATGGAGCGCCATGCCGTCAGCCGCTTGATCGGTGCGCCTCCGGGGTATGTTGGCTTTGACCAAGGCGGTTTGCTGACCGAAGCCATCACCAAGAAGCCGCACTCGGTACTGCTGCTCGATGAAATCGAGAAAGCCCACCCTGACGTCTTCAACGTGCTGCTGCAGGTCATGGACCACGGCTCGCTGACCGACAACAACGGGCGCAAAGCCGACTTCCGCAATGTCATCATCGTCATGACGACCAATGCGGGTGCCGAAACCATGAACAAGGCAACCATCGGCTTCACCACTTCGCGCGAGCAGGGTGACGAGATGGCCGACATCAAGCGCATGTTCACGCCCGAGTTCCGCAACCGGCTGGATGCGACCGTCAGCTTCCGGGCGCTCGATGAGTCGATCATCCTGCGCGTGGTCGACAAGTTCCTGCTCCAGCTGGAAGGTCAGTTGCAGGAGAAGAAGGTCGAGGTCACCTTCACCGACGCGCTGCGCAAGCACCTTGCGGCGAAGGGCTTCGACCCGCTGATGGGCGCGCGGCCGATGCAGCGCCTGATCCAGGAC
>JAYSYW010000328.1:0-35565 GCA_043727255.1 Rhizobacter sp. | reverse complement strand
AGCGCGGCGGCAGCGGGGCACCCAGCCCTTCGGTTTCTTCAAGGTCATGACGGCCTCAGAAACGCAGATCGGCCGACAGCGATTGCGAGCGGGTCGCTCCCATCGCAAGGCGGCGATTCTAGGAACCTGTCGGGCTGGGGGAGCGTCGGCTGCAATTTGGCCGCAGCGGTCCATTTTTCACCGGCTTCTTGTCCCATAGCTACGGCTATGGGCCTGCGAACCCGGCAAAAAACTGTCCTCGCTGAGCCCAAATTTCGCTTCGACGCCCCAAGCCCGACAGGCTCCTAGGAGCGGGTTCGTGGATGGCTTCATGCGATGACCTCGCAAGAGACATGCCCCGAATTGCGCCGCAAGAATCCGGCGCACGGCATGTTCAACTGGATCAGCACCCACCCTTGGGCCTACCCCGCGCTGGAGGTCGTGCACCTGCTTGGCGTGGGGTTGTTGATCGGCAACCTGACGCTCTTTGAGCTGCGCGTGTGGGGCTTTGGCCATGCGTTGCCACCAGAGCCACTGGCGCGACTGTCACTCGCGTTGGCGCTGTTGGGCTTTGATTTTGCAGCGGCCAGCGGTTCGCTGATGCTCGCCAGCCAATGGGCCGATTTGAGCCGCAACCCGGCGCTGATGATGAAGCTGGGCTTGATCTCCGTGGCCGGTGCCAACGCCTTCGTTTTCCACGCGCGCGGCGGGGTGCGAAAACTCGATGGCGTGGCCCGTGCGCAAACCGCGCTGTCGCTGGGGCTATGGGTGCTCGTCGTAGCCTGTGGGCGGTTCATTGCCTATGTCTGAGTGCCCCATGCAACGACGTCATCTTTTGCTTGCGGGCGTGTCCGGCTTCGCGCCGGCCGTCTGTGCGCACCATGGCTGGAGCAGTTTCGACACCGATCGCCCGATCTTCCTTGAGGGCACCGCAGGCAAGGTGAGTTGGCGCAACCCGCATGCCGAGATCGAACTGGACGTGGCCGCGTCGCTGAAGTTGCCCGAAGGGCTGGCAGCGCTGCCGCTGCCGGCGCAAAGCACGCCGGTGGATGGCGCAGCCATCTTGGCGAAGACGCGGCTTCCAACGCGCAAAGACAAGCGCTGGACGCTCGAACTGGCGCCGCTGACGCGGTTGCAGGCCTGGCGGCTCGAAGAGATCAAGCCCGGCTCGCCGCTGGCCGCCATCGGCTACACCTTCTCGGGCGAGAAGGGCAGCCCGGTGATGCGTGTGGAATACCTGTTCGTGAACAGCAAGGGCTACGGCTTGCGCTCGTCGCCCGTCTGACAGCGACTGCTGTTCAGCCGAGGTTGCGCAGCGCCTTCCGCGCCGCTTCGTGAGTGGCCGCCATGTCTTGTGCGGTGTGCGCTGAACTCACGAAGCCCGCTTCGTACATGGCCGGCGCGAGGTACACGCCTTCGTCGAGCATGCCGTGGAAGAAGCGGTTGAAACGCTCCTTGCCCGTGGCCATCACGGCGCCATAGTTTTGCGGCAGTTCAGATGCGAAGAAGAAGCCGAACATGCCGCCTTCGCATTCGCCGACCATCGGCACACCGGCTTCCTGGGCGGCGCCCACCAAGCCATCGACCAGGCTTTGGGTGCGCGCGCTGAGCGCATCGAAGAAGCCGGGCTTCTGGATTTCGCGCAACGTGGCCAGCCCGCAAGCCGTGGCCACCGGGTTGCCCGAGAGCGTGCCGGCTTGGTACACCGGGCCGAGCGGCGCCAGCAGTTCCATCACTGCGCGCTTGCCGCCGAAGGCTGCGAGCGGCATGCCGCCGCCAATCACCTTTCCGAACACACTGATGTCGGGCGCGAAGCCAGGAATGGCCTTCGCATACAGGCCTTGCGCGCTGCCGAGCGCGACGCGAAAACCTGTCATCACCTCGTCGAACACAAGCAAGGCGCCGTGCCGCGTGCACAACTCGCGCAGCTTCGTCATGAAGGGAACGCTGGCACGCACGAAATTCATGTTGCCGGCGATGGGCTCGATCATCACGCAGGCGATTTCAGGGCCATGCAGCGCGAAGGCTTCGTCGAGCTGTTGCAGGTTGTTGTATTCAAGGACCACGGTGTGGTGCACCACATCGGCGGGCACGCCGGCGCTCGTCGGGTTACCGAAGGTGGCGAGGCCCGAGCCGGCTTTCACCAGCAGCGCATCGGCATGGCCGTGGTAGCAGCCCTCGAACTTGACGATCTTGTTGCGGCCCGTGGCGCCGCGCGCCAGGCGCAGCGCGCTCATCGCGGCTTCGGTGCCCGAGCTGACAAGGCGCACTTGTTCCATGCTGGGCACGAGCTTCAAGATCTCTTCAGCCAGATCGATCTCGCGTTCGGTCGGTGCGCCAAACGAAAAGCCGTCAAGCGCGGCTTTTTGCACCGCGTCGAGCACGGCCGGGTGGCCGTGGCCGAGGATCATCGGCCCCCACGAGCCGATGTAGTCGATGTAACGCTTGCCGTTGGCGTCGAACAGGTAAGCGCCGTCAGCGCGGGCGATGAACTTCGGCGTCCCGCCGACCGCGCGGAAAGCGCGCACCGGCGAGTTGACGCCGCCGGGAATGACCTTTCGCGCGCGCTCGAACAGCTCGGCGTTGAGGTCGCGCTCAGTGGACATGGCGCGGGTCTTTCGGTGGGGTGTTTTCGTCGGCCGGCGCGCCGTCTTCACCTTCTTCCCCGGGAGGGAGCGCCCAGAAAAAGCGGTCGGGAATCACGTTGCCCATGCCGGGCCGAAAGCCCGCGTCGAGCGCCTGGTCAAGGAAAGCCAGCGATTCGCCCACGGCGGTGTGCAGCTCGCTGCCCGAGGCCAGCAATGCGGCCAGCGACGCCGAGAGCGTGTCGCCTGCGCCCACGAAGCTGACCTCGAAGCGCTCGAACTTTTCACCTGTGATGGCGCCCTGCGGCGAGGCCAGCACGTTGTCGAGAAACTGGTTGGGCAAGGGCACACCGGTCACCAGCACGAAGCGGGTGCCATGTTCGGCGGCGGCGACGGCCAGTTCGCGCGGCGAGGTGGGCCGGCTGGCGTCCCACTCGGGCAGAAGGAAGTCGGTGAGCGTCTGATGGCTGCCCACCAGCACCTCGGCTTGTGGCAGCACCAATTCACGGTAGGCGTCGAGGTAGGCCTGCTGGTCGTCTTCTTCCAGCCACGACAGGTTGGGCATGTAGGCCACCAGCGGCACGTCGGGGTAGTCGGAGAGGATCTCGGCCACCGCGCTCACACCCTCGGCCGAACCGAGGAAGCCGACTTTCCAGGCGGCGATGGTCACGTCTTCGAGCACGCTGCGGGCTTGCTCCATGATGACGTCGGCGTCGATCGCGCTGTGGTCGAACACCTCGGCGGTGTCGCGCATGATGACCGACGTGACAACCGGCAACGCATGGGCGCCCATCGCCGCAATCGTGGCCACGTCACCCGCCAAGCCGCCCGCGCCGCTGGGGTCACTGGCGTTGAAGGTCATCACGCAGGCAGGCGCAGGCGCTTCATGGGCGGCTTCTGCTTCGACGACTTGGGGAGCTTCAGCAGTCATGGGAAGGCTTGTCCAATAGGAGGAAGGCCGTGCCCAGAGTGAGCTACGACTTCTAGAAATCTGTGAGGAATGTGGCGTATGTGCCTACAAACCATCACGTTTTGGTCAGTAGGCGTCGCTACAATTTATTCATTGTAGTGAAGCGATCAACAACAACGTGAGCAAAGACGTGACCAAAGAAGTGAGCGTAGCAAGTACCTGGATGTGTCTGATTTGTGGTTGGATTTACGACGAAACCACTGGCGATCCGGAGCACGATATCGCGCCAGGTACTGCCTGGGCCGATATCCCTATGAACTGGACCTGCCCCGAGTGCGGCGCCCGCAAAGAAGATTTCGAGATGGCCCAGATCTGAGTCGAGGCGACGTCGCCACCCCAGCCCCTTTCAGGAGATTTTCCGGTGAGCAATGAAGCCCATGCAGGCATCAAGGTGCTGGTCATCGACGACAGCAACACCATTCGGCGCAGCGCGGAAATCTTCCTGAAACAGGGGGGCTACGTGGTCCTGCTGGCTGAGGATGGGTTTGATGCGTTGTCGAAGGTCAACGACCACGAGCCCGACCTCATTTTTTGCGACATCCTGATGCCTCGGCTCGACGGGTACCAAACCTGCGCCATCATCAAGAAGAACCCCAAGTTTTCGGGCGTTCCCGTGATCATGTTGTCGTCCAAGGACGGTCTCTTCGACAAGGCCCGTGGCCGCATGGTGGGCTCGGAAGACTATCTGACCAAGCCATTCACCAAAGACCAGTTGCTGCAGGCGGTGCAACAGCATCGGCCGGCGGCCTGAACGACATCACATTGGGGCGTGCGGCGTAGCCCGCAGCGCACAGACGGAGAACTGAACCATGGCGATCAAGAAGATCCTGCTGGTGGACGACTCGAAGACCGAGTTGCACTACCTGTCCGAATTGCTGACCAAGCGCGGCTACACGATTCGCACGGCCGAAAACGGTGAAGAAGCATTGCGTCGCCTAAGTGAAGAAAAGGCCGACCTGATCTTGATGGACGTGGTGATGCCGGGGCAGAACGGCTTTCAGCTGACCCGCGCCATCACCCGTGACCCGCGCTTCGTTGACGTGCCGGTGATCATGTGCACCAGCAAGAACCAAGAGACCGACCGCGTCTGGGGAATGCGCCAGGGCGCACGCGATTACATCGTCAAACCGGTTGATGCCGACGAGTTGGTGGCTAAGATCCGTGCCTTTGACTGAGGCGCGGTCTCGCGCTCTTTGAACCCCAAGCCCAACGAGGCAGGTGTGAATGGCCAATAAGGAAGCTCT
This sequence comes from Rhizobacter sp., assembly GCA_043727255.1. Taxonomy (GTDB): domain Bacteria; phylum Pseudomonadota; class Gammaproteobacteria; order Burkholderiales; family Burkholderiaceae_C; genus Rhizobacter. Next base: position 30,787 of record JAYSYW010000328.1, on the reverse strand, counting down.
GCGCGAACTGCAAAGCCGCTTGGCAGCGAAGCTGCAGGCGGCGCGTACGCAAGAACGTGGCCGGTCGTGGCTGGCGGTCGAGTGTGGTGGGCACGGTTTCTTGTTTCCGCTTCAAGAAGCCGGAGAAATCTTCCCGTTTGCACCGCTGGTGTCCGTCCCCTACACGAGCCGCTGGTTCATGGGTGTGGCCAACCTGCGAGGCGGGTTGCACGGCGTCGTTGACCTGGCCGGCTTCCTGGGTGTTCGCACGCCCTCATCGGGACGTGACCAGTCGTGGCTCGTCGCCTTCAACAGCGCGCTCGACATCAACTGTGCCGTGCTGGTCGATCAACTCGCGGGCTTGCGCAGCGCCGAGCAACTGACCGCCCAGCCTGACGACGGCACGCCGCGCCCACCCTTTGTGGGCACGCCCTACCGCGACAGCAACAACCGGTTGTGGCGAGAGCTGAATCTGGGCGCGCTGGCAAGCGATGCCGCATTCCTGAAGATCGCAGGCTGACGCCCGATCCATCCCCTGGCCATCTGGCAGAACCACCGAGATACGACGGAACGAGGGACTTATGAGCTTCCTGAACAAGATCAAAAATTTCGGCAAACGTCGTGAAGAGGCCGATGCGCAAGACCTGGGTGCGGGTGACCTGCCGGTGAATGACGTGGTGACGCTGGACGTGCCGGTCGATCAGACCGCAGCTTTCGAGGCCAGCCCCGAAACCGACCAGACGGTCAACATGGACTCTTCCATCATTTCTGAGGTTGCACCCTCCGAGATGGCCGACTTCGCCGAGACGCGCTTGCGCGGTGGCGAAGCCGACGCGGCGGCGGGCGGCACAGGGCTGCCGCTGATTGGCGAGCGGCCGCTCGGCCAGCAGCAGCGCATCTTGTTCGCCATGGTGGGCGTGGGTCTGGTTGGCCTGATCGGCATGACCTTCTACTCAGTGAACTCAGCTTCCAAGGGCGCCGCGCAGGTGGGTGCTTCCGGTCAGGCGCTGATGCAGTCGCAGCGGCTCGCCAAGTCGGTGTCGCAGGCCTTGATCGGCAATGCATCGGCCTTCCCGGAAGTGCGCGAAAGCGCCGACGTGCTGGCGCGCAACGTGCGCGGCCTCGACAAGGGTGACGCCAATCTGAACCAGGCCCCTGCCGCCGTGCAGGAAGCGCTGGACCCGATGTTGCCGCTGGTTGATCGGGCCGAAAAGAACGCCAACACCGTGATGGGTCAGCAGAAGATCCTGACCGAAGTGGGCTTGGCACTGCGCGCCATCAACCGCCAGTCGTCCGACCTGCTGGAAATCGCCGAAACCATTGCCTCGCTGAAGCTGCAACAAGGCGCCTCGTCCGCCGAGGTTTCATCGGTGGGCCAGCTGGTGATGCTGACACAGCGTATCGGCAAGTCAGCCAACGAATTCCTGACGCTCGAAGGCGTGAGCCCTGAGGCGGTGTTCTTGCTGGGCAAGGACTTGAACTCGTTCCGTGAAATCGCCGAAGGCCTGACAAACGGCAATGCTGAACTGCGCTTGCCGGCCACGAAAGACGAACAGACCAAGGAACGCCTCTCTGCCTTGATGCAGTTGTACGAAGAAACGCGCACGCAAGCCGGCTCGATTCTCGGCAACCTGCAAGGTCTGGTGTCCGCACGTGAAGCCCAGGTGTCGATCATCAACGACAGCGAACAACTGCGAAAAGGCCTGGAAACGGTGCAAGAACGCCTGGGCGATTCGACCGGCTTCAGCCCGGTCAGCCTGGTGATGTTCTTGCTGTCCGCAGCGCTGATGGCCGGCGGTGGTTTGGGCTTCTTGCGCCTGTATGTGCGCGACCAGGCCCAACGTGCCTCGCTTGCTGAAAACCAGCGACTCGAAGCCGAACGGCAAGAGCAAGAGGCCAAGCGCGTGAACGACGCCAACCAGGCCGCCATTTTGCGATTGATGAACGAACTGCAAACGGTGGCCGAGGGCGATTTGACGCAGCAAGCCACGGTGACGGAAGACATCACGGGCGCCATCGCCGACTCGGTGAACTACACGGTGGAAGAACTTCGCACGCTGGTGTCACAGGTGCAAGGCACGGTGGGACGGGTGACCGAAACGACGCAGCAGGTGGAAGCCACGTCCACCGAACTGCTCGCGGCATCCGATGAACAGCTGCGCGAGATTCGTGAAACCGGCGAGTCGGTGCTGCAGATGGCCGGCCGAATCAACGAGGTGTCTGAGCAAGCGCAGCAGACCGCCCAGGTGGCCCGCCAGTCGCTGCAAGCCGCCGAATCGGGTTTGACTGCGGTGCAAAACACCATTGGCGGTATGAATTCCATCCGCGACCACATTCAAGAGACTTCCAAGCGCATCAAGCGGCTGGGTGAGTCGTCGCAAGAAATTGGCGAAATCACCGAGCTGATTTCCGACATTACCGAACAGACGAACGTGCTGGCCTTGAACGCCGCCATCCAGGCCGCATCGGCCGGTGAAGCGGGTCGGGGCTTCTCGGTGGTTGCGGAAGAAGTGCAACGGCTGGCTGAACGTTCCGGTGACGCCACGCGGCAGATTGCGGCTCTGGTGAAGACCATTCAGACCGACACGCAAGATGCGGTGGCGGCCATGGAACGTTCCACGCAGGGGGTGGTGGAAGGTACCCGCCTGACTGACGCGGCCGGTAACGCGCTGGGCGACATTGACCGAGTCTCTCGCCAGCTTGCCGACCTGATCGGGCACATTTCCGATCAGGCGCTGCAGGAAGCACAGTCCGCCAACGTGGTGGCCTCGAACATCCAGCACATTTTCGCGGTGACCGAGCAGACCGGCGAAGGTACGCGGTCCACCGCTCAGATGGTGCGCGAGCTGTCGCGGACTGCCGAGGAACTGAAGCAGTCGGTGGCCCGGTTCAAGATCAGTTGACGGCACAAGATCGGTTGATGCGCGCGCGAACGCTGTAGCGAACCGCGCTGCAGCCCCACAGCGACAGAAGGCACCGGATGGACAGCTCTCGAACTCACGCGACGACCGACATGACCCACCCCAAGGTCGATGACCTCAGTTCACTCGCGTGGGTCAACGAGGAGTTGCGCCGCTCGCTCGACACGGCACACAAGGCGCTTCGGCGTTTTGTGAAGGAAGCCGAGGCGCTCAGCGGTTCTGACGTCGATGCGGTCGATCCCTCGGTGCTTCGCACCGCCCGCCAGCAGATCCACCAGGGCGTGGGCGCACTCGAACTCGTCGGCCTGCCCGAAGTGGCCAGCGTGTTGCGTGCCAGCGAAGCCGCTGTGCAGCGCTTCGTGGCCAAGCCAACCAAGCTCGGCAGCGCTGAAGTTGATGTGATCGAGCAAGCCTCGTTCGCGCTGCTCGACTACGTGCAGCGCGTCCTGACAGGCAAGCAGTTGTCGCCGCTCGCGCTGTTCCCCCAATACCAGGCCGTGCAGACGCTGGCTGGTGCCGACCGCGTGCACCCGGCCGACCTGTGGGCGGTGGACTGGCGCTGGCGCGAGTTGCCGGCGCAAGACCGCGTGGTGCCGCACCAGCCTGCCGAAGCGCGCGTGGTGCTCGAACAGCAGTTGCTGTTGTTGATGCGCGGCCCGGTGGCCCCGGCCGCCGCGCGCATGAGCGAGGTCTGCGCCAGTCTGGGAGCGGGTGCGTCCACCATGCCCGCCGCCACGCTCTGGAAGCTGGCCGCCGCACTGTTTGAAAGCCTGGCCCAGGGCCTGCTGCAACCCGATCTCTTCAGCAAGCGCGTGGCCTCACGACTGCTGGCGCAGCTGCGTTCGCTCGAACGCGGTGAAACCGACGTGTCCGAGCGCTTGGCGCAAGACCTGTTGTTCTTCTGTGCCCAGAGCGCTTCGCCCGGTGATGGCAGCAAGGCGCCGCGCCTGGCCTCGGTGCGCCAGGTATATGACCTGTCGCACGAAGCCCCCGTCAATTACAACGTCAGCCAGCTGGGTCGCTTTGACCCGGCCTGGATCGCCCAGGCCCGCAAACGCGTCGCCACTGCGCGCGATTCCTGGTCGGCCATTGCCGGTGGCGAAATGCACCGCATGGGCGGTCTGTCCGAGCAGTTCTCCCTGGTCGGTGATTCCCTCAAGCGCCTTTACCCGAATGGCGAATTGCTGGCCGAAGAGCTGCACCACGCCATCGCGGCCACGCAGCAATCGGGCGCCGTGCCTCCGCCGCAGCTGGCCATGGAAGTTGCCACCAGCGTGCTGTACCTCGAAGCGTCGCTGGAAGACGTGGACTTCGACCACGCCGATCAGGGCGACCGCGTCGGCCGCCTGGCGCAGCGCATCAGCCTCGTGCGCTCCGGCCAGACGCCGCCACCGCTCGAACCCTGGATGGAGGAGCTGTACCGCCGCGTCTCCGACCGCCAGACCATGGGCAGCGTGGTGCAGGAACTGCACGTCTCCTTGTCCGAAGTTGAAAAGTCGATCGACCAGTTCTTCCGCAACCCGACCCAGCGTGACGTGCTGGTGCCGGTGCCCAACCAGCTGGCCGCCATGCGTGGTGTGCTGTCCGTGCTCGGGCTCGATCAAGCGTCGCAGGCCGTGCTGCGCATGCGCGACGACGTCGATGGCCTCATCAGCACCGAAGTCGATCCCCAAGGCGTGGTCGCCTCCGGCACCTTCGATCGGCTGGCAGGCAATGTGGGTGCGCTCGGTTTCCTGATCAACATGCTGAGCGTTCAGCCGCAGGCCAAGTCGCTGTTCGTCTTCGACGCGGAGACCGGCCGCCTGAACCCGTTGATCGGCCGCGCGGCTGCCGCGCAGCCCGAACCGCCGGTCGCGCCGCCTTCGATCGAGCCCCGGCTGATCGAGCAGGCACAGGCGTTGGCACTCAACGCCAGCAACGACACCGTTTCGGTGGACGATGTTTCCCGCGAGCTTGAGCGCCTGTCGCACGACGCTCACATCGCCGACCAACCCACGCTGCAAGCCACCGTCGAACAGGCCCAGGCCGCGATGGAACATGCCATCGACAGCGGTGACAACGATGAATTGCTCAACGTGCGCGGGGCCTTGTCCGACGCGCTGGCTGATTTCGTTTCAACCGCCAGCGACCCCGTCGGCCTTGAGCCCGAACCCGTCGCGCCGAAGGCCCCCGAGCTGCCGCTGTTGTCGTCTGCGCCGACCAGCATGGCCACCGACCTGGGCGACGACCCGGAAATGCGCGAGATCTTCCTGGAGGAAGCGCGCGAAGTCATCGAAACCGGTGAATCGGCTCTGGCGCACCTGGCCAAGGTGCCCGCCGACGTTGAGCAACTGACCAGCCTGCGCCGCGCATTCCACACCCTCAAGGGCAGCTCGCGCATGGTCGGGCTGAAGGAGTTCGGCGAAGCCGGCTGGGCAGCCGAACAGGCGTTCAACACGTGGCTCGCGTCGCAGCAACCCGCCGAACCGGCGTTGATGGATTTCAGCCATCAAACGCTGGCTTACATGAAGCAATGGGTTGATGCCATTGCTGAGCAAAACGCGGGTGCCTACGTCTCCACGCCGGTGAAAACGGCGGCAGATGCCTTGAACGCAGGCACGTCCTGGGTGCCCATCGGGCTGCCAAGTGGTGCCGATGCGGGCCTAAGCCTGCCCGATCGGGTGGAACTGTCATTCCCCGATGAGTTGCCCGAGGTGGTGGAAGCCGCGCCCGAGTTGCTCGAACCCTTGCCCGAACTGCCTTTCGAGGCCTTGGCAGAGCTGGATGCTCCTGCGCCGGCCGCCGCTGCGGCCGCCAGCGAACTGAGCTTCGAGCTGGACCTGAGTGCGCTTGATGAGCCGAAGGCCATGGCCCCGCAGGTTCCAGCCATTGCGCCCGCCCTGGAAGTGTCTGACCTCGAACTTGACCTGGGCGCGTTGGATGCCACGGGTGCCCCGGCCGCCGAGCCGGCGTTCACCCTGAACCTGGGTGGTGACTTGGCGGTTCCCGCCGCGTCCATCGAAGGCGTCGAATTCCCTGCGTTGACTTCGGCCGCGCTTGAAGCCGCCGAGGCAGAGCCTGCCACCGTCGCAGAGCCCACGCTGATCCTGACGCCGCCCGTGGCCGAAGTGGTCGAGTTGGTTGCGGAGTTTGAGCCTGTCGAAGTGCTCGACATCTTGCTCGACGACGCAGGCTCCATCGCTGAAGCCGCGCCGGAAGTCGTGGCTGAAGAAGCGCTGCCCGAAGTGGCGCTTGAAGAAGAGGCATTGCCCGAGCCTGAAGTCATTGAATCCGCAGAGACTTCGGCTGAGCCGGTGTTCCCGGAAGACGACCAGGTCAAGATCGTTGGATCGCTTCGCATCGGCATTCCGCTCTTCAACATCTACCTCAACGAAGCGGACGAACTCTCGCGCCGGCTCACCACCGAGGTGGCCGAATGGGCGATGGAATTGCACCGCCCTGTCGGCGAAGGGCCGATCGCGCTGGCGCATTCGCTGGCTGGCAGCTCGGCCACGGTGGGCTTTGCCGACCTGTCCCATCTGGCCCGCCAGGTCGAGCACGCGCTGATGCGCCAGCAGACCTTGGGCACCGGCACGGTTGAAGACGGCAGCTTGTTTGTGGATGCCGCGGAAGAGATCCGCCGCTTGCTGCATCAGTTTGCTGCGGGCTTCTTGAAGTCGCCCGCACCTGAGTTGCTGCAACGCTTGGCCGAACATGAAATCAGCTCGGCACAGCGCCTGGATGCCCTGAGCCAGAACGCCGAAAAACCGCTTGAGCCCGAGCCGTTCGAGGCCCTGCCTGAGCTTCAGCCCGAGCCAGAGCCAGAGGCGATGGAAGAAGAACCGGTGCAGGCGCACGTCGCACCGCCCGAACTTGAGCCAGAACCCACGCCTGTGCCGGCAGCTCCGGTGGCACGCGCCGCCGAGCCCGAGCCTGAACCCGCTCACGTGCATGCCGCCAGCCTGAGCGCGCCCATGCCGCTCGTGAGCGACACCAACTTTGGTGGACTCGACATGCCCCGCTCGGGCGCATTGGGTCAATCGGAACTGAAGGCTTTCACACCGTTGCCGGTGGCCGACATCCGCCCGGTGGTCATCCGCGCCGATGCGCTTGACAACGAAGACGACATCGATGCCATCGATGCGGTTGATGCCGAGCTGTTCCCAATCTTCGAGGAAGAGGCGGAAGAACTGTTGCCGCAGTTGTCGGCCCGTCTGCGTGAATGGGCCCGTCGCCCGGCCGACAGCGCGCCGGCCGCCGGTTGCATGCGCACGCTGCACACGCTCAAGGGAGGCGCCCGGCTTGCCGGTGCCATGCGCCTGGGTGAAATGGCCCACCGCCTTGAATCGAACATCGAGCATTTGCTGGCTCAAGACACCGTGCACGCCGCCGATGTCGAGGCACTGCAAGCCCGGGCCGACTCGCTCTCGGCCACCTTGGAAGCGCTGCGCTCACGTGATGCCGAGGCCTATGCCGAAGCGGAAGCCGCCGTGGCACAAGTCATCGCTGAATCGCCCGTGACGCCGGTGCTGGTGCTGGCGCCCCTCGCGCCGTTGGCGGTCACCGAAGCCACGCCGGTTTGGCCAGAGCCACAAGCGCCCAAGCTCGAATCCGAGGCCGCTGAAACGAAGCCAGAGGCCACCGGCCGTGCCGAGAAACCCGCCGCCGAAGCCTTGCCCGACATCGACTGGTCGCGTTTCGTCAATAGCTCCGGGGTTGCCCCCGTGGCAGCAGACAAGCCCGTGCCGCAGGCGCAGGCCTCGGTGCGGGTGCGCGGCCCGCTGCTGGAGCGCATGGTCAACCAGGCCGGCGAGGTCAGCATCACCCGCTCACGCATCGAAGCCGAAGTGGGCAACATTCGCGGCTCGCTGGGCGACTTGACCGACAACTTGGAGCGGCTGCGCCAGCAACTGCGTGACATCGAACTCCAGGCCGAACTGCAGATGTCTTCACGGCTGGAAGCAGCCAAGGCGTTGCACCAGACCTTCGACCCGCTTGAATCCGACCGCTTCACGCGCTTCCAGGAGCTGACGCGCATGATGGCCGAGTCGGTCAACGACGTGGCCACCGTGCAGCGCACCTTGCAGCGCACGCTGGAAACGACCGAAGACGAACTGGTGGCGCAGGGCCGGCTGACGCGTGACCTGCAAGACGACTTGCTGCGCACCCGCATGGTTGAGTTCGAGGGCCAGTCCGACCGCCTGTACCGCGTGGTGCGCCAGGCCGCCAAAGAAACCAGCAAGCAAGTGCGGCTCGACATCGTCGGCGGCTCGATCGAAATCGACCGGGGCGTGCTCGACCGGATGATGCCGGCCTTCGAACACCTGCTGCGCAACTGCGTCACGCATGGCATCGAATCGCCTGAGGTCCGCACGGCTGCGGGCAAAGACCCGATCGGCACGATCGTCGTGGCGCTGCGGCAAGAGGGCAACGAAGTCGGCGTGGAATTCCGCGACGACGGCGCGGGTCTCGACCTGTCGCGCATCCGTGCCAAAGGCTTGGCCATGGGCCTGCTGAATGCAGCGGAAGAAATCACCGACGCCGACCTCGCCAACCTCATCTTCACCGCCGGTTTCTCGACCGCCGAAACCGTCACCGAACTGGCGGGCCGGGGTGTCGGCATGGACGTGGTGCGCTCTGAAGTGAACGCGATGGGTGGCCGGATCGAAACCGCCACTGCGCAGGGCCAAGGCACCAGCTTCAAGCTCGTGCTGCCGCTCACCACGGCGGTGACGCAGGTGGTGATGCTTCGCTGTGGCAACAGCGTGGTGGCCGTGCCTTCCACGCTGATCGAGATCGTGCGTCGCGCCACTGCGGCCGAGCTTGAACAAGCCTACGAAACCGGCAGCTACACGCTGGGCGATCGTTCCCTGCTGTTCTTCTGGTTCGGCGCCTTGTTGCAGCTGCCGCCCAGCAGCCACGAAGCGGGGCGCATGCGCTCGATCGTCGTGGTGCGAAGCGCGCAGCAACGCATTGCGCTGCACGTCGATGAAGTGCTGGGCAACCAGGAAGTGGTGGTCAAGAACCTTGGGCCGCAATTGGCGCGTCTGCCCGGCCTGGCCGGTATGACGCTGCTGGCGTCGGGCGCTGTGGCTCTGATCTACAACCCGGTGGCCCTGGCCACGCTGTACGGCGACAGCGCCCGCACGGCGATGCAGGCGGCGCGCCATGCGGCCAGAACCCAGCAGCCCTTTGTCGCGGCGAACAATGAACCGGCCGTGCGCCTGGCGCCGCTGGTGCTGGTGGTCGATGATTCGCTCACCGTGCGCCGTGTCACCCAGCGCCTGTTGGTGCGCGAAGGCTATCGCGTGCAACTCGCCAAAGACGGCATGGAAGCGCTGGAACGTCTGGCCGAAGTGCGGCCTGAAGTGGTGCTGAGCGACATCGAAATGCCCCGCATGGACGGCTTCGACCTGGTGCGCAACATCCGAGGCGACACACGCCTGCGCGACCTGCCGGTCATCATGATTACCTCGCGCATTGCGCAAAAGCACCGCGACTACGCGGCCCAGCTGGGTGTCGATCACTACCTCGGAAAACCGTATTCCGAAGAAGACCTGCTGGCGCTGATCGGCCGCTACACCTCGCATGAGGTCGCCACATGAAGGCCTCAGGCGGGGCTTTGATCCGGAGCTGAACCCGGTGTCTCATCTTGTCGATCATCTGGCGGAACTGACCGGGTTTCGTGACCGGGACATTCTGGACGTGACCCTCGTCGCGGCCCTGAAAGACCTGCTGCACCCGCAGCTCGTCACGTTCTATCGCAGCGTTGGCGAGGCAGGCAATGAACGCTGGATCACGCGCGCGCGGCTGGGCGAGCACGACATGGTGGCCACGTCTGATTCGGCGTGGGTGGATGTCGAAACCCTGCCCCGGCTCAACCAGTTTCCGGCTCGTCTGCAGGCCATGACGGGGCAGGCGATGGTCACCGTCAAGGGCACGCCTTACGTCAGCATCTTTCCGGTCAGCACCGACCGCGAGGTGGTGGGAGCCGTTGAAGTGGAAACGGCGCAACCGCTGTCCGATGAGTTGCAGCGGCTGGTGTGCAGCATCTTGCGGTTCTTCCGCAACTTTGAAGGCCTGCTGGACTACAGCGAACGCGACACGCTGACCAGCCTGCTCAACCGCAAGACCTTTGATGAGAGCTTCCTCAAGGCCACCAACGCCCCGGCCGCGCCTGAAGAAGCGTCGAGTGATGCACGTCGGGCTTTTTCAGCCAACCAGCGCCATTGGCTGGGCCTGATCGACATCGACCACTTCAAGTCGGTCAACGACAACTTCGGCCATTTGATTGGCGACGAAGTGTTGTTGCTGCTGGCGCGGCTGATGCGCAGCAGCTTCCGTTTCCACGACCGCCTGTACCGCTTCGGTGGTGAAGAGTTCGTGGTGCTCATGCGCTGTGCCACCGAGCAAGACGCCGTGCTGGCGCTGGAGCGCATGCGCATCAACACAGAGAGCTACCCCTTCCCCCAGGTAGGGCGGATCACCATCAGCATCGGCTTCACCGAAGTGAAAGCCGGTGACACGCCCAGTGCCGCCTTCGAGCGCGCCGACAAGGCGGTCTACTTCGCCAAGAGCCACGGTCGCAACCAAGTGCAAAGCCACGCGGTGCTGGTGGCGAGCGGTGACTTGGAAGACGATTCCAAGACCGGTGACGTAGAGCTCTTTTAGCCCCCACCGTCGCTTTGCTCCTGGCCCCACGCGGCGCCACCAAGTGGCCCGGCGAAGTTGGTTCCACGGGCGTCAGACAGAAGAGGCCCCTCAGTCACTTTTTCCTGCCCCAAGGGGCGCCACCAAGTGGCCCGGCGAAGCCGGTTCCCACGGGTGTTGCTCAACGGGCACTTCGCTTCGCTGGTGCGGTACGCACCGTGCCTTAGATGGCCAGATGTGAACTTCCACGTCGGTTGTGCGAACCCCACCCCTCTGTTCGGGCTGAGCCTGCCGAAGCCCCTGCACGGCATGGCGCAGGAATGCTGGTCTGTCGACAAAAGCCGGTCGGGCTGAGGTATCGAAGCCCCAGCGCCGACACAGCCGCTTCTGGCGACCTTCCCCCCGTTCGGGCTGACCCTTCGACAGGCTCAGGACTGAAGGCAAGGCTGTGCCTTGTCGAAGTCCTTCGGCCACAGTCCAGTTCCTGTTTCGACTGAGCCTGCCGAAGCCCGCGCACGTTTTATCGCACGCAATGCCTGGCTCACCAGCCACGAGAACCCGTTCGGTCTGAACCTCCGACAGCTCTGGACTGAAGGCAAGGCTGTGCCTTGTCGAAGCCTGGCTGAGCCACGCATTGCACTTCGACAGGCTCAGTGCGAACGGGGAACGGGGAACGGGGAAACAGGGAAACGGGGAAGGGAGAACGGGGAAGGGAGAAGGGAGAAGGGAGAAGGGAGAAGGGAGAAGGAGAAGGGAGAAGGGAGAAGGGAGAAGGAGAAGGGAGAAGGGAGAAGGGAGAAGGGAGAAGGAGAAGGAGAAGGGAAAGGGAAAGGGAAAGGGAAAGGGAAAGGATGTTGTTGTGCCCGTGGCCCTTCGATGGGCCGGGGCGCAAGCCCACCCTGCCCTGGGGCATCAAAGGATCAGGGCGATCGGGCAGGAACCTTCACCACCGCATACCGCGCCAGCGTCTTCGCCCGCGCCTCGTCGTGCATCACCACTGGGAACGGATAGTCCTTGCCGAGTTCAACCCCCGCCGCGACCAAGTCAACCGGCTTGGCCAGCCAGGGCGCGTGAATCAGCTTGTCGGGCAGCCCCGCCAACTGCGGCAGATACCGCCGGATGAACTTGCCCTGCGCATCGAACTTTTCGCTCTGGCTCACTGGGTTGAAGATGCGGAAATAGGGTTGCGCGTCGCAGCCGGTGGACGCTGCCCATTGCCAGCCTCCGTTGTTTGCGGCCAGGTCGAAGTCGTTGAGCATTTGAGCGAAGTAGCGTTCGCCCCAGCGCCAGTCGACGCCCAGGTCTTTGGTCAGGAAGCTCGCCGTCACCATGCGCAGGCGGTTGTGCATGTAGCCGGTCTGGTTGATCTGCGCCATCGCGGCATCGACCAGTGGGTAGCCGGTGCGGCTCTCGCACCATGCGGCGAACAAGGCGTCGGCGTGTTTGCCGTGCTCCCACTTGATGGCGTCGTAGGCAGGCTTGAAGCTGGCGCCCACCACGTGCGGGTGGTGGTGCAGCACCTGGTGATAAAAGTCGCGCCAGACGAGTTCTGACAACCACACGCTTGCGCCGTGCGACCCGGCCTTCATGCGCACCCAGGCCTCGCGCGCGAGCTCTCGGATCGACACCGTGCCAAAGCGCAGGTGCATTGACAGATAGCTCGGGCCCTTCACCGCCGGGAAGTCGCGCGTGTCGTTGTAGCGGTCCATGCGCGGCAGAAAGTCGGCCAGCATCGCGCGCCCGCCGCTGGCGCCCACGCCGATCTTCATCTCGTGCAGGTTGGTGGCCGCAAAGCCCAGGTCGGCCAGTGAGGGCACACCGGTCGGCATGTCGTCGGGGATGGGCACCAAGCTCTCCACGTACTTTTCGACCGGGTAAGCGCGCACATAAAAAGCGTCGAGCTTCTTCAGCCATGCGTTCTTGTAGGGGGTGAACACGCTGTAGGGGCTGCCACCACCGGTCAGCAATTCGCTGCGCTCGAACACCACATGGTCTTTGCCGGTGTGCAAGGCGATGCCGGCATCGGCCAGCGCACCGCGCACCTGGCGGTCACGCGCCAGGGCTTCAGGTTCGTCGTCGTGGTTGGCGTACACCGCCTGCACGTGCAGCTGTTGGGCGAGGCGCGGCAGTTCATCGGCGGCCACGCCCTGGCGCACGATCAGCCCACCGCCGGGTTCGGACGTGAGGGCGCGCAACTGCGCATCGAGTTCTTGCACGCCGTCGCGGATGAATTCCACCCGGCGGTCGGCGTGGGGCAGGGCGTCGAGGATGGCGCGGTCGAAGATGAACGCACACCACACCCGTCGCGCGGATTTGAGCGCATGGAACAGCGCCGCCTGGTCTTCGACCCGCAGGTCGCGCCGAAACCAGACCAATGCGGAGTCCAAAGGTTTTTCCATCCGATGCAGTGTGCCGCAGGAATAAAATCCGGCCCCATGCCTGCAGCCCCGATCGACCTGACCAACCAGTTCCTCATTGCCATGCCCGGCATGGCCGATGAGACCTTCGCGGGTGCCGTGATCTACCTGTGCGAGCACACTGAAAAAGGTGCGCTCGGTCTGGTGATCAACAAGCCCATCGACATCAAGTTGCGCAACCTGTTCGAGAAGGTCGAACTCACGCTCGACCGCGAAGACCTCGCCGAGACGCCGGTCTACTTTGGCGGCCCGGTGCAAACCGAACGCGGCTTCGTGCTGCACGAACGGCTGGGTGGCGACGAAGGCGTGGGCGGGCACTACAACTCGTCGTTGCAAATCCCCGGTGGGCTTGAAATGACGACCAGCAAAGACGTGCTGGAAGCGTTGTCCAACGGTGCCGGCCCGAAGAAGATTCTGGTGACCCTGGGCTACAGCGGCTGGAGTGCAGGGCAGCTTGAAGAAGAGCTCGGCCGCAATGGCTGGATCAACGTGATGGCCGAACCCGGCATCATCTTCGACACCCCGGTCGAACAGCGCTACGACAAGGCCTTGTCGCTGCTGGGCATCGACCCCCGCATGCTGAGCCAAGAGGCCGGCCACGCATGAGCGGTGTGGCGCATCCGCAGCCTGCCGTTCAAAAGCCGCTTTCATTTCTTGCTTTCGACTACGGCACCAAGCGCGTCGGCGTGGCCACTGGCAACACCCTGACCCGCAGCGCCACGCCGCTGCGCACCGTCGCGGCCGAAGGCGATGCACGCTTTGCCGCCATCGGCGCGTTGGTCAAGGAATGGGAACCCGACGCGCTGGTGGTGGGCGTGCCCGTTCACCCTGACGGCACACCGCACGACAATACCGCCCGCGCCCAGCGCTTCGCCCGCCAGCTGCACGGCCGCTTCCGTTTGCCGGTGCATGAAGTGGACGAGCGCTACACGACCACCGAAGCCCATGCGGCCGGTGCCACTGATGTGGACGCGGCTTCGGCGGCGATCATCCTGGAGCAGTACTTGAGAAGCCTGTCATGAGCACATTGCACCTGGACGCCGAAGCGCTGTACCTTGACTTGCTGTCCGGTGTGCGCAGCCTGCTGCAACCCAACACCGTGCTGGTCGGCATCTGGTCAGGCGGTGCCTGGCTGGCCGAACGCCTGCAGCGCGACCTGAAGCTCGAAGGCGAGGCCGGCGTCATCAGCAGCGCCTTGCACCGCGACGATTTTTCGTCGCGCGGCATGAGCCGAGCCGACCCGACCAAGCTGCCCTTCGAGATCGAAGGCCGACCCATCGTGCTGGTGGACGACGTGCTTTACACCGGCCGCACCACGCGCGCCGTCATCAACGAACTGTTCGACTTCGGCCGCCCCGCCAGCGTGAGGCTGGCTGTGCTGGTCGATCGTGGGGGCCGCGAGCTGCCGATCCAACCCGCGTACTCGGCCGCCCGCGTGACGCTTGCGCGCGACCATCGCCTTCGCCTCGCACGCGACGACGAGGGCCGCTTCAGCTTCGACATCAAGGAAAGAACATGAGCCCCCACGTTTGCGGCTTCGCCGCTGCACTGCCCCCCGAGGGGGCGCCGTCCTTCCTTGGGGCGGCCCGGCGAAAGGAAGGGAACATGAGCCCCCACGTTTGCGGCTTTGCCGCTGCACTGCCCCCCGAGGGGGCGCCGTCCTTCCTTGGGGCGGCCCGGCGAAAGGACGCCTGATGCTCGCCCGACGCAACCCGCAGCTCAACAGCCATGGCGAGCTGATTCATCTGTTGTCGATCGAAGGCCTGCCGCGTGATGTGATCCACCACATCCTCGACACCGCCGGCACCTTCCTGAGCGTCAACGACCGCGAGGTCAAGAAGGTGCCGCTGCTGCGCGGCAAGAGCGTGTTCAACCTGTTCTTCGAGAACAGCACGCGCACCCGCACCACCTTCGAGATCGCGGCCAAGCGCCTCTCCGCCGACGTCATCAACCTCGACATCGCGCGTTCATCGGCGGCCAAAGGCGAAAGCCTGCTCGACACCATCGCCAACCTGTCCGCCATGCACGCCGACATGTTCGTGGTGCGCCACAGCGAAAGCGGTGCGCCGTACCTGATCGCCCAGCACTGCGCGCCGCACGTGCACGTGGTGAATGCGGGTGACGGCCGCCATGCGCACCCCACGCAGGGGCTGCTCGACATGTACACGATCCGCCACTTCAAGAAGGACTTCACCAACCTCACGGTGGCCGTGGTTGGCGACATCGTTCATTCGCGCGTGGCACGTTCCGACATCCACGGCCTGTCAATCCTGGGCGTGCCCGAGATCCGCGCGGTCGGCCCGAAGACACTGGTGCCTGGTGACCTGAAAGAGATGGGCGTCCGGGTGTGCCACGACATGGCTGAAGGCATTGCCGGGGCCGACGTGATCATCATGTTGCGCCTGCAAAACGAACGCATGAGCGGCGCCATGCTGCCCAGTGCCGGCGAGTTTTTCAAGAACTACGGGCTCACGCCCGAGAAGCTGGCGCACGCCAAACCCGACGCGATCGTCATGCACCCCGGCCCGATCAACCGAGGTGTCGAGATCGACTCGGCCGTGGCCGATGGCACGCAAAGCGTGATCCTGCCGCAGGTCACCTTCGGCATCGCGGTGCGCATGGCGGTGATGTCCACGCTCGCTGGCAACGTGGCCTGACGGAAACATAAAAATGAAGATCCTCATCAAGAACGGCCGCCTGATCGACCCGGCCAGTGGGCGCGACGAGATTGGTGATGTGGCCATTGCCGCAGGCCGTGTGGTGTCGCTCGGCAAGGTCAACCCTGAATTCCATGCCGCACGCACGATCGACGCGAGCGGGCTGATCGTCTGCCCCGGTTTTGTGGACTTGGCCGCGCGTTTGCGCGAACCGGGGTACGAACACGAAGGCATGCTCGAATCCGAGATGGCCGCCGCGGTGGCCGGGGGCGTGACCAGCCTCGTCTGCCCGCCCGACACCGACCCGCCGTTGGATGAGCCCGGCTTGGTCGAGATGCTGAAGTTCCGAGCCCGCAACCTGAATCAGGCGCACCTGTACCCGCTGGGCACGTTGACGCGTGGCCTGGCCGGCGAGGTGCTGACTGAAATGGCCGAGCTGACCGAAGCCGGCTGCGTTGGTTTCTCGCAGGCTGACGTGCCACTGGCCGACACGCTGGTGCTTCAGCGCGCGCTGCAGTACGCATCGACCTTCGGCTACACCGTGTGGCTGCGCCCGCAAGACGCCCACCTCGGCAAGGGCGTGGCCGCCAGCGGCGCGCTCGCCACCCGGCTCGGCTTGAGCGGCGTGCCGGTGATCGCCGAGACCATCGCCTTGCACACCATCTTCGAGCTGGTGCGCGTGACCGGCGCCCGGGTGCACCTGTGCCGCCTGAGCAGCGCGGCCGGCCTGGCGCTGGTGAAGGCCGCCAAGGCCGAAGGCCTGCCCGTCACCTGCGACGTCAGCGTGAACCAACTGCACCTGACCGACCACGACATCGGCTACTTCAACGCCGCCATGCGCCTGACCCCGCCGCTGCGCCAGCAACGCGACCGCGACGCCATTCGCGCCGGGTTGGCCGATGGCACGGTGGACGCACTGGTCAGCGACCACACGCCGGTCGATGAAGACGCCAAGAACCTGCCCTTCGCAGAAGCCGAACCCGGTGCCACCGGCCTGGAACTGCTGCTGAGCCTGGCCTTGAAGTGGGGCGAAGACGACAAGGTCGGCCTGCGGCGCGCGCTTGCCACCATCACCCACGAGCCGGTGCGTGTGCTGGGCGACGCGCTCGGCTCGCTGGCGTCGAGCGCTGGCCGGCTGGTTGAAGGCGGCATGGCCGATGTGTGCGTGTTCAACCCGGCGGCGCGCTGGACGGTCGAGCCCAAGGCATTCCGCAGCCAGGGCAAACATTCGCCTTTCGCCGGCTTCGAGCTGTCGGGCCGCGTGGCCTGGACCCTGGTGGCCGGGCAGGTGGCGTTCGAAGCGCGCTGACCGGTGCGCACGCTGCATGCCCTGTGGCGCGTGCTGCGCACGGTGCTGCACCTGTTGCTGGGCATGGGGGTCTGTGCGTTCCTGCTGCCATTCCTGAAACCGCCGCAGCGGCTGCATCGGGTGGGCGCGTGGTGCGACCGTTTGCTGAAGGTGCTCGGCATTGCCGTGCACGTGACCGGCACGCCGCATCCCGGCCCTGTGCTGCTGGTGGCCAACCACGTCTCATGGCTCGACATCGTGGCGATCAACGCGGTGCACACCGCCCGCTTCGTCTCCAAGGCAGACGTGCGGCGCTGGCCGCTGATCGGCTGGCTGGTGGCCTGCGGCGGCACCTTGTTCATCGAACGCGAGCGCAAGCGCGATGCGATGCGGGTGGTGCACCACGTGGCTGACTCACTGAAGGCCGGCGACGTGATCGCGGTGTTTCCCGAGGGCACGACGAGCGACGGCCATGGCCTGCTGCCGTTCCATGCCAACCTGTTGCAGGCGGCCGTCGCGACCGGAACCCCCGTGCAGCCAGTCGCGCTGCGGTATGCCGACGCGGGGTCGGACATCAGCCCGGCGGCGGCCTACATCGGAGACATGACGCTGGTGCAGTCGCTGTGGTGGATCACCCGGGCCGAAGGTCTGCGCGTGCAGGTGGCGCTGCTGCCGCCGCAAGCCACGGCCGGCCGGGACCGGCGCATCGCGAGCGAGGCGGCACGCGCGGCAATCGCCAACGCATTGGGGATCGACATGGACGCCCCGCCGGCGATGCACTGACACGGTTGACTGCGGGCGGCAAGCTCCAAGCCCAAGCGGCCAAACCGCCAAACCGCCAAACCGCCAAACCGCCAAACCGCAACTGCAACTGCAACTGCAACTGCAACTGCAACTGCAACTGCAACTGCAACTGCAAGCAGCCGCCGTCCCTGGAATCGTGCTGCACGAAGGGTCATCAGGATGCGCGGTGCAAAACCTCGCACCAAGGCCCCCTCCATCGGGCTTTCTGCGCAGGTTGACTCAACTTCGGGGCTGAAGCGCCGATAGTTGATTGAGCAGAGTGCCTCCCGATGTCCAGCCGACCCGGCCGTGCCCCAACGCCCCGCCGACGCCACTGATGTTTCAGAACCACTACAAACGCCGCAGCCTGAAAGCGAAGATCGCCTTCTGGGCGATGCTGGCCATGGCGGTGGTCGTGATGTCCGGCACGTCGTTGGCCCTTTGGGTCGTGCGCGGCGACATGCGCCGCACCGCAAGCGATTCGCAGGTGGCGCTGGCCGACAGCATGGCCGCCGACCTGGACGTCAAGATCGGGGAGCGCCGCACCGCGCTGATGCTCACGGCCGGCGTGCTCGGGCCGCTGGAGCTGCAGAACGCGACGGAACTGAACCAGCACTTCGCCTCGCGCCCCATCGTTCAGGGGCTTTTCGACGCCATCTTCACCACCGACCGCCGCGGCACCATCGTCTTCGACGTGCCGATGTTCGCGGGCCGCGCCGGCCGGTCGATCGCCGACCGCGAGTATTTCAAGGAGGTGATGGCCACCGGGCGAACCGTCATCTCGCAACCGCTGGCGGGCAAGGCCACCAACGAGCCGAACATCGTGTTCGCAGCCCCGCTGCGCAACCGCGCCGGCGAGACCACCGGCGTGCTGGCCGGCATCATCTACCTCACGCGGCCGAATTTCCTGAGCGCGCTGTCGAACGTTCGCATCGGCCGCAAGGGTTACGTGGCGTTGCTGGCAAAAGGTGACGATCCGAAGTTCGTGATGCATGCGCAGCGCGAACGCATCATGACTTCCTTGCCGCCGCCGAGCGCCAATGCACACGTGCACAAGGCGTTGGAGGGCTTCGAGGGCACGGTGGAGGCGGTCAACTCGCAAGGCCTGGAAGCCTTGTTCAGCTACCGCAGCCTGCACAGCGTGCCCTGGGTCCTGATGACCGCCTACCCGACCGCCGAGGCCTACGAACAACTGCACGGCACACAGCGCCAGATCATCGGGCTGGCTGCGCTGCTGATGCTGTTCGGCGGTATGGCGCTGTGGCTGGTGACGCGTCGCCTGCTGGAACCGCTGGACCGCCTGCGCCAGGCCATGGTGGATGCAAGAGGGCACGCCCAGCCCGTCAAGGTCGACATCCAGGATGAAACACGCGAACTGCTTGAGGTGGCGCAGGCCTTCAACGAACTGATGCAGCACACGCAGGACGTTTCGTCTGCGCTGAAAGCCAGTGAACACACGCTGCGCTTGACCACCGACAACCTGCCGGCGCTGATCAACTACATCGACGCCGACCAGCGCTACACCTTCGGCAACGCCCATTTCGCACGTGACTTCGACGCCAGCCCCGAAAGCTTGATCGGCCGCAGCGTGAAAGACCTTCGAAGCGACATTTGGGAAGACCTGCGCCCTCACCTGGAACGAGCGCTGGCCGGCCACGAGGAACGCTTTGAAGGCGAGAAGATGCTTCGGGGCCGCAACGTCTACTACCAGACCACCTACGTTCCCGACATCGGCGCGGACGGCCGGGTGAGGGGTGTGTTCGCGATGACGCTCAACATCACCCACCGCAAGCTCGCCGAATTGCGCCAGGCGCGCAGCGAAGAGCGCGTGGTCAGCATCCTGACCCATGCACCGGACGCCTTCGTCAGCATCGACTCGGCGGGCTGCATCACCGAATGGAACCGCCAGGCCGAATTGACCTTCGGCTGGCAGCGCGACGAGGTGCTGGGCCGAACGCTTGCCGACGTCATCATTCCGCCAGAGATGCGCGAGGGGCACAACGCCGGCATGGCACGCTTTCGGCACACGGGCACGGGGCCGGTCGTCAACAACCGCATCGAGGTGATGGCGTTGCACAAGGATGGCCGACGCATCCCGGTCGAGTTGTCCATCGCGGCCGTGAAGGAGGGCGAAGTCTTTGCCGCCAACGCCTTCATGCGCGACATCAGCGAGCGCAAGGAAGCGGAGGAGCAGCTCGCCGCCAGCGAGAAGCGTTTGCGCGACATCACCAACAACCTGCCGGCCCACATCGCCTACTTCGACCGCGACGAGCGCTGCCACTTCGCCAACGACACCGCACTGCGGACGCAGGGCGTGTTGCGCGAGGACCTGGAGAAGCACACGCTGCGCTCCGCCGTGGGCGACGAAAGTTATGCCCAGCAGGCCGCAAGCGTGCGTGCCGTGCTTGGGGGCCAGCGGAGCAGCATGGAGGGCGTCGCGACGCACAAGGGCCGTGACGTGAACTTCCAGGCGCATTTCGTGCCCGACCTGGGGGACGATGGCAGCGTGCGGGGCTTCTATGTCATGACCTTCGACATCACGGCCCTCAAGCGCGCCGAGAAAGACCGTGCTGAAGGCGAGCAGCGGCTGCGCACGATTGCCGACAACCTGCCCGTGCTCATCTCGTACATCGACAGCGACGAGCGCCTGCAGTTCGCCAACGAGACCTTCCGCGAATGGGTGGGGATGGACCCGCAGGCCTCCGTGGGCAAGCCCATCCTCGAACTGATCGGCCCGAAGCTCTATGAGCAGCGGCGCATGCACCTGCGCAACGCGCTGGCGGGGCAGCGTGTCAACTTCGACGTGGATTCAGCCGTGCACGGCGTGCACCGCCACCTGCACAACGTCTATGTGCCCGACGTGCGCGAAGACGGGCGCGTGGTCGGCGTCTACGCCCTCAGCTCGGACGTGACGGCCCTCAAGCAGGTGGAGCGGCAGCTCAGCGAACTGGCGCGCGTTGACTCGTTGACCAACCTGCCGAACCGGCGTGCCTTCGACGAGCGCCTGCGCGAAGCGGTGGGGCGCAGCCGCCGCGCCGAGCGGCCGATGGCGCTGATGTTCCTCGACATCGACCACTTCAAGCAGATCAACGACACCTACGGCCACGGCGTCGGCGACGGGGTGCTCAAGGAGTTCGCCCAGCGCCTGCAGGGCTGCGTTCGCCTGACCGACACCGTGGCGCGTTACGCGGGTGACGAGTTCGTCATCATCCTGGAAGGCATCAAGACCAGCGACGAGGCCGCCATGCTGGCCCGCAAGATTGGCGAGACGGTGCGCGTGCCTTTCATGCTGGAAGAGCTGACGCTCAACGTCACATCCAGCGTGGGCGTGGCCTACCTGGAAAACGCGGAAGTGATCCCGGCCGATGTGGTGGCCAAGGCCGATGCAGCCTTGTACGAAGCCAAGCGCGCGGGGCGCAACACCTACGCGCTGTCTCGTTGGTAGGGCGGCGCTGGTGAAGCCGGCGCCCCGCCGTCGTCGTCAGCCCTTCTTGCCCTGGTTCGCCACAGCGGCTGCCGCCTGCGCCGCTGCTTCGGCGTCGCCCAGGTAGTAGCTCTTGATCGGCTTCAGGTTGGCGTCCAGCTCATAGACCAGCGGGATGCCGTTCGGGATGTTGACGCCCACGATGTCGGCGTCGCCGATGTTGTCGAGGTACTTCACCAACGCGCGGATGCTGTTGCCGTGCGCGGCGATCACGATGCGCCGGCCCAGCTTGATGGCCGGGGCAATGCTGTCGTTCCAGATCGGCAACACGCGTGCCACGGTGTCTTCCAGGCATTCGGTGAGGGGAATGTCATCGGGCTTGAGCTTGGCGTAGCGGACGTCCTGGCGCTGGCCACGCGGGTCGTTGGCGTCGAGCGCGGGTGGCGGGGTGTCGTAACTGCGGCGCCAGACCAGCACCTGCTCGTCGCCGTATTCCTTGGCCGTCTCGGCCTTGTTCAGGCCCTGCAGCGCGCCGTAATGGCGCTCGTTCAGGCGCCAGCTGTGCACCACCGGCAGCCAGGTGCGGTCCATCTGGTCGAGCGTGTGCCACAGCGTCCAGATGGCGCGCTTGAGCACCGAGGTGTAGGCCACGTCGAAGTCATAGCCTTCGGCCTTCAGCAGCCGCCCGGCCTGCTTGGCCTGTTCGACGCCGGTGGGGGTGAGTTCCACGTCGGTCCAGCCGGTGAAGCGGTTTTCCAGGTTCCAGGTCGATTCGCCGTGGCGGATGAGCACGAGTTTGTACATGGGGAGCAGGCGTTGTCGTGTGGGCCGTGAGGCGAGGGCAGGCCCACAGAGGCCGGCCGCGAAAGGCCCGAATTCTATAATTCGCGCTTTTCTCCAAACCCTGGGCACAACGCGTGAAGTTCATCATCGACAACTGGTACCTGATCGTCGCGGCCCTTGTTTCAGGCGGCCTGCTGGTGTGGCCCACGCTGCGGCGCGGCACGCAAACCGGCGCTGTGGACTGCAACGAAGCGGTGCGGCTCGTCAACCGCGAAAAGGCCGTGCTGATCGACGTGAGCGAGCCGGCTGAATATGCCGCCGGCCATGTGGTCAACGCCAAGAACGTGCCGCTGGGGTCGCTGGAAACCTCGAATGCGCTGCCGAAAAACAAAGCCTTGCCGCTGGTGGTGGTGTGCGCAACCGGCGCGCGCGCCGCACGCGCCGTGGCTATCCTGCGCAAGCTCGGTTTCGATAAGGCGCAGCCCCTGTCGGGCGGCCTGAAGGCCTGGCGGGCAGCCAACCTGCCGGTTGAAAAGTCAGCCTGATCCGGGCCGCCAAGGAGTCCAGCCCATG
Organism: Rhizobacter sp.; assembly: GCA_043727255.1. GTDB lineage: Bacteria > Pseudomonadota > Gammaproteobacteria > Burkholderiales > Burkholderiaceae_C > Rhizobacter. The sequence goes on along the minus strand of JAYSYW010000328.1, from coordinate 8,333 downwards.
CAAGCGGTGAAGATGTACACCACCCACGTGTGCCCGTACTGCCAACGCGCCAAGATGCTGCTGAAGGCACGCGGTGTGGATGCGATCGACGAGATCCGCGTCGATCTCGACCCGGTGCAGCGCCAAGCCATGGTGCAAGCCACAGGCCGGCGCACCGTGCCGCAAATCTTCATCGGCGACACCCACGTTGGCGGCTGCGACGACCTGGTCGAACTTGACCAACGCGGTGGCCTCATGCCACTGCTCGAATCTGCCTAGGCGAACCGTCATCCGCCTCCCACATAATCCCCCGCGGCCCGCGACCAGACCCGGTGGCGGGCCGCTTCCTTTCAAAGCGAGACAAGCACCATGGCCGACGACAACACCATCACTCCCGTGTTCCAGATTCAACGCATGTACCTGAAGGACTTGTCGCTGGAGCAACCCAATTCGCCGCAAATCCTGCTCGACCAGAACCAACCCCAGGTGGACATCAACCTGGCCCTGGCAGCCGACCCGGTGGGCGATGGCATGTACGAAGTCAGCGTCACCGCCACCGTGACCACCACCATCGAAGGCAAGACGCTGTTCCTGGTCGAAGCCAAGCAGGCCGGCATCTTCGAGGTCCGCCACTTCCCCGAAGACCAACTGCAGTCGATCATCGGCATCGCCTGCCCGCAAATGGTCTACCCGTACCTGCGCGCCGTTGTTTCCGACATCTGCACCCGCGCCGGCTTCCCGCCGGTGATCCTGGGTGAGGTGAACTTCCAGGCGATGTTCGAGCAACAACAGCAGCAAGCCGCCGCCGGCACCGACGCGCCGGCCCCGACGCTGAACTGATCGGCACGGCCGAGGCCATGAACCTCACCGTGCTGGGCGCTGGCGCCTGGGGCACCGCCCTGGCCGCCAGCACCGCGCAGCGCCACGCCACCTTGCTGTGGGCGCGTGATGCCGAACAGGCCACGCGCATGCGCGAAACACGCGAAAACGCGATGTATCTCGACGGCATCGCCTTGCCCCCGGCCTTGCAGGTCGACAGCGACTTCGACCGCGCCGTCGAACATGCGCGCGAAGGCCTCGTGATCATCGGCACGCCAATGGCGGCGCTGGAATCGATGCTGCGCCGCCTGCCCCCGGGTCTGCGCGGCGTGCTGTGGCTGTGCAAAGGCTTCCAAGGCGGCACCGGCCTGCTGGGTCATGAAATCGCCCGCAAGGTGCGGCATGACGACACCCGCGTGGGCGTGCTTTCGGGGCCGAGTTTCGCGGCCGAGGTGGCGCGTGGCCAGCCCGCCGCGCTGGTGGCAGCGAGCGAAGACCCCTCGCTGGGCGAGTTGGCGGTCAACATCCTGCACGGTGGCAACCTGCGCATTTATGCGTCCATCGACCCGGTGGGTGTGGAAGTGGGCGGCGCCGTCAAGAACGTGATGGCGATTGCCACCGGCATCGCCGACGGCATGGGGCTTGGCCTGAATGCCCGCGCGGCGCTTATCACCCGGGGCTTGGCCGAAATGACGCGCCTCGGTGTGGCGCTGGGCGCGCGCGCCGAAACCTTCATGGGCCTGAGCGGCCTGGGTGACTTGGTGCTTACCGCCACGGGCGATTTGTCGCGCAACCGCAAGGTCGGCCTGCTGTTGGCCAAGGGCCTGCCGCTGGCGCAGATCCTCGCTGAGCTGGGCCACGTGGCCGAAGGTGTGGCTTGTGCGTCAACCGTGTTGCAACGTGCCCATGTGTTGGGGCTCGACATGCCGATCACCGACGCGGTGGTGCGTGTGCTCGAAGGCCGCATCACGCCGCAGGGCGCGATTCAAGAGTTGATGGCACGCGACGCGCGGCGCGAAAGCTGAGAAGGCATGACGGAACCGTCGCAGCAGGTTCTTCATTCACCCCCTCTGAGCGCATGTCGCTGAGACGCCGCGACCTCGTGGGGTTGGCGGCGGCTGCCGGTGCCACTTCCGCGTGGCCGCAAGCGTGGCCTTCACGCCCGATCCGGCTGGTGGTGCCGTTCCCTCCGGGCAGTTCACCCGACCTGATGGCACGGCTCATCGCCGAGCCGCTGGCGCAGGCCCTCGGCCAGCCGGTGGTGGTGGACAACAAGCCCGGTGCCGGCGGCAACATCGGCACGGCCAGCGTGGCCAAGGCCGCACCCGATGGATCCACCTGGCTCTTCACGATCCAGGGCCCGTTGGTGACGGCGCCGCTGCTGAACCGTCAACTGGGCTACGACCCGGTGCGCGACCTCGCGCCCGTCACACTGGTGGCCACGTCGCCGAACGTGCTGGTGGTCGGGCACCAGCTCGGCGTTTCCACGTTGGCTGATTTCGTGCGGGCCGCGAAAGCCCAGCCGGGCCGATGGAACTACGGCAGTGTCGGCATGGGCAGCGCCTCGCACCTGGCGATGGAGTTGTTCAAGCGACGCGCGGGGCTCGACCTCGTGCATGTGCCTTACGCCGGCTTCCCACAGGTCGTGCAAGCCCTGCTGGCGGGTGAGATCCACGCCGGGTTCATGGTGCCCGGCGCGGCGATGGGGCAAGTGCGGGTCGGCAGGCTGAAGGCGCTGGGTGTCACGACGCTGGGCCGGGTGGCGTCGCTGCCCGAGCTGCCGACCTTCGCCGAGCAAGGCCACTTGGGCTTCGAGGCCGTCTCATGGCAGGCCGTGCTGGCACCGGCGAAAACGCCAACCGCCTTCATTGCACGCATGTCGCGCGAGCTGGTGCGCATCATCAAGACCGATGCGGTGCGCGCCCAAATGCTGACCCACCATTTCAGCGCGGCGGGCACGGCACCTGAAGGGCTGGCGGGCCTGATGAGGACCGAGCGTGAGCGCTGGTCGAAGGTGATACGCGACGCGGGTGTGCAGCCGCAGTGACGCTCAGCCCCCGCCGGCGTAGCCGTTCTGGCGCCAGGCCTCGAACACCGCCACCGCCACCGCATTGCTGAGGTTCAGGCTGCGCTGGCCGGGTTTGAGTGGCAAGCGCACCCGTTGCTCGGCAGGGAAGCTCTCGCGCACGTCGTCCGGCATGCCAGCGGTTTCTGAGCCAAACACCAACCAGTCGCCTGGCTGCCACGCGGCTTCCGCAAACGGCTGGCTGCCGCGCGTGGTGAAGGCAAACATGCGCGTGCGGTCGGGTGCGGCCGAGGCGAGGAACGCCGGCCAGTCGGCATGGCGTTGCACGCGCGTGTACTCGTGGTAATCGAGCCCGGCGCGGCGCAGCAGTTTGTCGTCCATCGAAAAGCCCAGCGGCTCGATCAGATGCAGGCTGCAGCCGGTGTTGGCCGCCAGCCGGATCACGTTGCCGGTGTTGGGCGGAATTTCAGGATGGACCAGGACGATGTGAAACATGGGGCGCGATTGTCGCGGCTCATGGCGTTGACCCGGTCACAAGCTGCCGGGGCGCGGTGTGCGGGCCAGCACCCAGGCCTCGACGCGCAGCGCCCCCGCTTGTTTCAGCACGTTGGCAATTTCGCCGCAGGTGGCGCCGGTGGTCATCACGTCGTCCACGACGGCGATGGTGCGGCCGGCCAGTTCAGCCCGGCGCAACGGCTCGACGGCAAACGCGCCGCGCACGTTGGCGGCTCGCTTGGGCAGGGGTTGGCTGAGCTGATGGGGCGTGTCTTTCACCCGCAACAGCAGGTGCGCATCGGCCGGCACGCGCAAAGCGCGCGACAGACGGCGGGTGATTTCCCAGGCTTGGTTGTAGCCGCGTTGCCGCAGCCGTTCGGGGCTCAACGGCACGGGCAGCAGCAGTTCGGGCAAGGGCGCGGTGCGAACGGCGTCTTCGAGCCGATCGGTCAAGGTGGTGGCCAGGTCGAGGGCTGCGTTGAACTTGAACGCCGGGATCAGCGTGTTCCAGGGATGGGCGTAGTCCAGGCCGGCCCGTGCGCCATCGAAGGGCGGTGGGTGCGTGATGCAGGCGCCGCAAACCACCACGCCGTCGGGCACACGCAATGCGCAGTGAGCGCAACGCGGGGCGGGTGACGCGAAGCGGGCGATGCAGGCGCCGCACAGGCGCTGCGTGTCCCAGCCGCGGCACAACGCGCACTGGCTCGGCAAGGTCGATAGCAGGCGCGTGAAAAACACCGGCTCAATATACTGCCGGCCGATGAGCGATCCAGCAGTCACGCCCTCGGCGCCGCGGCCGATTGACGCGGCCGGTGTGGGGCGCGCGTTGCAGCGCATGTCGCGCGCCGACGCCGCCCCGTGGCTGCATGCCGAAGTGGGGCGCCGCATGGCCGAACGGCTGGCCATCGTGCGCGCCAAGCCGCAGGTGCTGGTCGATTGGTGGGGCTTCACAGGCGCAGGGAGTGAGCTGTTGGCGAAGGCTTATCCGCAGGCCCGCCGGCTGGTCGTCGAGCCCAGCGCGGCCTTGCGCGCGCGCAGCGAGCAGGCGGCGCGTTCGCCGTGGTGGTCACCGTGGCGACGGGCGCGGTCCGAAACCATCGCGGCGAGCGACATTGCCCCGGGCAGCGTGCAACTGGTGTGGGCCAACATGATGTTGCATGCCTCGCTCGACCCGGCCCGGCTGTTCAGCCATTGGCAACGCGCCCTCGCGCCCGACGGCTTCGTGATGTTCTCGTGCCTCGGCCCCGGCAGCCTGCGTGAACTGCGTGCGCTCTACCACCGGCTTGGCGCCGCACCGGCCATGGCCGAGCTGGTGGACATGCACGATCTCGGCGACATGCTCGTGCAGGCAGGTTTCGCCGATCCGGTGATGGACCAGGAAGTGCTGACGCTGAGCTGGACCTCGCCGCAGGCCTTGCTCGCCGAGCTGCGCAGCCTGGGTGGCAACGCGGCGCCCGAGCGTTTCAAAGGCTTGCGCACGCCGCGCTGGCATGCCCGGCTGCTGCATGGTTTGCAGTCGCTGGCCACGCCCGACGGTCGCATCGCCTTGAGCTTCGAGGTTGCCTATGGGCATGCCTTCAAGGCCCCGCCGCGCGTGCCCTTGAAGGCCGAAACCGTGGTGTCGCTTGAAGACATGCGAGTACTGGTCCACAAGAGGCCGCCACGTGCATAAGCTTGATGAACAGCAGCTTGGCTGCGTTAAACTCGCGGACTTGAAAAAATGCGAGGTGGTTCGGGAGCCTTCGCGCACGTTTGACGCTGAAAGCGTTGAAGACAGGTTCTAACCACTGCAAGTCCGAGGCGTCTGAAGCCGCTGCAGCATGTCCGCATCCACATCGTCAGCCCTTTGGCATCCTGGTCCTTCTTCGGGCCTGGATTGCGCAACGTTTCGCCTTGGGTGTGAGTCCGCGGCCGAGCCGCAAGCCGTCGAGTGGGAGCTAAGGCGCAACTGTTCCGTCGCACCCGGGCAACTGCTTGGCTTCTACCTGTCGCTGTGTGCGGTGTCGTTGAGCATTGCCACCGTGTTCTGGTGGCAGGGCGCACGACTGGTGATGCCTTTTGCGTGGGCCGAACTGTTGGTGGTGGGTGGTGTGCTGTGGGTGTATGCGCGGCATGCGGGCGACAGGGAAAGCATTGCATTGAGAGACGGCCGGTTGACGGTGGTTCACGCCAACGGGTCGCAAGTGGAACGCGTGGAATTCCAGCCGGCATGGGTCCGGGTGGAGCCCGAGCACAGCGACAACTCGCTGGTCGAGTTGTCGGGCCAGGGCCGGCGGATTGCCGTGGGGCGCTTCGTGCGTCCCGAGCAACGTCGGCAACTGGCTGAAGAATTGCGTTGGGCACTGCGCCGCTGGCACCGGGGTGAGGTGCCAACCGCGGCGATGTGAAATTGGAAAACTGAAACGACCATGATGAAGACGATCAAATCAGTGGGGCACCAAGCGTGCCGGAAGGCTGGCCAGCTGGGCCTGGCCGTCGGTGCGGCGCTGGCCACGGCGAGCGCCATGGCCGTCAACAGCCTGCCGGGCGGCCCTGCGGTCGACCAACTCGACCTGCACCCGCCGGTCACCCAGATCGCTGTTGAGCAGCAATGGCTGCACAACTTCATGCTGGTCATCTGCTCGGTGATCTTCGTCGGCGTGTTCGGTGTGATGTTCTATTCGATCCTTCGGCACCGCAAGTCCAAGGGCGCGAAGGCAGCCAACTTCCACGAGAGCACCACGGTCGAGATCATCTGGACCATCGTGCCCTTCATCATCGTGATCCTGATGGCATTGCCCGCCACCAAGGTGGTGGTGGCGATGAAAGACACCAGCGCCGCCGACCTGACCATCAAGGCGACCGGCTACCAATGGAAGTGGGGCTACGACTACCTGAAGGGCGAGGGCGAAGGCCTCGGCTTCGTGTCCACGCTCGACGCCACCCAGCGCGAAGCGTCCGATGCCGGCAAGCCGGTGGGCGACGACTACCTGCTGAAGGTGGACAACCCGCTCGTGGTGCCTGTGGACAAAAAGATCCGCATCGTGACCACCGCCAACGACGTGATCCACGCCTGGATGGTGCCGGCCTTCGGCGTCAAGCAAGATGCCATCCCCGGCTTCGTGCGCGACACATGGTTCCGCGCCACCAAGACCGGCGACTTCTATGGCCAGTGCGCCGAGCTGTGCGGCAAGGAACACGCCTACATGCCGATCCACGTGAAGGTGGTTTCCGCCGAGGCGTACACCCTGTGGGTCGATGGCAAGAAGAAGGAAGCCCTGGCCAAGGCCGACGACCCCAGCAAAGTGTGGGCGCTGCCTGACCTGGTGGCCCGTGGCGAGAAGGTCTACAACGCCAACTGCGTGGCCTGCCACCAAGCCAATGGCATGGGCGCGGGCCCCATCAAGGCGCTGGACAAGTCGCCGATGGTGCTGGACAAGAACCACATGGCGCAGATCAACATCGTGCTGAACGGCAAGGGCGCCATGCCCGCATGGAAACAGTTGAGCGACACCGAGCTCGCCGCCGTCATCTCGTACACGAAGAACGCCTGGTCGAACAAGACCGAACAGCTGGTGCAGCCGGCTGAGATCCAGACCGCCCGCGCCAAGTAAACCTGCAAAGTAAGCGCGCCAAGCAAGCGCTTTCGCGACCGAACCGAGCTCCAAGGAAGATCCATGAGTGCAGTACTCGACCCCCACGGCCACGCTGGCCACGGTCATGACGACCACGCGCACGACCACCCCCACGGCTGGCGCCGCTGGGTGTACGCGACCAACCACAAGGACATCGGCACGCTGTACCTGCTGTTCTCCTTCACGATGCTGATGGTCGGCGGCGTGCTTGCGCTGCTGATTCGCGCCGAGCTGTTCCAGCCCGGCCTGCAGTTCGTGAACCCGCAGCTCTTCAACCAGCTCACCACGATGCACGGGCTGATCATGGTGTTCGGCGCGATCATGCCGGCCTTCGTGGGCTTCGCGAACTGGATGATCCCGCTGCAGATCGGCGCGGCCGACATGGCCTTCGCCCGCATGAACAACTTCAGCTTCTGGCTGATGATCCCGGCGGCCATCATGCTGGTCGGCTCGTTCTTCATGCCCGGTGGCGCACCGGCTGCAGGCTGGACGCTCTACGCGCCGCTGACGCTGCAGATGGGCCCGTCGATGGACGCCGGCATCTTCGCGATGCACATCCTCGGCGCCTCGTCGATCATGGGCTCGATCAACATCATCGTGACCATCCTCAACATGCGCGCCCCCGGCATGACGCTGATGAAGATGCCGATGTTCTGTTGGACCTGGCTCATCACCGCTTACCTGCTGATCGCCGTGATGCCCGTGTTGGCCGGCGCCATCACGATGACGCTGACCGACCGCCACTTTGGCACCAGCTTCTTCAACCCCGCTGGCGGTGGCGACCCGGTGATGTACCAGCACATCTTCTGGTTCTTCGGCCACCCCGAGGTCTACATCATGATCTTGCCGGCCTTCGGCATCGTCAGCCACGTGGTGCCGGCCTTCGCGCGCAAGCGCCTGTTCGGCTACACCTCCATGGTGTACGCCACGGCGTCCATCGCCATCCTGTCGTTCATCGTGTGGGCACACCACATGTACGCCACCGGCATGCCTGTGACCGGACAGCTGTTCTTCATGTACGCAACCATGCTGATCTCCGTGCCCACCGGCGTGAAGGTCTTCAACTGGATCGCGACCATGTGGCGCGGCTCGATGACCTTCGAGACGCCGATGCTGTTCGCGGTCGGTTTCATCTTTGTGTTCACGATGGGCGGCTTCACCGGTCTGATCCTGTCGCTGGCCCCGATCGACATCCAGCTGCAAGACACCTACTACGTTGTGGCCCACTTCCACTACGTATTGGTGGCCGGCTCGCTGTACGCCATGTTCGCTGGCGTCTATTACTGGCTGCCCAAATGGACCGGCGTGATGTACCGCGAAGGCCGGGGCAAGTTCCACTTCTGGGGCTCGCTGGTCACCTTCAACGTCACCTTCTTCCCGATGCACTTCCTGGGCTTGGC
>JAYSYW010000327.1:0-6945 GCA_043727255.1 Rhizobacter sp. | reverse complement strand
GGCGGTCGATGCGCGCAAAGCGGCGCTTGCCTGCGGAAGAGGACATTGGATTGGCTTTCACGTGAGCGCCCGGAACCGTCCGAGCGACGTTGACCACGCATGGGGCGCGGCCGGGCCGGATCTTATCCAAGCGGGCGGTGTTTGGGGCGGGCCTTTGAACGTGAATGTCGCGCCTCGCCCACGACGATCAACCGTCCGACTTCTCTTCCAGTGCCTGCTGGCGCCGCAGCCCTTCCACGACACGCAGGCGTGAGTCGATGACCGACGCGTCGATGAAGTCCAGCTTCGCGCTGGTCTTGGCCAGTCGTTGCCCAGCACGCAGGCGGTCGATGGCGCCGTTGTAGTCGGCCACGGCCACACGCGATTCGGCTTCTGCGCGCAAGCCGCGCAGGGGCTGCCCCAGCTGGTGCCAGAGCCGGCCGAGCTGCTGCCACGCGGTGGCGTCGGCGGCATGCAGGGTGGTCCAGGTTTGCAAGGTGTCAGCCGCACGCCTGAGCGCGGGCTCGTCTTGCGGCAACGCCAAGGCGGCCTGCGCACCCATCAGCATCACCGCGCGCGACGCGGGCTCGCCGCCGTCACGCACATACGGTTTGATCAGCGCAACGGCACGCGCCGGCTCGCCGCGTTCCAGCATCGACTGCGCTTGCAGCAACACCACTTCGCGCTCGGCGGTGGCGTCGCTGCGCGGGTTGGCACGCACGATGCCAAGGGCCGTCTGCAGGGATGCGTCGGCACGCGGCCAATCACGCAGCAGCGTGGAGGCCAGGGCGCTGCTGTAGGCGGCGGAAAGCTTGTCGGCGGTGCGGGTGGCGTCTCGCGCGCCGTCATGTGTGGCGTCCAGCGACTGCCAGCGGCGCAAGGCATCGACCCGCGCGTCCATCAACACCCGGGCCCGCGCCTGGGCAGCCGCGTGGCCCAGCACGCTGGCCGGCGGCGCGGGCGGCGCAACACCCAGCCGCGAGCGCGCTTCACCGATGCGTGCGGCGTTCAGCGGGTGACTGCGCAGGTAGGGGAAGCTGGCGCTGTCGTTCAGGCGCGAGGCATGGTCGAGCTTCTCGAACATGGCCGCCATGCCACCGGGTGCGAAGCCCGCGCCCGACAGCAGGGCAAAGCCCACGCGGTCGGCCTCGCGTTCCATGTCGCGCGAGAAGTTCAACTGGCCCTGCACCGCCAGCGCCTGCCCGCCCGACAAGATGGCGTTGGCGCCATCGCCCCGGTTGCTGCGGCTGGCCGCCAGCACGCCGAGGATCATGGCCGCCACGCCGATCATCGACTGCCGCTGGCTGTTGCCGATGCCACGCGCGATGTGGCGCTGCGTGACGTGCGACAACTCATGCGCCAACACCGAAGCCAATTCGTCCCGGGTGGCCGTCATGGCGATCAGGCCCAGGTGCACGCCCACAAAACCGCCGGGCAACGCGAACGCGTTGACGCTCTTGTCGCGCACGAGGAAGGCTTCCCATGCGAAGCTGGTGTCGAGCTCGGCGCCAATGTCACCCCGTGCGCGGGCGGTGCTGACCAGCGGCTGCCAGAGCGATTGCAGGTAGTCCAGCAAGACCGGGTCGTCGAGGTAGTCCGGGTCACGCCGGATGTCCCGCATGATGCGGTCGCCAAGCCGGCGTTCGTTGCCGACGCCAACGTCTTCCGACACCGAATCACCCAACGCCGGCAAACGGCTTTCGGCCTGCGCGGGCGCCGCCGATGTGCCCAGCAGCGATGCGGCACACAGGCCCGCCATCCAACGCCTGACGCGTGGGGCATGCCGTGAAGAAGGGGCGCGGGGGGGATGGGGGATGAGATCGCTCAAAGGCCAGTCCTGGCAGCGGGGTCGGGTTGGAGCCATGCGGCGTGGGGGAAGTTCGCGCCGCCTTCACGCCGCCTTCACCCAGCCACGCTGGCTATGATGCCAGCGCCCTCTTTTCAGCCCCGCGCCATGCCCACACCAACCGCTCCCGCAGACACCTTGACCCACTTTGACGCGCAGGGCCAGGCGCACATGGTCGATGTGTCGGCGAAGGCCGAAACTCACCGCATCGCGCGCGCCAGCGGAGTGATCCGCATGCTGCCGGCCACGCTGGCGCTGGTGCAAAGTGGCACGGCCAAGAAGGGAGACGTGCTGGGCATCGCACGCATCGCGGCCATACAGGCCAGCAAGCGCACGTCAGAGCTGATCCCCTTGTGCCACCCGCTGCCCATCACGCGTGTGGTCGTGTCGTTCGAGGTCGATTCGGCGCAGAGCCAGGTGCGCTGCACCGCGCAGGTCGAAACGCTGGGCCGCACCGGGGTCGAGATGGAAGCGCTGACCGCCGTTCAGGTCGGCCTGCTGACCATCTACGACATGTGCAAGGCGGTGGACCGGGGCATGGTGATGGGTGAGATCCGCGTGCTCGAAAAACACGGCGGGAAGTCGGGCGACTGGGTGGCGCCGGGCGAGGCTTCATCGGCCCCCTGAAGCGCAGCGGGCACGCCACGCTTCAGGGCGTCAGCGGAAGTCTCTGAAGCTGAAGGCCCGGGTCGGCGGCGTGCACTGGAAGGGCAGGCTTTCACCCGCAGCCACCGGCTCGTCGCAGACGGCAAAGAAGTCAGCTGCCTGTGGGTTGCGGAACTCCTTTAGGCGCGCAGCGATGTAGCGGGCTTTGTCCACTTCGCCACTCTCGTTCAAGGCCTTGGCCCAGGCCATCATCAAACGGGCGTCGAGCAAGTAGTGGCTGGCCGACTTGAACGACTCCATCACCTCACTGGGACGCGGCGCAGTGGTCACGGCCGCGTAGTGCGCATGGTGGGCGAAGAAGAGGCTGCGTTGGCCGGTGGCGATGCGTTGGTCCAGCGGCGCGGCATTGGCTGGGGGCACGAAAATTCCAACGACGCGTTGATAGTCGTAGATCGAATAGCAGGCGCCTGCCGTCATCAGCAGCGCACAGGCAATCACCACCTTTGAAGACAAGGTGCCCCGAATGGATGACGGGTGCTCTGTTGAAGCGGGCTCTGAGGGAACGGCTGTGGCCAGGCAAACGCCCCAGGCAAACGCCGTGGGCAAGAGAAAGTAGGCGTACCAGAGCGGGTATTCGAGAAGACTGTGCACACCCATCATCAGCACCATCATCAACGCCGCTCTCAACAAAGGCGCGCTCGGACCAACAGCCTTGGCCGCGTTCTCAATCGCCTTCCACAGTGCCCACAGCATCAAGGCGAGTACCAGAGTGCCCAGGGGCACACCGAGTTCCACCCACAACTGCAGGAACAGGTTGTGGGAATGATCGAAGAACGCGCCGGGGCGGTCAGGGAATGGCGTCAGTGTCCAGGCGAAGTTGAATTCACCCCAACCCACGCCAGACCAAGGATTCTGGCGAATAAGCTCCAGCGCGTTGGACCAGATGGCGAAGCGAGAGCTGGAGATGTCAGCGGCATGCAGTTGTGCGGCGCCAGCGAACGACCTGTCATGCATCTGTGCCCATTCACCAAATGCGACCCAGGAGACAGCGTAGACGAGTGGCAGCATGGCCAGCACCACACGCGAAAAACGCGACAGCTGACGGTCCAAGATACCCCACGCGGCCAACAGAAGCACACACACGGCGCCGGTTCGAGAGGCGGTCAGCACCACGCCAATCACCAGCCCCACCATGCCCAGGGTCACGGCGACCCTCGTGACGCGAGGCTTGCGAAACCACCGTGCCCCCGCCGATTCATGCAAGTACACCCAAGCTGCCATCGCCGCCAGTAACAGACTGCTGAGGTGGTTGGGTTGGCGAAGGTTGGCGCCGACGCGTCCGGACGACGACACCGGGGCAATCCAGGGCGCACCCCAACCCGATGGAGCGCAATACTGCGCGGCCGCAAGCGCGAGACTGCAAAAACCGGCCACCACGAGCACCGCGGCCAACACGGAAAAACCGCCATGCGGCGACGCTTGTGCGGCCTGCCTGGCACCAACCCAAACACACAGAGTCGCTGCGCCCAGCATCGCCACGGCAGGCCAGCCCAACGTTGTAGGCAACCCGCCATGCATCATGCCGGCCAAGGCGCAAAGCATGAGCAACAGCAGGCTCGCGCTCAACATCGAAATGGTCTTCGGCGGCCTCACCGTTGAAGGCGAAGGTGCCGACATCGCGGCAAGCAGCAAGCCCCAGCCGGCCAGCGCAGTGGCCTGATTGATGAATGTGGTGGAAGGCGTCGGCTGGACCGTCAACAGCGTCGGCAGAGCCACGGCAACCACACCGGCGATGAACAGCTTGTTCGGGACGCCGGAACGGACGGGCACTCTTTCTTCGGAAACCTGCATCGGCGGATTGTGGTGTCTTGAAGAGCGACGGCATCGTGCCGCGTCAATCGAATCAGAAGACGTCGATATCGATGAACTCAAGGATGGAGCCGCTGGATTGATCCACCAGCGCCGTCATGAAGCCGAACCGCGTCTCCACGGGCAGCCAAACCACCTCAGCCGAAGTCAGGCCTCGCCGAGCCAACGCGGCGTGCATGACATCAGCAGCGCTGGGTCGTGCCTTCAACAAAACCTCCATGGGTTTCGCGGCGGACAACACCTCCGCCGGGTCATGCGGCACGTAATACGCAGGCATGGCTTGCAGGTGTTTGCCACTCAACTCCAGATCGAGCGCGTGATTGCGGCCGGCCGTGTCCCCTGGCAACCGCAGCGTGACGAGTTGCGGACCGTTCCACGACAAACGACTGAAGTTTGCAGGTGCCACACGCAGGTCTTCGGGATCGACCTCGAAAGCAGCGACAAGGTTGAACCGGTCTTTGGAGAAAACGGTGAACACTGGTCGGGACTGCATGATCACGGAGACACCGTAGCCCAGCGCAGCCAACTGCAGGGCCGCAATGACAAGGTAATCCAGCATCAACGTCCGCCGCGACTTGCGCGGGTCACAGATGATGAAGGACAGCAACGGCCCGACCACGGCATCACAACCCAGAACCAGAACGAGCAAACCATGCGCGCCCATGGCCTTGGCATAACCGTCAGGAAACCAGACCAGCAACATGCCGGCTGCGACCACAACGGCGATGAATGCCGAGACAAAGAGGTGAAGGCCCGTGGCTTTGAATCTGAGATTCATGAGGCGTCGGAGATCGAAGGACAGCGGATTACCTGAAATCACGCCAGGTATAGGCGTGAACAGGCGGGCGGCACTGGAACAACACAGACGGCGAAGCTGTGCCGCAAGCGGCAAAGAACTCCGTGGAGACGGGGTTTCGGAATTCACGCAAGCGTGCGGCGACATATGAAGCCTTGTCGTCCTCCCCGCGTTCATGCAGATACTTTGCGTAAATCATCAGCATGCGCGGGTTCACACGATGCCGGAATGCCCGCTGCACCTCGTCCGTCAGATTTTCGTAGTGCTCAGCATTCGTGACCACGCCGAAATCGACCCAATATCCGAACAACGGGCCTTTGCGACCTTCCGCCACACGTTGTTCTAGTGTTTTGCGCAACCCGGGGCCGAACGGTTTGAAGGCCTGGAGGACGCGAGAGTAGTCCCAGGCCGCGTACAGCGAACCCAGGACGATCAGCACACCGCAGGCCTTGAGCGCCTTGCTCACAAGCTTCGAGACGATGGGGCTCGTTGGCCACGACTCCCCTGGCGACGGAGCAGATTCCTCAACACATCGGCCCAAGCGGATGAAGTGGCCGAGAAAGAACGCAGCCGGCAGCAGGAAAAAACTGAACCAGAGCGGGTACTCGAGCAGGCTGTGAACGGCCAGCAGCAGCAAAGCCGCGAGCGCACAACGCGCTGCCGGAGCGTGCGCCCCACCTGTGGGCAAGCTAGCCGCCGGAAGCGATCGCCAGACAACCCAGCCCAATGCCACCATCAACACCAGAGCCAGCGGAACGCCCAGTTCGACCATCAGGTGCAAGGGCAAGTTGTGGGCGTTGTCGAAGGCAGCGATGGGCCGCGACGGGAACGGTGTCAAAGCCCAGGCTTTGGCGAACTGGCCCCACCCCACACCTGTCCAGACGTTCTGCCCAATGAGTTCCAGCGTGTTGGACCAAATGCCGAAGCGAGAGCTTGAGATGTCGGGCGCTGCTGAGCGTTTTTCAACATAAGAAGCTATGCCGCTGTATTCGGCGCTGAGCAGAACGAGTCCCATGCCCAGCGCACATCCCACCACAGCGGCGAAAGTAAGCCGGCGCACTTCTTTCGGCATGCTTCGGTCCATCAGCACCCAAACCAATAACAACCCCATGCCCAGCCAGCCAGTGCGCGATTGGCTGAACGACAGCCCCATGCCCAGGAGGAGGGCCAGAGGCAAACCCACTCTGATCGAGACCTTCTTAAGCGACCAAGTCAAGGCCATCAGCGCCACAATCGCCTGTAACAATAGCTGGGCCAGCAGGTTGGGTTGATGCAAATTGCCTGCCGCACGCCCAGCAGCAGATGGCGCCACACCGGGAATTTCTGCAAGTGGCGCAACTAGCTGAAGGGCCGCAGCCACGACGCTTAGAGCGCCTGCCACCAGCAGCGCGACTTGCAGCGCGCGCAGCCAACGCTCGTCATGGACGACAGCACCAAACAAGAATATGGCTGCGGCGGCCAGAAGCATCAGAGCCGAGGTCCAGTCATGCTTGGCGCTCGCACAGGCGGCCATCACGCCCAAGCCAAGAAGGGGCAGGCCCAAGATGGGCAGCGAACGAGCACTGACGACCAGGGCAACCTGGCCCGTGCCGCTGAGCACAATGCCCCACACTAATACAGCCAGCCACAAACTGACAAAAACGGCGATGGGCAATAGGACAACTGGCACCAGGTAGCTGGATGCCCATAGGAGCACACAGGCGCCAATGGCCCCTCGGCTCGCTGCCTGAGAGGACGTTGTGTTCATGCGCTTGTTTGAGTCATGTTGCGACGAAAAAGGCGCCCGAAGGCGCCTTTAATATCCATCAAGAGGTTCGAATTACTTGCAGGACTGGGGCAGGTACTTCGG
>JAYSYW010000326.1:0-6991 GCA_043727255.1 Rhizobacter sp. | reverse complement strand
TCTCCAACATGCCGGCCGAGAGGTCGCAGCCGTCGAGCTTCTTCGCCCATTCGCGCACCATCGGCCCGCACAGGCCGGTGCCGCAGCCGAGGTCGTTGATGTCGAACTGGCGGGCGGGCGCGGGCAGCAGTTCGTGCAGCAGTTCGGCCACCAGCGTGGGTGCGCGGTAGCCGAGCGCCGAGAGGTTGGCGTCGAAGGTGGCCGCAAAGGCATCGAAAGTTTTTTCGACGTAGGCGTCGCTCGCACGTTCAGGCGCGGCACCGCCCGCGCAGGCGGCCAGGTGGTGTTGGATCACCGGGTTGTCGGGGTCGGTGGCCAGCCATTCGCGGTACAGCTTGGCGGCTTCATTGAGCCGGCCCAAATGCACCAGCGCACGCGGCACGGCGTTGCGCGCCTGCAGGTGGCGCGGCCACAACAAGATGGCGCGGCTGTTGGCCTGCAGGCCTTCGTCCACACGGCCTTGTTCGAGCAAGGTGAGCGAAAGGTTGTACCAAGCCTGCGCGAAGTCGGGGTGTGCGGCCAGGGCACGCTTGCACAGCGTTTCAGACTCGGCGTGTTCACCGCGTTTGCGGTGAATGGTGGCCAGGTTGTTCAACGCGTCGATGAAGTCGGGCCGCAGCGCCAGGCATTGCTGGTAGGCGGCGGTGGCTTCGTCGAAGCGTTGCAGCTCGACGAGCACGTTGCCCAGGTTGTTCCAGGGGCCGGGCTGGTCGGGCAGGGCGTCGATGGCTTGGCGGATCAGCGCCAGCGCCTCTTCACTGCGCCCACGCTGGTGCTTCAACACGCCCAGGAAGTGCAGCGCATCGGGCTGCCCCGGCCAGCGCTCGAGCACGCTGCGCAGCACCGGCTCGGCGAGTTCGGGTTTCTTGTCGCGCAACAGCTCAACAGCGCGCTTCAGCAATTGCTGCTGCGCAAGCCGGGCCGCACCGCTGAGCGGTTTCAGTTTTGTGGGCATTGGGGCGGCTGGGTATTGCATGAGTTCACGCCCTCTCCTCAAGGGGCGAGGGAGCCAATGCCGCTTCAGTCGAAGGCATAGGCGAATTCGCCGTCGGCCACGCTGAGTTCCACCTTGTGCAGCGGTCCACCCGAAGCCAGCCGCGTCAGGTATTCATGGCTGATGCGTGGCAGCACGGTGTTGGTCAGCAGCGCGTCGATCACGCGGCCACCGCTTTCCACTTCGTTGCAGCGGCTCACCACCAGCTTCACCACGTCGTCGTCGAACGTGAACGGCACGCCGTGGTTGGCTTCCACCCGCTTCTTGATGCGGTTGAGTTGCAGCTTGACGATCTTGCCCAGCATGTCTGCGCTGAGCGGGTAGTACGGAATGGTGACGATGCGCCCCAGCAGCGCCGCCGGGAAGACCTTCAACAGCGGCTCGCGCAGCGCCTTGGCAATGGCGTCAGGCCCCGGCAGAAGCTCGGGGTCTTGGCACAGGCTCATGATCATTTCGCTGCCCGCGTTCGAGGTCAGCAAGATGATGGTGTTCTTGAAGTCGATGAGCCGGCCTTCGCCGTCTTCCATCCAGCCCTTGTCGAAAACCTGGAAGAAGAGTTCGTGCACGTCGGGGTGGGCCTTCTCAACCTCATCGAGCAGCACCACGCTGTAAGGGCGGCGGCGCACGGCTTCGGTCAACACGCCGCCTTCGCCGTAGCCCACGTAGCCAGGGGGCGAGCCTTTGAGGGTAGAGACGGTGTGCGCCTCTTGATACTCGCTCATGTTGATGGTGATGACGTTCTGCTCGCCGCCATACAGCGCCTCGGCCAGCGCGAGCGCGGTTTCTGTCTTGCCGACGCCCGAGGTGCCGGCCAGCATGAACACGCCGATCGGCTTGCTCGGGTTGTCGAGCATGGCCCGCGAGGTTTGAATGCGTTTGGCGATCATCTCCATCGCGTGGTCTTGGCCGATCACACGCGAGCCCAGCAGCTTGGGCAGGTTCAGCAGGGTTTCGATCTCGTTGGCGGCCATGCGGCCCACAGGAATGCCCGTCCAGTCGCCGACCACGCTGGCCACGGCCTGGTAGTCGACCGTCGGCAAGATCAACGGGCTTTCGCCTTGCAGCGCGGTCAACTCGTCTTGCACCTGCTTCAGCTCGGCCAGGGTGGCGCCGCGTTCGGCGTCTGACAGCTTGGGCGTGTCGGCGGTGGCCTGCGCGGCCACGGCTTCGGCGTTCTTTTCGAGCTTGCTGCCGGTGCCTTCAACGGGCGCGGCGCCATCGCGCAGCTTGGCGCGCAGGGCCAGCAGTGTGTCCACCAGCCCCTTCTCGGCCTGCCAACGGGTTTGCAGCTTGTCGAGGCGCGCACGCTCCAGGCCGAGTTGATCTTCAACTTGCGCGCTGCGCTTCTTCGTGTCGATGCCGATCGCGTTTTCGCGGCCGATGATGGCTTGCTCGGTCTCGAGCGCTTCGATGCGCTTGCTGCAGTCGTCCACCTCGGCCGGTGTGGCGTGCAGGCTCACGGCCACACGGGCGCAGGCGGTGTCGATCAGGCTGACCGATTTGTCGGGCAACTGGCGACCGGGGATGTAGCGGTGCGACAGCTTCACCGCCGCTTCGAGTGCTTCGTCGAGGATCTGCACCTTGTGGTGCTTTTCCATCGTTGAGGCCACGCCGCGCATCATCAAAATCGCGCGCGCCTCGTCGGGCTCATCGACGGTGATGCTCTGGAAACGCCGGGTCAGCGCGGGGTCTTTTTCGATGTGTTTTTTGTATTCGGCGAAGGTGGTGGCGCCGATGGTGCGCAACTGGCCACGTGCCAACGCCGGCTTCAGCAGGTTGGCCGCATCGCCCGTGCCCGCCGCACCGCCCGCGCCCACCAGGGTGTGGGTTTCGTCGATGAACAAGATGATGGGTTTGGTGGACGCCTGCACTTCGTCGATCACCGAACGCAGGCGTTGTTCAAACTCACCCTTCATGCTGGCGCCGGCTTGCAGCAGGCCGACATCGAGCACACGCAGTTCAACGTCTTTCAGCGAGGGCGGCACGTCACCGCGTGCGATGCGCTGCGCGAAGCCTTCAACCACGGCCGTCTTGCCCACGCCGGCCTCGCCGATGAGGATGGGGTTGTTCTGGCGGCGGCGCATCAAGATGTCCACCACTTGGCGGATCTCGTCGTCGCGGCCCACGATCGGGTCCATCTTGCCGCCGCGTGCCTGCTCGGTCAGGTCGGTGGTGAACTTCTTCAAGGCTTCTTGCTTGCCCATCGCCGCCGGGGCGATGGCGCCGCTGGCTTCACCGGGCGCGGCGCCGCTTTCGCTGGCGGCCTGCGCTTCTTCGGGTGAGCTGCCGAGGACCTTGTGGAAGTTCTCAGTCAGGTCGTCGAGCTGAATGCGTTCGAACTGCTTGCTGATCGACAGCAGCACGTTGCGCAGGTTCTTGGTCTTCAGCAGGCCGACCATCAGGAAGCCCGTGCGCACCTGGGTGCCGCTGAACATCAGCGAGCCGTAGACCCAGGCACGCTCGACGGCGTCTTCAACAAAGCTCGACAGGTCGGTGACGGACGACGCGCCACGCGGCAGGCGGTCGAGCGAGTTTTGCAGGTCGGTGACCAAGGCCGAGGCGTCGATGCCGTAGTGCTTGGCCAGGCGGTGCAGGTCGGAGTCTTGCGCCTGCAGGATCTGGAACAGCCAATGCTGCAACTCGACATACGGGTTGCCGCGCAGTTTGCAAAACACGGTGGCGCCTTCGATGGCTTTGTAGGCCAGCGGGTTGAGTTTTCCGAAGAGGGCGGCGCGACTGATTTCAGCCATGGTGGGTTTCCTTCATGGATGTGGATGACAGCTAAAGGCCCGTTCGCACGGACCCTTCGACAGGCTCAGGACTAAAGGCAAGGCGATGCCTTGTCGAAGTGCTTGCATGCATGGTGCAGGGGCTTCCTTCGACAGGCTCAGGACGATCGGAAATTCGGGCTCATGACGATCGGGAATGAGGGTTCAGCCCCGAACGGGCATGAGGGGGCGGGGTCTGGGATGGCGCAAGGTTCGCGGGGCGCAAGCGAAGCTCGCCGCGATCCGGGTGAGGGGTCTTGCGGCCAAGCCAGGTGGTGAGGCCGAGCCGCGTCTTGCGATCGGACATTTTCAAAGCCGGCACCTCGCTGCCTTTGAGCGCCAATTGCACGTCCCACAGCATGTCGAAGCCCAGCAACTGGCGCATCC
This sequence comes from Rhizobacter sp., assembly GCA_043727255.1. Classification (GTDB taxonomy): domain Bacteria; phylum Pseudomonadota; class Gammaproteobacteria; order Burkholderiales; family Burkholderiaceae_C; genus Rhizobacter. The sequence continues at coordinate 2,842 of JAYSYW010000326.1, read as the reverse complement.
AGTCGCGCAGCTCAACCAGCGACGGCTGGCCGGGCAGGAACTGCTGGTACTGGTCGAGCGTGAGCGGGCCGATGTGCAGGCGCAGCTTGTACTGGCGGTCCCACACCTTCGGGCCGGCCACGGCCGTCACACCCAGTGCGGCACTGCGCCGGTTGCCGGGGCTGCCGAGGCGGCTGCGGTCTTCAGGCCGCAGGTGCATCCAGTGGCCCACATACGGCTCGATGCGGATCGGCACCTTGAAGTACTGCCGCAGCACCTTGGTGATGGATTCGGGGTTGCGCGTGGCGCGGCTCAGGTGGCCAGCGGCAAAGCGCTTGGCTGCGTCGGGCACGGCGTCGGCGCAGCGCAGCGCGGTGGGGGCTTGGCCGAACAGCGCGCTGACCCACTTGGCGAACTGGTCGTCGTTCGGCCGATCGGCTTGCACGGCGGGCTGGGCCTGCGCCCACGCGCGATAGAACAGCAGCAGGGCGCGGTGATGGAACACATCGGCAAAGCGCGCGAAGGTCGGGTCGGCGTGGTTGCGCAGGCGGTCACGGGCGTATTCGGTCAGGTGCAGCGGCAGCGCGCCCATCGGGCCGAAGAGGCCAAAGAAACGAACGCCCATGCGCGGCGGCGTGATGCCACTGGCCTTGAACGACATCACGGCGGCCGGGGCGAAGTCGAGTTCAGGGTCTTGGCCCAGGCGAATGGCCTCGGCGCCTGGCCGCAGCGCGGCGCCGAGGCGCGGCTGCTGCGGCGACAGGGCGTTGATTTGCCGGAGTGTGGCGAAGAAGTCGTGCGCCCAAGGCTCGGCCGCGAGGGACTCGAACAGGCGCTGGCGGCGCGTGTTCAGGGTTTGGGGGTCGGATGGCGTCATGGTCGAGGCCACCTTGAAATGCTCCGTTCGTGCTGAGCCTGTCGAAGAGTTCGCACTGAAGCATGCGCAGGCTTCGACAGGCTCAGCCCGAACGGGAGGTGGGTGTGGCTGGAGTGTGCGGGGCTCGGCCCGAATGGGAGGTGGGTTTGGCTGGGGCGTGCGGGGTTTGGGGTGGCATCGGACCACCGCTTCCGTTCGCACTGAGCCTGTCGAAGTGTTGGCACCGAGGCATGAGCAGGCTTCGACAGGCTCAGCCCGAACGGGAGGGGGGTGTGGCTGGGGTGTGCGGGGCTCAGCCCTAACGGGAGGCGGTTGTGGCTGGGGAGCGCGAGGCTCAGCCCGCACGGGAGGTGGGTGTGGCTTGGGTGTGCGTGGTTTGGGGCAGCATCGAACCCACTGCTCCCGTTCGCACTGAGCCTGTCGAAGTGCCCCCACCGAGGCCTGCGCAGATCTCGATCAATGCAAACTGGCTTCATGGCCGCCATCTCACAAAGTTGCCCCAGTCCCAATGCGCGGTGCACAGCGCATGATTTCGCCGCGCGATGCCGACCTCAACACCGTCTCGCAAAAGCTGTTCGCCGACGCATGCCGTGCAAAGAAGCGGTCGAGCACCTGGCCGAGCATGAAGGCGCTCGAGCCCTGGAAGCCCAGTTCATCGACGAGCGCCGTCACCTCCACCCCACACCCAAACGTCAATGGCCCCGGGAAAGGCAAACGCCGCACCACCGACCGCGCTTGTACCCATTGCAGGCTTTCGACCTGCTTGCTCCAGCCCACGTCTTGTTCAGGCCCAAACAACACAAGCAAACTGCGCAGCGCCGAGGCGGCGCGTGTGGGGTCTTCGCCGGCGATGCTGATGTGGTTGAGCGTCAACAAACTGACCATCGACCAACCCACATCACCGCGCGCCAAGCGCTGCACCGGGCGTGTGGGCCCGCGCAGCGTTTCAATGCGGCCCGCAGGCCCTGCGGCATCGAGTGCCCAGGTGGTGGACGCTGGCAGCAGCGTCGGCAGGTCGCGGTTGGTGACGAGCGCCGAGAGTGACAGTTGACGGATGTCTTCGCGGTAAGGCGCGTGCTTCGGGTCGACCAGAGAGACGAACACCTCTTGCCCGATGTAGGCCGAGCGGGGCCCGTCTTGCCGTTGCCGGGCCGACAGCAATCGGGGCTCGCGGCGCACGGTGAAGTAGGCCTGCTGCGCGTTCGCCGTCTCATGAAAGCTCGCGTACATCGGCATGAAGCGCTGCTCGCCCACTTGGCCGGTGCCGAAGCCGGTGACGGTTTCGAGCGTGTGAACCTCGTGGTCCATCGGCCGGGTGCGGTCGGGCACCACGTGGTGTTCCCAGCTTGCGGTGTTGAGCTGAATGCGATCGAGCCGCTTCGAGAAGAGGTTGACCGCAGGGGTACAAAAGAGCGCAAGGCTGCCGGCGTCCACCAGCGATTCAAGAGCGGCCTCCCCGCGCGAAAACAACAGCACGATCTCGGCCTCGGGGCCATCGACCAGCGCCAGGCGCCGGGCCAGATCGTTCACTTCAAAGAACAAGAAGCGCTGCGGCATGGCCGCAAACTCTTGCAGCAGGCGGTGCCCGCTGAAGCCGCGCAGGGTCTCGGGCAGCAGCGCGTGTTCGTCGTCAAACCCCACGGCCCGAATGCTGGCCACGTCGGCGAAACCCTGCATCGAGCCGCGCGCCGCACCGCTCACCCATGAACCCAACCCCGTGCCAAGAACCAGCTCGTGCAGCCGGAAGGCCACGTCGTCTGGGGCGGCGATGTAGAAGGGCAGCTTGTCGAGCTTCAACTGCTTGAACTTCAGCCCGCCATGCAGCTTGAGCCGAATGCGCAGGCCACCGCGAATCTGCCGGGCAAAGGGCAGGCGGTTCAGCGGCAGGTCGGGTGCGTGGGTGAAGTACTGCACCGAGTCGATCTCGATCGGCCACAGCGTCACGTCGTGCGCGGTGCGGAATTCGCAGCGTGTGTTCTGCCCGCG
>JAYSYW010000325.1:0-17056 GCA_043727255.1 Rhizobacter sp. | reverse complement strand
GTCGCCCGGCGCCTCGATTTCGATGCGCACGCCGCGCTGGGCCGGGTCGGCCGCGTTGCGTGTGGCCGGCGCCGCGGCCGGCTGGGGCAGCAGGCCCTGGAGCATCGCGCATCCCCCCTGCAACAGCAGCGCCAGCAGCGCGGCCGTCCACCGGCGCGCCGCGGGCGTCATTTGCCGAGCAACCGCATCGCCCCTTCGAGGCCGGGCAGCGTCAACGGGAACATGCGCTGGCTCATCAGCTGCTGGACGATGGCGATGCTTTGCCGATAGCCCCACACGCCCTGCGGCTCGGGGTTGATCCAGGCGAATTTCGGGAACGTCTGCGTCAGGCGCTGCAGCCAGTCGGCGCCGGCTTCCTCGTTGTTGTATTCGACGCTGCCGCCGGGCTGCAATATCTCGTACGGGCTCATCGTCGCGTCGCCGACGAAGATCAGCTTGTAGTCCTTGTTGTAGGTGCGCAGCAGCTCGGCGGTGGAGAACTTCTCGCTGTAGCGGCGGCGGTTGTTCTTCCAGACGAAGTCGTAGACGCAGTTGTGGAAGTAGTAGAACTCCAGGTGCTTGAACTCCGCTTTCGCGGCGGAGAACATTTCCTCCACGCGGTGGATGTGTTCGTCCATCGTGCCGCCCACGTCCATCAGCAGCAGCACCTTCACCTTGTTGTGGCGCTCCGGCACCATCTTGATGTCGAGGTAGCCGGCGTTGGCGGCGGTGGAACGGATGGTGTCGTCGAGATCCAGCTCATCGGCCGAGCCTTCGCGCGCAAAACGGCGCAGGCGGCGCAGTGCCACCTTGATGTTGCGCGTGCCGATCTCGAGGTTGTCGTCGTAGTCTTTGAACTGGCGCTGGTCCCAGACCTTCACTGCGCTCTTGTTGCGGCTTTTGTCTTGCCCGATGCGGATGCCCTGCGGGTTGTAGCCGTAGGCGCCGTAGGGCGAGGTGCCGCCGGTGCCGATCATCTTGTTGCCGCCCTCGTGGCGGTCTTTCTGTTCCTCGAAGCGCTTTTTCAGCGTCTCCATCAACTCGTCCCAGCCCATCTTCTCGATGGCGGCTTTTTCTTCGGGGCTGAGTTCAAGCTCGAATTTCTTCCTCAGCCATTCGAGCGGGATGTCTTTGGTGAAGTCAGTCAGCAGCTCGACGCCCTTGAAGTAGGCCGCGAAGGCGCGGTCGAATTTGTCGAAGTTGGCTTCGTCTTTCACCAGTGAGGTGCGGGCCAGGTAGTAGAACTTGTCCACGGTGGGCCCGGTGTCGTCGTCGATCACACCGGCCTTTAAGGCCTCAAGCAGCAGCAGGTACTCCTTGACCGAGACCTTGAGCTTGGCGGCCCGCAGGGTGAAGAAGAAATTGATCAGCATGGCGGCGGATTTTGCGGCAAGGAGGGTTTGAAACGGTGAACACCCGGCAGAGCCACCAACGCCACTGTGCCCTCCGGGTTGACAGCGCCCGGCGGCCGGTTCAGCGCGGTTTGCTCATCTGCCAGCGCAAGTGTGCGTTGATGGTTGGCCACTCGCTTTCAATGATGCTGTAGACGCAGGTGTCGCGCAGGGTGCCGTTGGGCGTGCGCTGGTGGTTGCGCAAGATGCCGTCAAGCTTGGCGCCCAACCGTTCAATGGCACGGCGGCTCTGCGTGTTCAAGATGTGCGTGCGGAACTCGACCGCGATGCAATTCAACTGCTCGAACGCATGCTTGAGCATCAGGTGTTTGCACTCGGTGTTGATGCCGCTGCGCTGCACGCCCTGGCTGTACCAGGTGCCACCGATCTCGACCCGTTTGCTCAGCGGGTCGACGTTCATGTAGCGGGTGGAGCCCACCACCCGGCCATCGGATTTCAAGCGCACCACAAAAGGCATGGCGTGCTGCTTGTCGCGCTGCTTGAGGGCGTTGTCGATGTAGCTCAGCACCCCGTCGGGCGTGGCGATGGTCGTGTACCAGAGGTTCCACAGCTCGCCGTCTTTGGCTGCTTCCAGCAACTCGGTTTCGTGCTCACGCAGCAGCGGCTCGATGGTGACGAGCGGGCCACTCAGCGTGACGGGTTCGATGAAACGCATCGCCTGGAACCCCGGGGTCAGCGGTTGTGGCGCTGCATGAAGACGAGCTTCTCGAACAGAGACACGTCTTGTTCGTTCTTCAGCAGGGCACCCACCAGCGGCGGGACCGTTACTTTTTCGTCCTTGCTTTGCAGGACTTCGAGTGGAATGTCTTCGGCCACCAGCAGCTTCAGCCAGTCGAGCAGTTCAGAGGTTGACGGCTTCTTCTTCAGCCCCGGCAGGTTGCGGACTTCATAGAAGTTCTTCAGCGCCGCGCCCAGCAGTTCTTTCTTGATGCCGGGGAAGTGCACCTCGACGATCTGCTGCATCGTCGTCGCGTCAGGGAACTTGATGTAGTGGAAGAAGCAGCGGCGCAAAAAGGCGTCGGGCAGCTCTTTTTCGTTGTTCGAGGTGATGAACACCAGCGGCCGGTGCTTGGCGCGGATGAGTTCACGCGTCTCGTAGCAATAGAACTCCATGCGGTCGATTTCGCGCAGCAGATCGTTTGGGAATTCGATGTCGGCCTTGTCGATCTCATCGATCAGCAGCGCCACCGGCTGGTCGGCCGTAAAGGCTTGCCACAGCACGCCCTTGACGATGTAGTTGTGGATGTCTTTCACCCGCTCGCCGCCGTCCACATCGGACAACTGGCTGTCGCGCAGGCGACTCACCGCGTCGTATTCATACAGGCCCTGCTGGGCCTTGGTGGTGCTTTTGATGTGCCACTGCAGCAGCGGCAGGTTCATCGACTGAGCCACCTCTTCGGCGAGCATCGTCTTGCCGGTGCCTGGTTCGCCCTTGACGAGCAGAGGCCGCTTGAGCGTTGCGGCCGCGTTCACGGCCAGCATCAGGTCATCGGTGGCAACGTAGTTCTGGGAGCCTTGGAACTTCATGCGCGAGGGTGCTGGAAAGCTGCTGGGAAGGGAGCGGGTCAGTATAAGGCGGCCCTATAATCGGCGGCTGTTTTGAAGACACCTACGCCCCGCAGGAACATGAACAAGCTTCTTTCCACGTTGACCGCTCTCGCTGCCCTTTGCGGCATTTCCCTTGGAGCGCAGGCTCAAGACGCCAAAGCCGGTGAGAAGAAAGCCGCCATGTGCATCGGCTGCCACAGCATCCCCGGCTATCAGGCCAGTTTCCCCGAAATACACAAGGTCCCGATGATCGCGGGCCAGGGCGCCAAGTACCTCGCGGCGTCGCTGACGGCCTATCAAAAAGGCGACCGAAAGCACCCCACCATGCGCGGCATCGCGGCTTCGCTGTCCGAACAAGACATTGCCGATCTGGCCGCGTTTTACGAGCAGCAAGCCAAGGCCCCGGAAACCGTCAAGGCCGCGCCGCAGCCCACGGCCGAAGTGGCCGAGCTGCTGAAGAAGGGCAACTGCGTTTCCTGCCATGGTGCCGACTTCAGCAAGCCCATCGATGGCAGCTACCCCAAGATCGGTGGCCAGCATGGCGACTATCTGTATGTGGCGTTGAGGTCGTACCAGACCGTTGGCAACCCTCAGGTTGGCCGCAGCAACGCGATCATGGCCGGCATGGTGCAGCCCTTCACGCGCGCCGAACTCAAGGCACTGGCGAAGTACATCGCCACGGTGCCGGGTGATCTGAAAACGGTGTCGCAGTCGCGCTTTCGCTGACCGCCCGCGTTTCTCGATTCCCGACCAACGCCGCTGAGCAATCAGCGGCTTTTTTTTCGCCAGGTGCGTCGGTACGCGGTGGAGTGTTCAGTCAAGTGGGCGATGGAAGTTCAAGCACCTCAACGAGCTGTGGGCTGGCCCTGACGTGCTGCGCAAGCTGGGCCACTGAAGCGCGGGCTTGCGCGCATCAATCGGGTTCGTCTGGTCGCCAGCGTTTGAGCAGCAGCGCGTTGCTCACCACACTCACGCTCGACAACGCCATGGCCGCGCCCGCCACCACCGGGCTCAACAGCCCGAAGGCCGCCAGCGGCAAGCCGATGAGGTTGTAGACGAAGGCCCAGAACAGGTTCTGCCGGATCTTCGCCGTGGTGGCGCGCGAGATCGAACGCGCCGCTTCAACCAGCGACACATCGCCGCGCATCAGTGTCACGCCGGCGGTGGCCATGGCCACGTCAGTGCCGGTTCCCATCGCAATGCCCACGTCGGCCGCGGCCAGCGCTGGCGCGTCGTTGACGCCGTCGCCCACCATCGCCACCTTGCCTTGCGCTTTCCAGGCTTCGCGCAGGCGCATCACCTCGGCCGCTTTGTCTGCGGGCAGCACATCGGCCAGCACGTCGTCGATGCCCAACTGGCGGGCGACCGCTTCGGCGCTGCCCCGGTTGTCGCCGCTGATCAGCACCGTGTGCAGGCCCTGGGCCTTCAGCCTTGCGACGGCCCGGGCGGCGTCGCGTTTCACCGGGTCGCCGAAGGCCAGCAGGCCCAGCAGCCGGGGCGTGCCTTGCGGGTTTGTTGAGGCCAGCCACGACACGGTGCGGCCTTCGCTCTGCAGGCGCATCGCGGGTTCATGCAGGGCCTGCGTGTCCACGTGCAGCTCGGCCATCCAGCGGCTGCTGCCCAACGCCAGCGATTCGCCGTTGACCTCACCGGCCACGCCGCGCCCCGGCACCGCATGCACGCCGGTTGCGTGGGGCACGCGCAGGTGTTGGGCCTGCATTTCGGCCAGCACGGCGCGCGCCAGCGGGTGTTCGCTGCCGGCTTGCAAGGCGGCGGCGCGGCTCAGCAGCGCGTCGCTGTTGCCGTCGGTCGCCACGGTGCTGACAACCACCGGGTGGCCTTCGGTCAAGGTGCCGGTTTTGTCGAACGCGACCACCTTCACCGCATGCAGCGCTTCGAGCGCCGCCGCGTCTTGAATCAAGATGCCGTGGCGGGCCGCCGTGCCGGTGCCAACCATCACCGCCGCCGGCGTGGCCAGGCCCAGCGCACATGGGCAGGCGATCACCAACACCGCCACCGCATGCAGCACGGCTTCGGCCGGTGTGGCACCGCTGGCCCACCAGCCGATGAAGGTCAACAGTGCGATGCCAATGACCACCGGCACGAACACCGCGCTCACTTGGTCCACCATGCGCTGGATGGGCGCCTTGCCCGCTTGCGCCGATTCAACCAGCCGCACGATGCGCGCCAGCGCTGTCTCGGCGCCCACCGCCGTGGTGCGCACCAGCAGCAAGCCGTCGGCGTTGATGGCGCCGCCGGTCACGCGGTCGCCGGGCGATTTGGCCACCGGCAGGCTCTCGCCGGTCAGCATGGATTCGTCGAGGTGGCTGTGGCCTTCGCTCACTTCGCCATCGACCGGCATGCGCTCGCCGGGGCGCACCACCACCACGTCACCCACGCGCACCTCGGCCAGCGGCACGTCCACATCGCCCTCGGCGCGGCGCAGCCGGGCGGTGGTGGGGCGCAGGGACTGCAGGCCCCGCAGTGCTTCGGTGGTTTGACGCTTGGCTCGCGCTTCCAGCCACTTGCCCAGCAGCACGAGGGTGATGACGACGGCGGCCGACTCGAAGTACAGCTCGGGCATGGCCGACGTTTGCGTCAGCAATGTCCACATGCTCAGCCCGTAGGCGGCGGTGGTGCCCAGCGCCACCAGCAAGTCCATGTTGCCGGTGCCGGCCCGCAGCGCGCCCCAGGCCGCGCGGTAGAAGCGCGCGCCCAGCCAAAACTGCACCGGCGTGGCCAGCAGCCACTGCAACCCGCCCGGCAGCATCCAGTGCTGGCCGAACAGGTCGCCCAGCATCGGCAAGGCCAGCGGTGCAGACAGCGCGGCGGCGAGCGCCACCTTCCAGCCGCCGCTGGTGCGCAACACGGCCTCATCGGCGGTGCCCGGAAGTGCGGGTGCGCTCAGGTCGCGGGCGCTGTAGCCCGCGCGTTGCACGGCTGCCAGCAACTCGGCCGTGTCGCCCCCTTGCACGCGGTTCACCGTGGCCTGTTGGGTGGCCAGGTTCACCGCCACGCCCAACACGCCTGGCACCGCCAACAGCGCCTTTTCAACACGGCCCACGCACGACGCGCAGCTCATGCCGTCGATGGCCAACTGCAACTCGACCGCTGGCACGCTGTAGCCGGCGTCATGCACCGCTTGCGTCAACGTGGTTGCGGCCACGCCGCCATCGGCCTTGACGGTGGCCGACTCGGTGGCCAGGTTGACCCACGCCGACTGCACGCCCGGCACCCGGGCCAGCGCCTTTTCCACCCGGCCTGCGCACGACGCGCAGGTCATGCCCAGCACTGGAAAGTGGATTGAAAGTGATGCGTTCATGCCCAAAGCTTAGGCATTCCCATCATGGGAACGTCAAGGCCATTCTTCATGCGGGGCTTGTTCGGCTGTGGCCGAAGGGGCCGAAAGACCGCACCCTAAACTGGCCGCGCTTTTTTTTCGCCCTCGCCGCACGACGGTTTGGCGGGCCGATGATGAATTAACGAATGGTTACAGCCGGTTGTCGATGCGATCGCCCCCAGCGCGTCGTGCAACAGAGGCTGGCGATCGCCGGGCTCCCACTGAACCGAAGGAACAAAGATGCGATTCATGGTGATGATCAAAGCCGACGCGAACAGCGAAGCCGGGGTGATGCCCAGCAAAGAATTGCTCACCGCCATGGGGGCGTTCAACGAAGAGCTGGTGAAAGCCGGCGTGATGCTGGCCGGTGAAGGCCTGCAGCCCAGCGCCAAGGGCGCCCGCGTGCGGTTTTCGGGCAGCAAGCGCACCGTCGTCGACGGGCCGTTTGCCGAGAGCAAAGAACTGATCGCGGGTTTTTGGCTGTGGCAGGTGAAGTCGAAGGAAGAAGCCATCGAGTGGGTCAAACGCTGCCCCAACCCGATGGAGGGTGATTCCGAGATCGAGATCCGCCAGGTCTTCGAGTCCGAGGACTTCGGCGCCGAGTTCACGCCCGAGCTGCGTGAGCAGGAAGACCGGCTCCGCGCGATGGTGGCCACGCAGCAGCCCTGACCCGTGGCGCCGCCCGACATCCACCGCACGCTTGATGCGGTGTGGCGCATCGAGTCCGCCAAGATCATCGCCACCCTGGCGCGCATGCTGCGCGACGTGGGCCTGGCCGAAGAGCTGGCGCAAGACGCGTTGGTGACGGCGCTGGAGCAGTGGCCCGAAAAAGGTGTGCCCGACAACCCCGGCGCCTGGCTCACCGCCGTCGCAAAGAACCGGGCGCTCGACCGCCTGCGCCACCTGAAGCTGCTGGAAAGCAAGCACGAGGAACTGGGCCACGAGATGGCGTTGCATCAGCAGATGCACGACGTGCGGCCCGAAGACACGCTCGACGACGACATTGGCGACGACCTGCTGCGGCTCGTGTTCACCGCCTGCCACCCGGTGCTTTCAACCGAAGCACGGGTGGCGTTGACGCTGCGCCTCTTGGGCGGCCTGACGACGGACGAGATCGCACGGGCGTTTCTCGTTTCTGAACCCACCATCGCGCAGCGCATCGTGCGGGCCAAGCGCACGCTGAGCGCGGCGCGGGTGCCGTTCGTGGTGCCACGGGCCGACGCGCTGGCGGCGCGCGTGGGGTCGGTGCTTGAGGTGATCTACCTCGTCTTCAACGAAGGCTATGCGGCCACCGCTGGCGAACACTGGATGCGCCCCGCGCTGTGCCAGGAAGCGCTGCGGCTCGGGCGCATCGTGGCCGAGTTGATGCCGATGGAGGCCGAGGTGCACGGGCTGGTGGCGCTGATGGAGATTCAGGCCTCGCGCATCGGCGCGCGTGTCGGGCCTTCGGGCGAGCCCATCTTGCTGCTCGACCAGAATCGGGCGCGCTGGGACCACCTGCTGATCGGGCGCGGGCTGGCCGCGCTGCAGCGGGCCGGGGCGCTGGGCGGCGCACGCGGCATGTATGCGCTGCAAGCCGCCATTGCCGCCTGCCACGGGCGGGCACGCACCGCGGCCGAGACCGACTGGGCGCAGATCACGGCGCTCTACGACGCGCTGGTGCAACTGGCGCCGTCGCCCGTGGTCGAGCTGAACCGCGCGGTGGCGCTCTCGATGGCCTTCGGGCCGGCGGCCGGGCTTGACGTGGTGGATGCGCTGCGCAACGAGCCATCACTGAAGGCCTACCACCTGCTGCCCAGCGTGCGCGGCGACCTGCTGTTCAAGCTGGGACGGATGGACGAGGCGCGGGCGGAGTTCGAGCGGGCTGCGTCGTTGACGCGCAATGAACGCGAGCAGGCGCTGCTGCAGGGGCGGGCGGAGGCTTGCGGGGTGGGTGGTGGCGGGTAGTGCGTGGTTCGGTAGACCGGGCGCCAGTCCGTTCACGTTTCGACAGGCTCAATGCGAACGGACTTTTGGAACCGAGCCTCTTCCACAACCCGTTGAAACCGAGCGTTCCCGCAACCGGTTTGGAACCGAGCCTCCCCCACCACCCGTTCGCCCTGAGCCTGAATTTCCGATCGTCCTGAGCCTGTCGAAGGAAGGGCCTCGTGGCACGAGGAAATGCCCGGTCACCCTTGAGGAACCGACGGGCCCGCTCAATCCCTCGTCGCCCGCTTGCGCACGCGGTCGATGTACTTCTCGCCATCGGGTGGCAGCCCGCTGCGCTGCGACTCCCACATCATTTCGCCCAGGCACTCCATCACCTCGTGCTGCGCCTCGTGCATCGAGCCGTGCCTGGCGGCCAGCAGCGCGAACGCCTGCTTGATGCCACGGGGCTGGTCGATGCTGACCTGTTCGGTGATCGACAGGTGCATCGACAAATGCAGGAAGGGGTTGGTGCGGCCGGTGTCCACGTCGTAGACGGCGGCCAGCGCCTGTTCCAGTTCGCCCAGCTCGGGGTGGTATTCGGGGTGCTGGCTGATCCAGTCGGCGGCCAGCGCTTCGAGTGGGGTGAGCGGCGAGCCGTCGCGGTGCTTGCGGTGGGCTTCGCAGAAGAATCGCCGAACGTCGTGTTGGGTCGGGGCAAACATCTGAGAATTCTCGCCTTCCGCGCATCAATCATTCAAAAGGCGACATGAACATCACCACCGAGCAATTGTTCAACGAGGCCCGGTCGCACAACCGCTTTGACCCTGCGCCCATCCCTGACACCACGCTGCATGCGCTGTACGACCTGATGAAGTGGGGGCCGACCTCAGCCAACTGCTGCCCGGCCCGCATCGTGTTCGTGCGCTCGCCCGAGGCCCAGGCCAAGTTGTTGGCGTGCATGGAGCCGGGCAACGTCGAAAAAACCCGAAGCGCGCCAGTGACCGCCATTCTTGGCATGGACATGGCGTTCTACGAACACCTGCCCCGGCTCTTCCCGCACACCGACGCCAAGAGCTGGTTCGTCGGCAAGCCCGAGCACATCGCCACCACCGCCTTGCGCAACGCCAGCCTGCAAGGCGGCTATTTCATCCTCGCGGCGCGGGCGCTCGGCCTCGACTGCGGGCCGATGGGGGGCTTCGACGCCGCCCGGATGGACGCCGCCTTCTGGGTTGGCACCCTCGTCAAGACGAACTTCGTCTGCGCGCTCGGCCATGGCCAGCCACAAGCGCTGCGCCCGCGCGGCCCCCGGTTGGCGTTCGACGAGGCCTGCCGCATCGATTGAGCGCTTGAAAGTCTTCCGTTCATGCCCGCTCCTCACGCCAAAAGCCCCCCGCTCGTCGTTGCAAATGCTCGCCATAGCTCGATCTATGGCTGCGTTTTGCGCCTAGATCGGGCGCCTTTTTGACGCGCTGCGCGGGCACGCCCGAGAAGCTCCCAGGCTCTGAGTCGCACCGTCCGGTGCATTTGGTGTGACATCCCTCAATGCGCGGGGCCGGGACGACGGGGTTTTGCCCCGGCCTATGCGCCAAAATACGCGGCTGCTTTTGACCCCAATGAGGAAACCGAACATGGCCACCCGACAGTTTGTAATGACCGCTGAAAACTACATGGGCGCCGGCTGCCTGGCTGACGCCATGAGCGTCGTCCAGTCGCGCGGCTTCAAGCACGCCCTGATCGTGACCGACGCACCGCTCACCGCTTTGGGCGTGACCGAGAAAGTGGCCACCCTGCTGCGCGCACGCGACGTGCAGGTCACGGTGTTCGACGGCGTGCAGCCGAACCCGACCGTCTCGAACGTCGAAGCCGGCCTGGCCGCGCTGCAAGCTGCGGGTGCCGACTGCATCGTTTCGCTGGGTGGCGGCTCGCCGCACGACTGCGCCAAGGTCGTGGCAGTGCTGGCCACCAACGGTGGCTCGGTGATGGACTACCGTGGCGCCAACAAGGTGAAGAAGGCCCCGCTGGCGCTGATCTCGATCAACACCACCGCCGGCACCGCCGCCGAGATCACCCGCTTCGCCGTCATCACCGAAGAGACGAAGCACATCAAGATGAACATCGTCGACCGCCAGATCGCCCCGGTGATTTCGGTCAACGACCCCGAGCTGATGCTCGGCATGCCGGCTTCGCTGACGGCCGCAACAGGCATGGACGCGCTGACGCACGCGGTTGAGGCTTACGTCTCGACGATGGCCACGCCCGTGACCGACGCCTGCGCGCTGCACGCGATGAAGCTGATCGCCCAGTACCTGCCGCGCGCCGTGAAAAACGGCAAAGAAGACATTGAAGCCCGTGAGCAAATGAGCTCGGCGCAGTTCCTGGCCGGCATGGCCTTCAACAACGCGCTGCTGGGCTACGTGCACGCGATGGCCCACCAGCTTGGCGGCCAGTACAACCTGCCGCATGGCGTGTGCAACGCGCTGCTGCTGTCGCACGTGGAAGCCGTCAACGCCAGCGCCTGCGCGCCGCGCCTGGCCGACATCGCCCGTGCCATGGGTGTTGATATCGCCGGCCTGAGCGTGGAAGACGCCGCCCAAGCCGCCGTGAAGGCGATGCGTGACCTGGCCGTCACCGTCGGCATTCCCGCCAAGCTGTCGGACCTGGGCGTCAAGCGCGAAGACATTCCGCTGATGGCCGTCAACGCCATGAAGGATGGTTCGGGCTACACCAACCCGAAGAAGTTCACGCAGCAGGACATCGAAGCGATCTTCGAAGCGGCGATGTAACTCACCTGCTTTTTCCGGTCGGACCGAGCACTTCGCACGGTCTTCTTACCGCAAAGACGCCAAGCCAAACAGCCAAGAACGCGAAGAAGAAACTTTGCGAACTTGGCTGTTTGGCTTGGCGTCTTTGCATTGAAAAACCGTGAAGTACGCGCCTCAGGTGTCTTAAGCCTGGCCTTGCCCGTCCTTGGCGGCTGAGGCGTCGCCCTGACGGTCCCAGCCCTTGCGGTTGTGCAGGCGCTGCGCAGCCACGCGCTCCTGGGCGAACAGGCTTTCGAGCCGCTGGCGGCCTTGTTTGGCGACGGCGATCAGCTTGTCTTCGTCGTTGCGGTGCAGGGCCATGGCTTCGAGCTGTTCTTCGGTGTGGCGCTCGAAACGCAGCGCGAGGTTGCGCGCCTGGTGGCGTTCCCAGCCCAGCACTTCGAGCACGCTGCGCCCGCTCAAGAGCGCCGAGCCCAGGGTTTCGCGTTCCACCAGCGCCATGCCCAATTCACGCAGCGTCAGATGGTGCTGCACGTTTCGGGCACGCGCCACCACGGTGAGTTGCGGGAAGTGTTCGCGTGCGGTCTTGGCCACCTTGATGCTTTGCTCGACGGCGTCGATGGCCAGCACCAGCACCCGCGCGGGCGGCACCCGCGGTGCGCAGCAGGTCGAGCCGGGTCGCGTCGCCATAGAACACGCGCCAGCCGAACTTGCGCAGGGCCTCGATCTGTTCGGCGTCGTGCTCAAGCACGGTGGCGCGAATGCCGTTGGCGTAGAGCAGCCATCAGGCGCCTTCCGATGTGCGGACGGGTGCGACGTGTTCAGGCCGCGCGTCGCCCGGCACCCGGCAGTCCACGCATTCCGGCAGGTCGGCCAGCTCGGGCCAGTCGGGGTGGCTGCGCAGGCGCTGGGCAAAGGTGGCGGCGTGCTCGGTGAGTTCGGCCTCGCTGACGCGGTGTGCGCCGTGCAGCAGCATCGGCGGCAGAAAACGCATGCCGCACAGCGCGGCGGTTTGTTCGTAGGGCGGCAGGAAGGCGTCGAAGGCGTTGAAGGCGTAGCGGTTGTAGCTGCCTGGGTGGTACGAATCGGCCGGCCCGCCGGTGGACGCCACCAGCCACAGGTCTTTGCCACGCAAGGCCGTGCCGCCCGGCCCGTAGGCCCAGCCGAAGCTGAACACCTCATCGCCCCACAGCTTCATGAGCGGGGGCATGTGGTGCCAGTGGATCGGGTGCTGCCAAACCACCAGTCTGGCCTCGCGCAACAGGGCTTGTTCTTGCGCGGTGTCGATCAGGTAGTCGGGGTAGAGGGCGTACAGGTCGCGCACTTCATGCGAGGTGACCCGCTGGCCGACGCGGCACCGGCCGCCGCCTGCATCAAGACCCTGTTGACACGCGAATGCTCCATTTGCGGGTGGGCGGTGATGACGAGGATGTCGGGCGCTGGGGGCATGAATCGCTTGGGAAAATCTTGGTGGCACAGGGGAGAGGCGCCGGTAACATAACCGCAAACAAGGCGTTCAGGAGGCTTGCATGCCGGTGATCGTGGTGGCCAATCCAAAGGGTGGCGTGGGAAAGAGCACGCTGTCTACCAACCTCGCGGGCTACCTGGCCCACGCCGGCCATGTGGTGATGCTGGGCGACGTCGACCGCCAGCAATCGGCCCGGGGCTGGTTGTCATTGCGACCCGAGCACCTGCCCAGGATATCGGGCTGGGACATGGACCAGAACGAGGTGGTCCGCCCGCCCAAGGGCACCACGCACGTCGTGCTCGACACCCCCGCCGGCCTGCACGGCAACCACCTCGACATGGCGATGAAGGTGGCCGACAAGGTGTTGGTGCCGCTGCAACCCAGCCTGTTCGACATCCAGGCCACGTTTGCCTTCGTGACCGAGCTGCTGGCGCACAAGCGCAGCGACAAGGTCCAGCTGGCGCTGGTGGGCATGCGCACGAAGGAAGGCACGATCTCGGCCGACCAATTGCGCAACTTTCTGGCCACGCTCAACGTGCCGGTGCTGGGCTTTCTGCGCGACACCCAGAACTACGTGCACCTGGCCGCGCGCGGTCTTACCTTGTGGGATGTGGCGCCCAGCCGCGTCGAACGCGACATGGAGCAATGGCAGCCGCTCATTGACTGGGTGAGCGTGGCCTGACGCTGGCATGGGCATGGCGCCGCAGCAGGGGTGACCGCTGCGTGACAGCCATCGGGCGCGGCCGCAGTACCCTCTCGCTCCTGAATTTCAGCAAAGGCAAACCATGAAAGTTTTCGAGAAACTCGCCGACCTGCAAGGCTTGGTTGGACAAGAGCTGGGCGTGAGCGACTGGGTCACGATTGACCAGGAACGCATCAACCTCTTCGCCCAAGCCACCGGCGACCACCAATGGATCCATGTGGACCCGGAACGCGCCAAGGACGGCCCCTTCGGCTGCACCATCGCCCACGGCTTTTTGACGCTGAGCCTGCTGCCCGAGCTGAACGCGCAGGCCTTCACCGTGAGCGACACGCGCATGGGCGTGAACTACGGGCTCAACAAGGTGCGCTTCACGTCGCCTGTGCCAGTGAACAGCCGTGTGCGCGGGCGCTTCAAGCTGGTGGCCTATGAGCCCATCGAAGGCGGCGCCCAAGTGACCACCGAAGCCACCATCGAGCGCGAAGGCTCGGCAAAGCCGGCGTGCGTTGCCGAGACCCTGGCGCGCCGCTTCACCTGAGTGCCGGGCACACCCTATCCCCCATTGGGGGGTTGGGGCCATGGCACTCAGGTACCGTCGCTTACGATCCAACGCCCCCTGAGCCCGCTGGAGAGACGTGTCATGAAAGTGTTGCTGGTCGATGACCACCCGTTGATCCTGTCCGCGTTGCAAACAGTCATCAAAGGTCTGGGCGACCATGTCAGCGTGGTCGGTGCCAGCAGCGCGCGCGCCGCCCGCGAAGCGCTCAAGGAAGACAAAGACTTCGACCTCGTGCTGCTCGACCTTCAGTTGGGCGACGCCGATGGTTTCGATCTGCTGGTGGAGTTTCGCGCGGCCTACCCGGCCCTTCCGGTGGTGGTGGTGTCGGCCTCCGACCGCGCCAGCGACGTGATCCGTTCCATCGACCTGGGCGCCATGGGCTTCGTGCCCAAGCGCTCGTCCAACGAAACCCTGTTCGAGGCGCTTCACATGGTGATGTCGGGTGGCATTTATGTGCCACCGATGAACATCGGGTCAGAGCGGCCTTCCGAACGTGAAGGCGGGCGAAGCCCCTACGGCGTGGTCGGCCGTGAAGCGGCGAGCAGTGAATTCCAAACACAGCCGAGCCTGTCGTCACTGGGCCTCACGCCCCGCCAGACCGACGTGCTCGCACTTCTGCTGCAAGGCAACCCCAACAAACTGATCGCCCGTGAACTGGGCTTGTCGGTCGAAACCGTGAAAGACCACGTGGCGGCGGTGTTGCGTGCACTCGGCGTGAGTTCACGCACGCAGGCCGTGCTGGCGGTTGGCCAGATGAGCCAGAAACACGGCGGCTTTTCCGCCTGGCGCGGCAGCAACACCCGCTGATGCCGCTCGAGATGACCATTCCCCCGCACCCGGCGCCAGTGACAAGCGACGCGCCCAACGCACCCGGAGCCGCAGCGCTCTCGACCGAGAGCGCTGCCGCCGCCGCCGAGGCCCTGCTGAAAGACCAGGCCACCGCCGAGCGCGTGGACAACCTCTACTCGTATTTGCCGACCACGATGGCGGCCACGCTGGCGGGCTCGCTCGTCGTGGGAACCTTGTATTGGAGCCACGTGCCCCGCGCGGGCATGCTGCTGTGGCTGTCGTTGCTGGTGCTGCATGGGCTGGTCCGCATCTGGATGACGCGTGGCTACAACCGCGAGCGGCCGCACACCCGTGAAGCCCTGCTGCGCTGGTACAGCAGGTGGCGTGTGGGCACGTTGTTGGCTGGGGTGCTGTGGGGGGGCGCCGCATGGTTTTTCTATGGCTACGGCGGCGCCACCGAAAAGATCGCGCTGATCCTGACCATCTACAGCTTCTGCATGGCCTCGATGCAGATCCTTTCACCGCAGCACAAAACCTTTTACGAGTTCTGCGCCATCACGCTGATACCGCTGGTGGCGCGTGTCGCATGGCCGGGTGATTTCGACAGCATCGTGCTTGCCGGCGCGCTGGTGTTCATCTTCGGTGTCACCGTTTCGCTGGGCCGGCGCTACCGCAAGAACTATGAAGGCCTGCTGCAAATCAAGGTGCGGGCCGACCACTTGATGGTGCAGTTGCGCGCCGAGAAGGCCGCAGCCGACGCCGCCCGTCAAGAAGCCGAAGTGGCCAACCGCTCCAAGACCCAGTTCTTCGCCGCCGCCAGCCACGACCTGCGCCAGCCGCTGCACGCCATGGGCTTGTTCGCAGAGGCCTTGCGCCAGCGCAGCCACGACGAAGAGGTGACGCACCTCGTGACCAGCATCAACGGTTCGGTCGATGCGCTGGAGGGCCTGTTCTCCGAACTGCTCGACATCACCAAGATCGACACCGGCGGTGTGGACGTGATGCCCGAGCACTTCAACATCGGTGTCATCTTTCGCAAGCTCAAGCTGCACTTCGAGCCGACGGCGTTCGAGAAAGGCCTGGCACTGCGCTTCCGTGGTGAGCAGCACAACGTGTATGCCGACCCGCTGCTCGTCGAGCGCATCTTGCGCAACCTGTTGTCGAACGCGATCCGCTACACCAACGACGGCACGGTGCTGGTGAGCTGCCGCAGGCGCGACGGCCGCTTGGTGCTTCAGGTCTGGGACACCGGCGTCGGCATCCGCGAGCGCGAGCAGGAACACATCTTTGAAGAGTTCTACCAAGTGCCCTACAACGAGACGCTCTCGCCGCAACAGCGCAAGGGGCTCGGCCTGGGGCTGGCGATCGTCAAGCGCTTGGCGGGTTTGATCAGCGCACCGCTCACGTTGCGCTCGCAAAGCGGCCGGGGTTCGGTGTTCTCACTGCTGCTTCCCATTGGCAAGGCGCCGCGCGTGCAATCCACCACCACCCTGGATGGCAAAGCGCCGCTGGGTTTGACGCTCGACCACCGCTTCATCGTGGTGGTGGAAGACGAGCCGGCCGTGCGTGGTGGCCTCGAAGTGCTGCTCAAGGGTTGGGGCGCGCGCGTGGCCTCGTTCGAGACCGTGGCCGCCAGCCGCATTTGGGCGCAAAACGCCGACCCGGAAACCGATCGGCCCGACCTGCTGATCGTGGACTACCGGCTGGAAGACGGGCACACCGGGCTCGAATCCATCCAGGCGATGCGCGAACGTTTTGGCGCCAGCGTGCCGGCCATCATGGTGACGGGCAGCACGATGAGCGGCCCCGAGTCTGAAGCGCAGCGCTACGACTTCCACCTGCTGGTCAAGCCGGTGGTGCCAAACAAACTGCGCGCCATGATCGGCTTCAAGCTGGGCATGCGCTCGCCGGCCGCTTGACAGCGCCCACATTGTTTTTGACGGAGTTCACCTTGACCCCTGCGCCTGTGTCGTCGTTCATTCTGAAACCTCTTCTGAAGCCCGTGTGGGGTGGCCTGCTGTGGGGTCTGTCGACCCTCGTGTGCGCCCAGCCGGCCGACGACAAGGTGTTCACCCAACACGGGGAGATGCTGGCAATCAACGACGTGTGCAAGCGCCATGGGGTTGACCACACGGCCAAGCTCGATCAGCTCACGCAGGCGCGTGTGGGTCTCTTGCAGAAGATGGCGCTGCATTCCGCTGCGGCGCCTGAAGCCAAAGCCGAACTCTTGGCCGTGGCTGAGCGGATTCGCAAGAACGACCACAACAAGGCGGCCTACGACAAGCAACGCAAGGCGTCGCTTCAGTTGCCTGCGAAAAAGCGAGACACGCAGTGCACGAGCTTGCCGCAGCAGGTCGACGAAGAGTTGAGGATGATCCGCGAGGTGCAGTCCCTGATCGAGTCCATGGGGCAGCTGCCCACTCCGACTGCATCGGCAGCGTCCGCAGCCTCCAGCGCAAACTGAACGGGCAGAGGCCGCGTCGCGCTCAGAACTCGAGGTTGTCGATCAGCCGTGTGGCGCCCAGCCGGGCGGCGCCCAGCGCCACCAGCGGTGCGGTGGCATCTTCAGGCGTTGGCGCCTGCAGGTCGCT
>JAYSYW010000324.1:0-6994 GCA_043727255.1 Rhizobacter sp. | reverse complement strand
CCGGCATGAGCGAAGAAGCCGCCGCACGCGAACTGGTGGCCGACACCCAATGGATGGCCGCGCTGAAGGCCCGCAAGACGCGGCTTGAAGCGGGTTTTCTGGCCATCGACCCGGCCACCGGAGAGATCAAGGCCTGGGTCGGCAGCCGCGACTTCACTGCAGACCAGTACGACCACGTGGCCCAGGCCCAGCGCCAACCCGGGTCAACCTTCAAGCCCTTCGTCTATGGCGCGGCGCTCGAAGCGGGCATTGGGCCGCAACGCAGTTATGTGGACCAAGCGGTGGAGGTGCCCTTGGGCAACGGCAAGTTCTGGCGGCCCACCGACATGGCCGGCGCCACCGGCCGGGCAATGAGCCTGCGCGACGGGTTGGTGTTTTCAAAGAACACCATCACCACGCAAGTGATGCAGGAAGTGGGCGTGGCGCGCATCGCCACGCTGGCGCACACCATGGGCGTGAACCTCAGCCCGCTCGACCGCGTGCCTTCGCTCGCGCTCGGCACCAGCCCGGTGACCCTGCTCGAGATGGTCAGCGCCTACGCCACCATCGCCCGCCAAGGCATGCACCACCCGCCAATCTTCATCAAGCGAATCATCGACCGCGACGGCCGGGTGCTGGCCTCGTTCGGTGGCGTCAGCCGCCGTGCGCTGTCGGCCGACTCGGCCATTGAGCTGACCGACATGATGCGTGGCGTGGTGTCGCGCGGCACCGGCACGGCCATCAAAACCCGCTTCGGCATCGTGGCCGACATCGCCGGCAAAACCGGCACAACGCAGAACAACACCGATGGCTGGTTTTTGCTGATGCACCCGCAACTGGTGGCCGGTGCCTGGGTGGGCTTCAACGACTCACGCGTCACCATGCGCAGCAACCACTGGGGCCAGGGCGGGCACAACGCCATCTTGCTGGTGGGTGATTTTTTCCGCGCAGCGCTGAAAAGCGGCGCAGTGGATGCGAAAGCGATCTTCCCGCCCTCGCGCCTTACCCCGCCTGAACCCCTGCGGCCCTGGCCCGGCGAGCCTTGGGCGGCAAGTGAAGAAGAGCAGTCAGCCGAGGCGCGGCCATCTGATCCAGTGAATGCGGTGGAGGCTGATGCGGCCCCCGACCCATTGAAAGACGGGGACCGGGCGGAACTCGACCAATTGCTGGACCGCTTGGCGCGGCAGTCGTCGAATCAGGCGCCGCAATCGAACACGAGCCAGGTGCTGCCGCCAAGCGGAATGCCGGCAAGCCCTGCGGCGGTGCCGGCAAACGCGAGCGAAGGCGCCATGGCGGCGCCGCTGCGCATGAAAGTGGAAGCGGTTCGCCCACCGCCTTGAAGGGCGACGGCGTGTGACACAGCGCCAAGCGACACCACCGTGAGGCGGCATCAAGCAGGGCGTGTCTTGCGTGGGGTCTTACGGGGTCTTACTCAGGCAAGTCGAAGTCGGCTTCGAGCGTGTGGTCGAACTCGCTCAGGTCGGTGGGGGTGCGCGGCAGCACGGGCTTGTCGAGCGGGCGACAGATGCGGCGTTGAAGACGTTCAAGACGCCCCGAGCGTTCGATGGCCTGGAACACCTGATCAGGATTCAGCATCAGTGCGAACGGGTTGTTGACCACAGCTTCAGTGCTTTGCATCTCGGGCTCCAGTGGGGATGTCGATGAATGCACTGTAGAAGCGCCCCCCGTGCGATGACAGTCAGGGTGGCGCCAAACCCAGCATCAGAAGTTCACTGACACGCTTGTCAGACGAGCCCGGATTTGTGTGACGTTTGCCGCATTCCCCTGGGGCCACGGGGCGCACGGATGTCATCCTCGCGACACCGTTCGTCACAAGCTCGCCTCGCAGGGGGCGGGTCCCTTGGTGCGATCAGTTGCGCAGCGTCAGGCCAACACGCGCGGAAACAGCCGATCGAAGTTTTCAGTCGTGTGCCGGGCAACGACATCGACCTCGCAACCTTTCAACTCGGCAATCTGCTTGGCCACAAAGGGCACGTACGAGGGGTTGTTGGTCTTGCCCCGGTACGGCACCGGCGCGAGGTAGGGGCTGTCGGTTTCGATCAGGCAACGATCAAGCGGAACGAAGCGCGCCACCTCGCGCAGGTCGGCCGCCGTCTTGAAAGTCAGGATGCCCGAGAACGAGATGAAGAAGCCGAGGTCAAGCGCCTCGCGCGCCACTTGCAGGGTTTCGGTGAAGCAATGGAACACACCGCCCACGGCGCCCTGCCCTTCGTCACGCAAGATGCTCAAGGTGTCTTGCGACGCGCTGCGGGTGTGGATGACCAGCGGCAGCAAGGTGCGACGGGCCGCGCGGATGTGCACGCGAAAACGCTCGCGTTGCCAGGCCATGTCTTCGACCGTGCGGCCATTCAGGCGGTAGTAGTCGAGCCCGGTTTCGCCGAGCGCCACCACGCGTGGCCGCTCTGACAAGCTGACGAGTTCGTCTTCGCTCGGCTCACGCACACCTTCGTTGTCGGGGTGCACGCCCACGCTGGACCAGAAGTTGTCGTAGCCCATCGCCAACGCGTGCACGTCGTCGAACTCTTCGAGCGTGGTGCAGATGCACAGGGCGCGATCGACCTTGGCTGCGGCCATGTCGGCACGAATGTCATCGAGCCGCGCGCGCAGTTCGGGGAAGCTCAGGTGGCAGTGCGAATCAACAAACATGGTGGTGTGGAGCTTCTGTCAAAGAGGCGCTCCATAAGCGCGGCGGGTGCCTCTCAGATCGTCTGCGTGGGCTTGGACGACGAGATTGAGGTGCCGAGGATTTCTTCGATGCGGATCTTCAAGAGCCGCGTTTTTTCATCGGCCGGAAAGCGCACGCCCACGCCTTGCGTGCGGCCACCCGAGGCGTTGACGGGTGTGATCCACGAAACCCGGCCAGCCACGGGGTAGCGCTGGGGGTCTTCAGGCAGTGACAGCAGCAGGTAGATGTCTTCACCCAGCCGGTACTCGCGGGTGGTGGGCACAAACAAGCCCCCATCGGTGAAGAGCGGGATGTACGCGGCGTACAGCGCACCCTTTTCACGGAACACCAGCTGAATGACGCTGGGCCGGGAGGTGGGCGCCGGGGCCGGCGTGCCGGGCCCGCGCGGGGGAGAAGCCGTCGATTCGCTCATCGGGCTGAGTGTAGCGAACGGCCTCGCTCACCACTGGTCGAGGGGCGAGCAGAAATCAACGCTTGCCGGGCCTGTTGAACCAGCGACTCGGCCATCAGCGGCAGGTTCCACGGGTGCTCGGCATGGCGGGCGGTGCGTGTCAGCGCCTTGGCCCAGGTGTTCAGCGCGGGCAAGGCCGAACCTTGCGGCAAGGCGGCTGCAGGAAAGTAGCGCGGCGCCGCGCCGCAGCTCAAACACATCGCGTCATGGCAAAGCTTGTGCAAGGCGTCGAGCAGACGCGGCAACGGCCATGCGGCCAACCCGCCCGCGTCACCTGCGGCCACTTGCTTGGGCAGGCGCAGCCAAGCCACGGCGTCGATGCCTTCGCGCACCCACTCCAACGCGTCGAGCGGTTGCCCGCCCGAAGCCGCCAACATCACATCGGGCTGTGCCACCTGGTTTGATGCGAGCCAGGCCAGCGCCGCGTCTTTGGGCGGCAGCGCGAGCGGCACCGCCTGGCAGCGGCTGCGGATGGTCGGCAGCAGCGCGTCGGGTGCGCCGCAGCTCAGCACGAAGCGCGCTTCGCCGGGGGGTTCTTCCAGCGTCTTGAGCAAGGTGTTGGCCGCGATGGCGTTCATGCGTTCGGCGGGGTGGACCAGCACCACCTTGCCCAGCCCGCGCGCCGAGGTGGTCTGCGCGAACGACACCGCCGTGCGCACCGCCTCAACCTTGATCTCTTTGCTGGGCTTGGCCTTGCTTGCCTTGGTTTCGCCCTCGCCTTCATCTTCACCCGCGCCCCAGCCCAGCCCAGCGCGCAAGGCTTCGGGCAGCAGCACCAGCAGGTCGGGGTGTGAATGCGATTGCACCAGGCGGCAACTCGCGCACACGCCGCAGGGTTTGTCTTTCGGCCGGGTTTCGCACAGCCATGCCTGCGCCAGCGTCAACGCCAACTCGAACTGGCCGATGCCTTGCGGGCCGTGAATCAGCAGCGCATGGCCGCGCTGGCTGTGCAGGGCATGGCGCAAGGGTTCGGCCAGCCACGGCAGCGGCAGGTGGCCGTCAGCGCCTACCACCCGCGTTGCTCCAAGGTTGCCACCACCTGCGCCCACACGGCGTCGCGTGATTGCGTGGCGTCGATGCGGACGAAGCGTGCCGGCGAGGCGTCCATGCGGGCTTGGTAGCCGGCTCGCACGCGCTCGAAGAAGGCCACGTCTTGCTGCTCGAAGCGGTCGGGTGAACGGGCGGCCGCGCGCCGCTCGGCCGCCAATTCGGCGGGCAGGTCGAACCAGAGCGTCAGGGTGGGCTGAAGTTCTTGCTGCACCCAGGCTTCGAGGGTGCGCAGCACCTGCAGGTCGAAGCCGCGCCCGCCGCCTTGGTAGGCAAAGGTGGCATCGGTGAAGCGATCGGACACGACGGTGTGCCCTTGGGCCAGGGCCGGTGCGATGACTTGCTGCACGTGGTCGTGCCGGGCGGCGAACACGAGCAGCGCTTCGGTCAGCGCGTCCATCGGTGAATGCAAGACCAGCTCGCGCAGTTGTTCGGCCAGTGGCGTGCCGCCGGGCTCGCGCGTGCACACCACCTGTTGGCCGGCTTGGCGCATGCGCTCGGCCAGCGCTTCGATGTGGGTGGACTTGCCGGCGCCGTCGATGCCTTCAAAGGTGATGAAACGTGCTGCCATGCGGCTTTCGGCTGAAGGCTCAGCGCTGGAATTGGTTGACGGCGCGATTGTGCTCGGCCAAGGTTTCGCTGAAGTGGCTGCTGCCATCGCCACGCGCCACGAAGTACAGCGCGCGTGTGGACTCTGGGCGCACCGTCGCCATCAATGCGGCCTTGCCCGGCATGGCGATCGGCGTGGGCGGCAAGCCGCCGCGGGTGTAGGTGTTGTACGGCGTGTCGGTTTGCAGATCGCGCTTGCGCAGGTTGCCGTCGAAACGCTCGCCCAGGCCGTAGATGACCGTCGGGTCGGTCTGCAAAGGCATGCCGATGCGCAGCCGGTTCACAAACACTCCGGCGACGCGGCCCCGGTCGCTGGCGGTGCCCGTTTCTTTCTCGACGATCGAAGCGAGGATCAAGGCTTCATCGGGACGCTTCAATGGTGTGTCTCGCGCGCGCTGCTCCCAGGCTGCGTCAAGCTGGCGCTGCATGGCGTGGAAAGCGCGCTTGAGCACGACCAGGTCGCTCGCACCCTTGCTGTAGGCATAGGTGTCTGGGTAGAAGCGGCCTTCGGGTGCCATGCCGGTGGCGCCAATCGCTGCCATCAACTCGGCATCGGTCATCAAGGAGGTGGTCTGCTTCAGGCTGTCGGCCGACGAGAGTTCGGTGCGGAACTGGCGGAAGGTCCAGCCTTCGATGAGGCGCACCGTGGCCATGACCTGGTCGCCGCGCACCATCTTGTCGAGCAGCGCGCGAGGCGTGGTGCCTTGGCCGATCTGGTAGCTGCCCGCGCGGATCTTGCGGGCCTGGCCCGACCAGCGGAACCATTCATACAGCAGCATGGGTGAAGCCTGCACACCGGCCTGGGCCCACAGGGCGGCCACCTCGCGGGGTGTTGAGCCGGGTTCGATCGACACCTCGACCGAATCGGCAGCGAGGTTCAGCGGGTGCTGCAGCCACCACGCCACGCCGCCTGCCAGCAACAAACCCCCCAGCAGAACCAGCAAGATCAAGCTGCGCAAGGCTTTCACAGAGAGGCATTGAACATGGACATGGGCGGTGATGATAATCGCCGCATGACAAGTCCAAACCCACTCGACGGCACCGTGGCGCTGGCCCACTGGGGCGTCATTCGCGCCCACGGAAGTGAGGCTGCGGCCTTCCTTCATGGCCAGTTGACGAACGACATCACCCACCTCGACCAAGACCACGCGCGGCTCGCGGGCTACTGTTCAGCCAAGGGCCGTTTGCTGGCAAGTTTCATCGCCTGCAAGCGCGGGGACGACGAGGTGCTGCTGGCCTGCAGCGCCGACTTGCTGGCCGCCACGCTCAAGCGTCTGACCATGTTCGTGCTGCGCTCGAAGTGCAAGCTGAGCGACGCCAGCGCCGAGGTCCGCCTGTTCGGCCTGGCCGGCCCCTCCGCCGTCGGCATGCTGGGCAGCCATGCGGCCGAATTGCCCGTTTGGGGCAAAACCGAATTTGGCGACGCCACCGTGTTGCGCCTGCCCGATGCGCTGGGCACAGCGCGCTTCTTGTGGGCGGCCGATGCATCGGTGGCGGCGCCCCCGGTGCAGGCCTTGTCGCTCGACGACTGGCGCCTGGGTGAAGTGAACAGCGGCGTGCCCACGATCGAGGCCGCCACGGTGGACCAATTCGTGCCGCAAATGCTCAACTTCGAGTTGCTGGGCGGCGTGGACTTCAAGAAGGGCTGCTACCCCGGCCAGGAAGTGGTGGCACGCAGCCAATACCGCGGCACCACCAAGCGCCGCAGCTTCTTGTTCAGCACCGAGGGCCAAGCCCGCGCCGGCCAAGAGATCTTTCACAGCGCCGACCCCGGCCAACCCGCCGGCCTGGTGGCCAATGCCGCGCCGCGCCTGGGCGGCGCTGGCAGCACCCTGCTCGCCGAAGTCAAGCTGGCCGCGTTGCACGAAGGCAGCCTTCACCTGGGCGCCGCCGATGGCCCCGTGTTGCAGCGCGAGGCCATGCCCTACGACGTGCCGCTGGAAGTTGCCGCGTGAATACCGCACGAAGCGCGGCCTGCATTTAGGGCCTCCCCACGCAAGCTTCCCGCCGTCCCCGGGAACAGTTCACACTGCCCTTTTCCTTGGGGACATCGTGCGCGAGTTGTTCATCTACTATCGAGCGAAGGTCGCTGACGAGTCCGCATTGCAGGCCGCTGCGACCCAATTGCAGGCTCGCCTGCAGACGCGGTTTCCAGGCCTGCGCGCCAGGCTGCTGCGACGCCCCGAAGCTGTGGATGGATT
>JAYSYW010000323.1:0-17127 GCA_043727255.1 Rhizobacter sp. | reverse complement strand
GCATCTTGGCAACGAAGTCTTCGTCATCGTCCTCCGCAGCCTCTGCCCCCACATACCGCCCCGGCGTCAGTACGTGCCCGTGTTTGGCGATCTCGGTCAGCTTCACGCTGCGGCAGTAGCCCGCCACATCGGCGTACTCGCTCGCACCGGCCTCACCGCGCCACGCGGCCACGGTCCCTGCGATGCCGTCGATCACCGCATCCGTCAGCTCGCACTGCACGCGGCTGATCATCACCGCCAACTTGCGCGCGTCGATGAACAGCACCTCGCCCTGCCGCACCCGCTTGCCCTTCGCCAGGAACCACAGGCAGGCCGGAATTTGCGTGTTGAAGAACAACTGCCCCGGCAGCGCGACCATCACTTCCACCACGTCGGCGTCGACCATCGCGGCGCGAATCTGGCCCTCATTGTTCTGGCTGCTGCTCATGCTGCCGTTGGCGAGCACGATGCCGGCACGGCCGCCGGGCTTGAGGTGGTGCAGGATGTGCTGCAGCCAGGCGTAGTTGGCGTTGCCGGCGGGCGGGTCGCCGTAGTGCCAGCGCGCGTCGCCGGTCAGGCTGGCGTGCCACCAGTCGCTGATGTTGAAGGGCGGGTTGGCCAGAATGAAGTCGGCCCGCAGATCGGGGTGCTGGTTGCGGGTGAAAGTGTCGCCGGGTTCGCGGCCCAGGTTGAAGTCGATGCCCCGGATGGCCAGGTTCATGGCGGCGAGGCGCCAGGTGGTGGGGTTGGCCTCTTGGCCGTAGATGGCCACGTCGCCGAGCTTGCCGCCATGCGCTTCAATGAACTCTTCGCTCTGCACAAACATGCCGCCGGAGCCGCAGCACGGGTCGTACACCTTGCCGTGGTGCGGCGCGAGCACGGCCACCAGCGTCTTGACGATGCTGCGCGGTGTGTAGAACTGCCCACCCCGTTTGCCTTCGGCGTTGGCAAACATGCCCAGAAAGTATTCGTACACCTGGCCCAAGATGTCGCGCGCCTCGCCGGGGGTTGAGCCGAAGCCGATGGTGGACACCGACCAGCTCGCCCAGCTTTCCGTCGGGCAGCTGCGCACGGGCAAAACGTTTATCGAGAATGCCCTTGAGCTTGGGGTTCTCGGCCTCGATCAGCGAGAGCGCGTTGTCGATGCGCTTGCCGATGTCGGCTTGCTTGGCGGCGGCGCGCAGCGCCTCCCAGCGCGCGGCTTCGGGCACCCAGAACACGTTGTCGGCGGTGTAATAGTCGCGCTCTTCCAGCTCTTGGGCCAGCAGCTCGGGCGTGCTGTCGGGCAGGAAGAACTCGTCGTCTTCGTCGGCGAAGCGGCGGGTCAACTCGTCACGCTTGGCGTTGAAGGTGTCAGAGATGTACTTGACGAAGATGAGGCCGAGCACCAGGTGCTTGTACTCGGCGGCGTCCATGTTGGCGCGCAGCTTGTCAGCGGTGGCCCACAGGGTCTTCTTGATGTCTTGGAGCATGGGGGCGGTGTGCATGGCGAAGCAAGGAAGCCGGCGAAAGCCGGGGCGCCGATTCTGTCAGTTGGGGGCCGTGGGCTCGCAGGGCGGGCATTGCACCCGCCGGTTGCCTCGAAAAAGCCGCGCGGGTTCGCCGCTGTGGGTGAACCCGCGTGGGGCTGAGCCGGAAATTCAGAACAGAAAGTAGCGCTGTGCCATCGGCAACTCAGTGGCGGGTTCACACGTCAGCAGCACACCGTCGGCGCGCACCTCGTAGGTCTGCGGGTCCACCTCGATCTTGGGGGTGCCGAAGTTGTGCACCATGTCGGCCTTGCTGATGGTGCGTGTGTTCTTCACGGCCACGGCGCGGCGCTTCAGGCCAAGCTTCTCGTGCACGCCCAGGTCGATGCCCGCTTGCGACATGAAGGTCACCGAGGTGTCGTGCATGGCGCCTGCGTACGAGCCGAACATGGGCCGGTAGTGCACTGGCTGCGGCGTCGGGATCGACGCGTTCGGGTCGCCCATGGCCGCTGCGGCAATGAAGCCGCCTTTCAAGATCAGCGAGGGCTTGACGCCGAAGAAGGCGGGCTTCCACAGCACCAGGTCGGCCAGCTTGCCGAGTTCGACCGAGCCCACCTCGTGCGAGATGCCCTGCGTGATGGCCGGGTTGATCGTGTACTTGGCGATGTAGCGCTTGACGCGGAAGTTGTCGTGCCGCGCGTTGTCTTCGCTCAGCGTGCCGCGCTGCTGCTTCATCTTGTGCGCGGTCTGCCAGGTGCGGATGATCACCTCGCCCACACGCCCCATGGCCTGGCTGTCGGACGACATCATCGAGAACACGCCGATGTCGTGCAGGATGTCTTCGGCCGCAATGGTCTCGCGACGGATGCGGCTTTCGGCGAAGGCCAGGTCTTCGGCGATCGACGCATCGAGGTGGTGGCACACCATCAGCATGTCGAGGTGTTCGTCGATGGTGTTCACCGTGAACGGCATCGTCGGGTTGGTGGACGACGGCAGCACGTTGGGCAGGCCGGCCGCTTTGATGATGTCGGGCGCATGCCCGCCGCCCGCGCCTTCGGTGTGGAAGGTGGCGATGGTGCGGCCCTTGAAGGCGTCGATGGTGCTTTCCACAAAGCCCGACTCGTTCAGTGTGTCGGTGTGGATGGTCACCTGCACGTCGTAGCGGTCGGCCACGCTCAGGCAGTTGTCGATGGCGGCCGGCGTGGTGCCCCAGTCTTCGTGCAGCTTCAGGCCATAGGCGCCGGCTTCGATTTGTTCATCGAGTGGGCCGGGCAGGCTGGCGTTGCCCTTGCCCTGGAAGCCCAGGTTCATCGGGAAGGCCTCGGCCGCCTTGAGCATCTGGTGGATGTACCAAGGCCCGGGCGTGCAGGTGGTGGCAAAGGTGCCGGTGGCCGGGCCGGTGCCACCGCCGAGCATGGTGGTCACGCCGCTCATCAGCGCTTCTTCAATCTGCTGTGGGCAGATGAAGTGGATGTGGGTGTCCACGCCGCCAGCGGTGACGATGTTGCCTTCGCCCGCGATGATTTCGGTGCCGGGGCCGATGACAATGTCGACCCCTGGTTGCACGTCGGGGTTGCCGGCTTTGCCGATGCCGGTGATGCGGCCGTGCTTCAAGCCGATGTCGGCTTTGACGATGCCCCAGTGGTCGATGATCAACGCGTTGGTGATCACGGTGTCGGCCACGTCTTTGGCCAGCCGCTGGCTCTGGCCCATGCCGTCGCGGATGGTCTTGCCCCCGCCGAATTTGACCTCTTCGCCGTAGGTGCCGGCGCTGAGGGTGAAGTCTTTTTCGACCTCGACGATCAAGCCCGTGTCAGCGAGCCGCACGCGGTCGCCAGTGGTGGGGCCGAACATCTCGGCATAGGCGCGTCGGTTGATGGTTGCCATGTCTGTGCTCTGTTCAACGGATCATTTCTGGTTCACCCGCTCCGTTCGCCCTGAGCCTGTCGAAGGGCCGTGTTCAGCGGCAGAGTCCGCGAGCGAGGACTTCGACAGGCTCAGTCCGAACGGGACTGGAGGAATGCGAAAACATGTTGAGCGTGCGGGGCTCAAAGCGCTCCCTGAACTTCGCCCCGAAACCCATACACCTTGCGTTCGCCCGCGTAGTCGACCAGTTCGACCGTGCGTTGCTGGCCGGGCTCGAAGCGCACGGCCGTACCGCTGGCGATGTTCAGCCGCATGCCGCGTGCGGCGGCGCGGTCGAACTTGAGTGCCGGGTTGGTCTCTGCGAAGTGGTAGTGCGAGCCCACCTGCACGGGTCGGTCGCCGCTGTTTTCAATCACCAGGGTGATGGCTCGGTAGCCGACGTTGATCTCGATGTCGGGGCCGTCGGTGAACAGTTCGCCGGGGATCATGTGGGCTCCTTCACGCGATCAACAAGGCAGCGCCGAACAGCGCCACGCCGGCACCGGCCAAGCGGGGCAGCCACACATGGCGCTCGCGCAGCAACAGGCCGAGGCCGATGCCTGCGAGGTGCAGCAAGGCGGTCGCGGCCAACATGCCGGCCAGCGCGATCGCCGCATGCGGGCCCGCCAGCTCGGTGCCGTGCGCCGCGCCGTGGAACAGCGCAAAGCCTGCGGCCAATGCGGCGCCTGCGAGTGCTGGCAGCTTGGCTTGCACAGCCACCAGCAGCCCGGTCGCCAACAGCGACGCGGCCACCATGGGCTCAACAGCCGGCAGCGCCACGCCCATCAGGCCGAGCACGGCGCCCACCAGCAGGGCGCCCGTGAAGGCCAGTGGTGCGGCCCATACGCGGCGTGCGGAGAGAGCGCTCCACACACCCAGCGCGAGCATGGCGGCCAGGTGGTCCAGCCCCTGCAGCGGGTGGGTGAAGCCGGCGAACAGCGCTTGGGTTGCGGTGTGCACATGGCCCGCGTCGGCCCCGGTGTGGGCGAAGGCCAGGGCGGGCGTGGCACAGGTGGCCAGCGCCAGGGTGCGAAGGGGAAGGGACGTGATCGAGGTCATCCAAAGGTCTCCGGTTGAACGGGCTGTGGCGAGAGTAGAGGGCTCAAGCAGAGGGGCTCAAGAAGGAAGACTCAAGCGATGGGCTGATGCACCGTCACCAGCTTGGTGCCGTCGGGGAAGGTGGCTTCGACCTGGATCTCGGGGATCAGCTCGGCCACGCCTTCCATCACGTCGGCGCGGGTCAGGATGGTCTTGCCTTCGCTCATCAACGCGGCGACCGTCTTGCCGTCGCGGGCGCCTTCCATGATGGCGGCGCTGATGAGGGCCACCGATTCGGGGTAGTTGAGCTTCAGGCCGCGCGCCTTGCGGCGTTCGGCCAGCAGTGAGGCGGTGAAGATCAGCAGCTTGTCCTTCTCGCGCGGGGTCAGTTCCATGGGGCGTGGGGGGAGTGGGGTGGCGAATCTTAAGGTCGGTGTTCGCGGGCCGGAACGGCTGTTTGCCCGAGGCTGCCAGCCCGCATTCGGCGGGTGACCCGGCGGGCAGGCGTCGTGATAATCCCGAGCATGAACCGTTCCACCCCACCGGCCCTGGGCCCCGCCGTGCTGGCCCCGGCACCGCCGGAAGGCACGGGTGACGTCGTTCAGAACGCCGTTCAGCGGGTGGTGAAGGTGCGGCGCGACTACAACAGCTGGGTCGCCCGCGAGACGATGGAAGACTACGCGTTGCGCTTCACGCCGCGCAGCTTTCGCAAGTGGTCCGAGATGCGCGTGGCCAACACAGCTTTCGGCGCGGCCTCGTTCCTGGTGCTCGAAGCGGTGGGCGCCACGCTGCTGGTGGACTACGGTTTTTTGAACGCCTTCTGGGCCATCGTGGCCACGGGGCTGGTGATCTTCCTGGCCGGGCTGCCGATCAGCGTCTACGCCGCCAAGTACGGCCTCGACATGGACTTGCTGACGCGGGGCGCCGGCTTCGGCTACATCGGTTCCACGCTCACCTCGCTGATCTACGCGAGCTTCACCTTCATCTTCTTCGCGCTCGAGGCGGCCATCATGGCCTACGCGTTGGAGCTTGCGTTCGACATCCCGCCAGCCTGGGGCTACTTGATCTGTGCGCTGGTGGTCATCCCGCTGGTCACGCACGGGGTGACGGCCATCAGCCGCTTGCAGGTGTGGACACAACCGCTGTGGCTGGTGCTGCTGATCGTTCCCTATGTCTATGTGTTCCAGCACAACCCGGGTGTGCTGCGTGACCTGGTGAACTACGGTGGAAGCGAGGGACAAGGTTCCCAGTTCAACCTCTATTTCTTCGGCTCGGCCATGACGGTGGGCATCGCGCTCATCACGCAGATGGGCGAGCAGGCCGACTACCTGCGCTTCATGCCCGAAAGGATCGACAAGCGCGACGCCAGCGCCGCACGGCCGAGCAATGCGAAGCGCTGGTGGGCCGGTGTGTTGATCGGCGGGCCGGGGTGGGTGGTGCTGGGGGTCGTCAAGATGCTGGGCGGCGCGCTGCTGGCTTACCTGGCCATCAGCCACTCGGTGCCGGCCGACCGCGCGGTCGATCCGAACCAGATGTACCTCGCGGCCTACGAGTACGTGTTCCCGAACATCGGCTGGGCCATCGCGGCCACCGCGCTGTTCGTGGTGATCTCGCAGTTGAAGATCAATGTGACCAATGCCTATGCGGGTTCGCTGGCGTGGTCGAACTTCTTTGCGCGGTTGACGCACAGCCACCCGGGGCGCGTGGTGTGGGTGGTGTTCAACACGCTGATCGCGCTGATGCTGATGGAGCTGAACGTGTTCCAGGCGCTGGGCGGCGTGCTGGGGCTGTATTCCAACATCGCCATCGCCTGGATGATGGCCGTGGTGGCCGACCTCGTGATCAACAAGCCGCTCGGTTTGTCGCCACCTGGCATCGAATTCAAGCGCGCGCACTTGTACGACGTGAACCCGGTCGGTGTGGTGGCGATGGCGGTGGCGTCGGTGCTGTCGGTGGTGGCCCATCTGGGTTTTCTGGGGCCGCTGGCGCAGGCGTTTTCAGCGTTCATCGCGCTCGTCACGGCCTTCGTGATGTCGCCATTGATGGCCTGGCTGACACGCGGGCGTTACTACATCGCCCGCGCCGATCACCCGCAGTCGCCTGGCCCCGGCAACGCGCGGCGGCCCTGGGCGCGCCAGGCCGCGCCCGTGAAGGGTTTGTTCACGGGCTTGCAGCACTGCGTGATCTGCGAGCGGGCGTATGAGTCGGACGACCTGGCGCATTGCCCGGCCTACCTGGGCAACATCTGCTCGCTGTGTTGTTCGCTCGACGCGCGCTGCCACGATCTGTGCAAGCCCGAAGCGCGGTTGGCGTCGCAATGGGGCCGTGCCTTGCGTGCCGTGCTGCCGCGCCGCGCCTGGCCTTACATCGACACCGGCCTCGGCCACTACCTGCTGTTGATGGCCGTGGTGGTGCCGGCCTTGGCGGGCCTGTTCGGCCTGCTGTACCACCAGGAACTGCGCACCCTCGGCGAGCTGGCGCCCACCTTGGCGCCGTCGTTGCGGCTCGGCCTGCTGAAGGCGTTTGCGGCGCTGCTGCTGGTGAGCGGCATCGTGGCGTGGTGGCTGGTGTTGACGCACAAGAGCCGGCAGGTGGCGCAGGAGGAATCGAACCGCCAGACGCAGGCCCTGCACGAGCAGACGCTGGTGTTGCGCCGCGAGATTGATTCCCACCGCCGCACCGATGAACAACTGCAGCAGGCCAAGCGCAGTGCCGACCTGGCCAATCAGGCCAAGAGCCGCTACATCACCACCGTGAGCCACGAGCTGCGCACGCCGCTCAACAGCATCCTGGGTTATGCGCAGTTGCTGGAAGAAGACCCGTCGATCCCGCCGCACCGCAAGCAGGCGGTCAGCGTGATCCGGCGGGGGGGCGACCATTTGCTGTCGTTGATCGAAGGCACGCTCGACATCGCCCGCATCGAAGGCGGCAAGTTGCGGCTCGAATCGAAGCCCATGCGCTTCGTCGACTGCGTGCAGCAGATCGCCCGCATGTTCGAGCTGCAGGCGGCGGGCAAGGGCATCCAGTTTCAGCACGAGCCGAGCGCCACGTTGCCGTCGGTGGTGCGTGCCGACGAAAAGCGGCTGCGGCAGATCCTCATCAACGTGCTGGGCAACGCGGTCAAGTTCACGCACACCGGGCGGGTGGTGTTTCGTGTGAGTTATGCGCGCCAGATGGCGGTGTTCGAGATCGAGGACACCGGCCCCGGCATTGCGCCGGAAGAGATCGAGCAGGTGTTCGAGCCCTTCGCGCGCGGTTCTGAAGCCAGCGCCGCGGCCAGTGGCGGCACCGGCCTGGGCCTGACCATCAGCAAGATGCTGACCGACTTGATGGGCGGCGAGATGACGGTCAAGAGCCAGCTCGCGTCGCAGGCCGCGCCCGGTGGGCCGAGCGGCGGCACGCTGTTTCGCATCCGCCTCTTTTTGCCCGAGGTGAGCGACGCGCTGGCGGCGCTTGAAGTGCCGCGCGTCAGCCGCACGGGCTACCGTGGCGAACGCCGCCGCATCCTGGTGGTGGACAACGAAGAGGTTGACCGCACCCTGCTCGTGAGCGTGCTTCAGCCGCTGGGCTTCGAGCTGCGCCAGGCGGCGTCGGGCCACGAATGCCTGGAGCTGGTGCCGGGCTTCGCGCCCGACGCCATTCTGATGGACCTCGCCATGCCGGGCATCGACGGCTGGGCCACGATTCGCGCCATTCGCACCCAGGGCCTGAGCACCGCGCCCATCGCCGTGGTGTCGGGCAATGCCTTCGACAAGGACCTCGACAACGACGTCGGCATTCGCAGCGACGACTTCGTGTTGAAGCCGGTGAGGGTGAGCGAATTGCTCGACTGGCTGGGCTCGCGGCTCAAGCTCGAATGGGTCGAGGCGCCACCGGCTGACGCACCCGCCGAGCCGGAAGCGTCGCCTGCCTGGGTGCTGCCGGGCGAGGCGTCGCTCAAGGCCCTGCAAGAGCTTGTTGGCCTGGGCTACTTTCGCGGCATCGTGAAAAAGCTCGACCAGATCGAGGCCGAAGACGCCGCCTGCGGCAGCTTCGTTCAGCACCTGCGCGGGCTGGCGCGGCAGTTCCAGCTCGACGCCATGACGCGACTGATCAAAAAAGCACTCGATGAGCGGCAGCCTTCCTGAGAAGGTATGAACGAATCCAACATGCCCGCTCATACCGCCAAAACTGCCCTCCTCGGCGTTGCAAATGCTCGCCGCAGCCCGAGCTACGGCTGTGCTTTGCGCCTTGACGAGGACCGTTTTCACGGCCTGCTCGCGCATGCCGAATTCATTCACACCTTCTGAGATGAACGACAAACTTCCTGATCGTGGCAACTGCGACGTGGTGCTGATCGTCGATGACGTGCCCGACAACCTCTCGGTGTTGCACGACGCGCTCGACGAGTCGGGCTACATGGTGCTGGTGGCCATGAATGGCGAAAGCGCCTTGCAACGCGCCGCGCAGGCACTGCCTGACATCGTGCTGCTCGACGCGCTCATGCCCGGCATGGACGGCTTCGAGGTGGCACGCCGCCTGAAGGCGCAGGCCGAGACGGCGCACATCCCCATCATCTTCATGACCGGCCTGACCGAGACCGAGCACGTGGTGGCCGCCTTCGCTGCGGGCGGGGTGGACTACGTCACCAAGCCGATCCGCCCGCAAGAAGTGCTTGCGCGCATGGCGGTGCACCTGCAGAGCGCGCGGCAGGCACGACAAGCCCGCAACGCACTCGATGCCTTCGGCCACGCGACCATGGCCATTCATGTGGCCGATGTGGCGGTGGGGGCCAACGCCGGCACGCGGTTTGAGTTGAATACCCCCGCCAAGGCCGTGTGGCAGACCCCGCTGGCCCGCGAACTGATGCACACCTACTTCGGTTTGGCGGCAGGCCAGGTGCCCGATGAGTTGCTGCTGTGGCTGGGCGGGCAAGCCGAGCTGGCGGCGCAAGGCGAAGAGCTGAAGCCGCTGACCGTCAGCCGCGACGCGCGCCAGCTTGTCTTTTCACTGCAAGAACGCACCAGCGACGACGACTGGTTGATCGTGATGCGCGAGGTGTCGGACGCGGCCGTGGTTGAGGCGGTGGTTCAGGCCTTCAAGCTCACCCTGCGCGAGGGCGAGGTGCTGTATTGGGTGGTCAAGGGCAAGACCAACCGCGACATCGGCGACATCTTGGGCAGCAGCCCCGCCACCGTGAAGAAGCACCTGGAGCATGTGTTCCAGAAGCTCGGGGTCGAGACGCGCAACGCGGCGGCGTCGCTGGCGATGAAGAAGGTGCGCTTGCTAGCGCCCTGGCATGGCGGATGACGCGGTGGCCTACGCAGTGGCAGGCGTGGTGGCGGAAGCGGTGGCAGACATGGTGGCAGATAGCGCGCTGTGCGCGCCCTCGGTCGATCCGTCGGGGAAGCTGAGGTAGGTGGACATCAGCCGCGCATAAGCGCGGTGAATGCGCGCCATGCTCAGGGGGTCTTGGCGGCGGTGGGTGTCGTACATGTAGCCCGACATCATCCCGGACAGTTCGAACACCAGTTGGCCGGGGTCGGTGTCGGAGCGCAGATGGCCTTCGTCCACGGCTTGGCGCACCTGGTAGGCCAACATATCGCGCCAGCGCGTCGCGCCCTGGGTCAGCCGGGCCTTCAATTCGGTGACGCTGTGGGTGTCGTCTTCGTAGGCGGTGGCTGAATAGTGCGAAATGATCAGCGCCTTCATGTCGGGGCTGCATTCCATCCAGCGCTCCATCAGCGTGTTCAGGCGGGGCAGGCCACGCGCTTCGAGCATCGCCGGTTCGTAGACCGATTCGACAAAGTTCTTTTCGTAGCTTTCAAGCACCAGGATCTGCAGGTTCTCAAGAGAACCCGCGCGCACGAAAACGCCGCTTTTGCTGATGTCGAGCCGGCTGGCCACGGCGTTGAGCGTCAGGTTCAACAGCCCGCAGCGGTAAGAGATTTCTTTCGCGGCGTTCACGATCGCGGCGAGGGTTTGCTCGCTCTTGCTGGGCTTGCGCAACATGTCCTGCTCACTCTCGATCGATTCAGAGAAATGCGGGATTGTACTGATGGCATCCATGATCGTTCCTGGTAAATGGCCCCTTGTTTCGGGGCCAGGGCAAGGTGCAGGGCCGGCGATCGTTCCGAAAATTAGTCAAGAATATTGCTCTTTTTCGGTGCAGTTCTCATCAGGGTTGCACCGTAGGCGCATGCGGGTGTTCACTTCAAACATAGGCGATGGGGGTTCTGGCTGCGAATCTGGTGCGTGCCGCACGACGTGGTGCGCCTTCATGCCGTGATGAAATACGGCGATGAGTGACGAAGTCCAGACCACCCGCAGGCTGCTGCAAGAGCTTCGAGACCTGCACACCACCGGCTTCGTGAACGACGGGCAGTACGCCGAACACGCGGCACGGCTGGAACGCCGGCTGGTCGATGCGGTGATGAACGCGGCACCGGCCGACGCAATGGCCGACGCTCCGGCAGGCGCCGCCTCCGGCGCAGAGCCTCCCGCCTCAACGGTCGCATCCGCATCTGCCCCGGCGCCCAAACCTTTGGTTCGTCAATCACCCCGCCGCGTCATTCGGTGGTCTCGCTTCGGCACGGCGGTGTCGCTGGCAGTCTTGCTGGCGGCGTTGGTGGGGCTGGGCTGGTGGGCCTGGGGCGCGTTCGGGCCATCCAACACGTCTTCAAGCGGCATGACGGCACTGGGCGCAACGGCTGCCGAGCGTCAGGCCATGAGCCCCGAGCAGTTGGTGGCGGCGGCCGACGCGTTGCGGGCACGCTTGAAGTCACGCCCGAGCGACGCCGAGGGCTGGGCGACGCTGGCGCGCATCCACACCGCCATGAACCGCCATTCGGAAGCGGTGACCGCCTTCGGCAAGGCCATCGCCCTGCGCGACAACGACGCCGCCTTGCTGGCCGACTTCGCCGAAGCCCGCGCGGTGGCCAACAACGGCAACCTGGACGGCGAACCCACCGTTTTGCTGCAGCGCGCGCTGGCCCTCGACCCAACCCAGCGCAAGGCCTTGTCGCTGGCCGCCACCGCCGCGTTCGACCGCAAGGACTACACGGCCGCCGTGGCCCACTGGGACGCGCTCATCGCCGTGGCCCCGGCCGACGACCCGGTGGCGCAGAAGGCCCGGCGCAGCGTGGTCGAAGCCCGCCAGTTGGCGTTTCTGTCGGCCGCCGCGGCTTCGGCTGATGCAGCCGTGCCGGCATCAGCCGCCAGCGGCGCCGGCATCCGGGGCACTGTCACCCTGGCAGGTGCGCTGGCCGCGCGCGCCAGCCCTGGCGACACCGTGTTTGTTTATGCGCGTGCGGTGGACGGGCCGCCCGTGCCCCTGGCGGTCATACGCAAGCAGGTCAAAGACCTGCCGATTCAGTTCACGCTCGACGACAGCATGGCGATGTGGTCGTCGGCCAAGGTGTCGGCGTATTCCAAGGTCATCGTCACCGCGCGGGTCAGCAAGAGCGGTGAAGGGCAGCCGCGCAACGGCGACTTGCAAGGCCAGTCGGCGCCTGTGGCGCCGGGCACCACCGGGCTTCAGATCGAGATCGGCGCGGTGGTGCAGCGCTAGGAGCCTGTCGGGCTGGGGGAGCGTCGGCTGCAATTTGGCCGCAGCGGTCCATTTTTCACCGGCTTCTTGGCCCATAGCTACGGCTATGGGCCTGCGAACCCGGCAAAAACTGTCCTCGCTGAGCCCAAATTTCGCTTCGACGCCCCAAGTCCGACAGGCTCCTAGAAGCGAGGCCCCTTTACCCCAAGCGGCCCGCCCCCGGGAAAGACATGCGCTTGGACTGCGGTGCCACACACCTCGCCGCTGCGGCCTCGGCACCCAGGCGCAGCGTGAAATCAGTGGCGGGCATGGGGCGCCCGAAATGAAAGCCTTGCGCGAGGTCGCACGACAACGACCGCAAAAAGGCGGCCTGCGCCTCGGTCTCAACGCCCTCGGCCAAGACATCGAGGTTCAGCCCATGCCCCATGGCGACGATGGCGGTGACGATGGCCGCGTCGTCAGGGTCGGTGCTGATGTCGTTCACGAACGAGCGGTCGATCTTCAAGGTGTGGATCGGGAATCGCTTCAGGTACGACAGGCTCGAATAGCCGGTGCCGAAATCGTCGATCGCCAAACGCACGCCCATGTCGTCGAGCTGCCCGAGGGTCTGCACCGCGTCGTCGGCGTGGTGCATGAGCATGCTTTCGGTCAGCTCGAGCTCCAGCAGGTCGGCGTCGAGGCCGCTGTCGCGCAGCGCCTGTTCGACGATGCCGACCAGGCCCTTCTGCCTGAACTGCCTTGCCGACAGGTTGACCGCCACCCGCACGCCGGGCTGCAGTTGTTGCCAGGCGCGGGCTTGGGCACAGGCTTCGCGCAGCACCCATTCGCCCAGCGGCACGATCAGGCCGGTTTCTTCAGCCACCGGAATGAACTCTGCCGGCGACACGATGCGGTTGTCTTTCTGCGGCCAACGCAGCAAGGCTTCGGCGCCCACGATGCGTTCGGTGCCCAGCTCGATCAACGGTTGGTAATGCACGCTGAACTCGCCGTGGTCAAGCGCGCGGCGCAGGCTGGTTTCGGTGGACAAGCGGTGGTTCACCCGCACGTTCATCGACGGGCTGAAGAACTGGCAGTTGCCACGCCCCGCTTCCTTGGCGTGGTACATGGCCGTGTCGGCGTTGCGCATCAGCGTGAGCGTGTTGTCGCCGTCGTCGGGGTAGAGGGCAATGCCGATGCTGGCTTCGGCCGGCAGTTCGTGGCCGCAGACGCTGAAGGGCTTGCTCAGCTCGGCCAAGATGCGCGCCGCCACGTTGGCGGCTTCGCTGCCACCGGCCACCTGGGGCAGGCTGACGATGAACTCGTCGCCGCCCAATCGCGCGGCGGTGTCTTCGTTGCGCAGACAGGCCGAAAGCCGTTTCGACACCGCTTGCAGCAGTTGGTCACCGACCGAATGACCAAGCGAGTCGTTGATGTTCTTGAAGCGGTCAAGGTCAAGGAACAGCACCGCCAGCTTGCCGCCGCTGCGGTTGGCGCGCGCGATGGCCTGGTCCACACGGTCGGTCAACAGGGTGCGGTTGGGCAGCCCGGTCAGCACGTCGTGGTGCGCCATGTGGGTGACACGCTGCTCGACGATGCGGCGTTCGGCGACCTCCATCTCGAGCCCGTGGTTCGCGCGGGCCAGCTCAGTGGTGCGCTCGGCCACGCGCTGTTCCAGCAGGGCCTGTGCACTGCGCAGGGCTTCTTCAGCCAGTTCGCGCTCGCGGTACTGCCGCCGGATGATTCGGTCGGCATGGCGCACGATGAAGAACAGCACGCCATACAACAGGCTCAGGATCAGGCACACACCGACGATCAGCCGCCGTTGCGTCTGCGCGATACGCTGCAAGAACGGCGTGACGTCGTCATCCACCTCGAACACAGCCACGACCGGGCCATTCGCCACGCGGTACATCGGGATGTAGGTGGACAGCAGGTCGCTGTTTTCGATGGTCCGTTCGAAGGCGCTGAACTGGTCACGGTGCGTCAGCTCGCTCGTCACCTCGCCGCGGCGCGCGGCTTGAAAACCGGCATTGCCGCTTTTGTCTTCGCCGATTTGTTTGGCTTCGGTTGAAAACACCGTGCGGCCGTTCAGGTCGTACACCTTGACCTTGGCCACCGACAAACCGGCGACCTGTTCCTTCAGCACCCCGAACAGCTCGGCGCGGTCGGGGTGGGCTTGAAGCTGATCGGACCGAAGGGTGTCAGCGCGTTTGAAGTAAGGCGCCAGCCAGGGCCAGAGTGAGTTCGCCAACACCACGGTCAGCGCCTTGTTGTTCGACTCGCCCATCTCCACCATCGAACGCACGGCCGATTGGCGATAGAAGAAGCCCAACGCCGCCGCGACCGCGACGATCGAGACCAGGCTGGTCAATGAGAAGTACCGCAACAGCTTGAACATGGGTCATCAACGGTCGCAGAGTGCCCGCCCCGGGGCTCGGGGCTTACCGGGTTATCGGCGCCAGCCAAGCCCCCCTGAACCCTCCCACGCCCGCCAGAACGCGACTTCCGGCACGCTTGCCAGCGCCTCGCCGCGTGCAACGGTGCCGCTTCGGCGCGCTACGGGCTCGCGGCCACGGCCTCGGCCTCGGCCGCCGTGCGGTCGAACCAGGGCTGGGCACGTTCCAGTTGCGCGGCCAGGCGAAACAGCAGGCCTTCCTCCCCCACGCCCGCCATCAGTTGCACGCCCACCGGCAGGCCGTCGCCGGCCCAGTGCAGGGGCATGCTCATCGCGGGCAAGCCCAGCAGGTTGGCGGGTGTGGTGAACGGGATGTACCCCACGGCTTCGTCCCGCTTCTGCTTCGCCATCGGGCTGTTCAGCATGGTGCGGCCCAGGCCCAGCTTCAACCCGCAGTACCCCATGGCCACCTGCCACCCTGGGGTGGCAAAGGCGCCGATGGGCAGGCGCGCCTGCGCCACGGTCGGCGTCAACCACACATCGTGCCTGCGGTGAAAGGCGGCCCACGCCTGCTGGTGCAGGTGCCAGCGTTGCTGAGACTCAAGCAAGTCAACGGCCGAGAAGCTTCGGCCCACGCCAGCCATCAACCGGGTGTCGGGCTCGAACGCGTCTTGGCCACAGCCTGTCAACGCTTGAACCTCGCGCACCATCACGGCGGCCAGCGTGTACATCATGGTGATGACGTCGTTGTAGAAGTCGGGCCAAACAAAGCCTGGCTCGGCTTCTTCCACGTCGTGCCCCAAAGCGGCCAGCATGCGGGCCGTGCGTTGAACGGCGCTCACGCAGTCGGCATCAATGGGCGACGCCGACAAGGGCGAGGTGGTGCTGAACCCGATGCGCAAACGCCGTGGGTCGCGGCGCGTTTCTTCGAGGTACGGCCGCTCGGGGGGCGCCACATGAAAGGGCGAACCGTCCATCGGCCCGTGGGTGGCGTCAAGCAATGCGGCACTGTCTCGCACCGAGCGCGTCAACGCATGCTGCACGGCGGCGCCTTGGGCGATTTCGGGCTCGGGGGCGCCCCAGGGCGTGCGGCCTCTGCCCGGCTTGAAGCCGAACAGCCCGCACACGGCCGCCGGCACCCGAATAGAACCCCCGATGTCATTGCCTCCGGCCAGGGGCACGATGCCCGCCGCCACCGCCGCACCCGCACCACCCGAAGAGCCACCGGCCGACAGGCCCCGCCGCCAGGGGTTGTGAACGGGGCCCCAGAGCGCCGATTCGGTCTGCGGCTTCAAGCCGAACTCGGGCGTGTTGCTCACCCCCACCGGCACCAGGCCGGCAGCGAGCCAGCGCCGGGTGATCTCGGCATGCTGGGTGGGCACGTGGCCTCGCAGCGAGCGGCTGCCACAGGCCGAGGGCACACCCGCGTGGTCTTGCTTCAGGTCTTTGATCAAGAACGGCACGCCTGCAAAGGCACCCCTCAGCGGAGATGCCGCGCGTTGGCGTGCCAGGTCGTCGATGCGCGTCACCACGGCATTCAAGCCGGGGTTCACCGCGTCCATGCGCCGCAACGCCAACTCGGTAAGTTCACGGGCGGACACCTCGCGCCGCGCCACCAGATCAGCCAGCCCCAGGCCGTCGTACCGCCGGTACTCGTCAAACTCCATCGCCCCTGCCCCCTTTTGGAAGACCCACGATAAGCGCGCCGGCCGCAGGTGCGTGAGCCGCCAAGGGTTCAGGTTTGTTGTCAAATCGGCTCATGCCCCGCCTGAAGCCATCGCCCTTGAACCCTTCGCCCTTGAAGTCGTCACCCCGCCCTCGCCCCAACGCCCTCGACACCACGTTCGTACCGGCATCCAACGCCTTGCTGTTGATCGACTTCGCGCGTGAACGCGGTGCCGATACCGCCGCCTTGTTGGCGAAGGCCGGCGTGGGTCCGCAACCTTTGGCCGATGACACACAGGGGCTGACCGTGCGGCAGTGCACCGACCTGATGGCTCTGGTGCAGGGCGCCACCTGCGTTCCGGCGCTCGGCTATGAGATGGGCTTGCGCACACCCGGCACTGCCCACGGCCTGTACGGGCTGGGCATCCTCAGCAGTGCCAACCCGCAAGAGGCGCTGCAACTCGCCGAACGGTTCACCCAGGTCCGCAACCCGACGTTTGGCGTGGCGTGGTCAGCACAAGGCGATTGGGTCACCGTCAGCTTGCTCGACCTGATGCCCACCGCCCCCATGCGCCATGCCAGCGTGGAATGGGTGCTCTTGAGCATGGTGCAAATGGGTGAAACGCTGATGGGGCCGATGACAGGTAACGCCCGAGCCGCCTGCGAACTGAGCTTCCCCTGGGCACAACCCCCGTACCACGCCGACTACGCATCCCGGCTGCCCCCCTGCCGCTTCCATGCGACTGGGGCCACGCTGCGCTTTCCCGCCCCGTGGTTGACGCGGCAGCTGGCTGGGGCTGCGGCGGCCAGTGTGTCGCTGGCCCGCACGTCGTGTGAACGCGAGCTTGCGCTGGTTGCGGCCTCAGGCAACGTCGCCAGCCGTGTGCGTTCATTGCTGAGTGCGGGGTTTGCCGCAGGCGCCTACCCGTCGCGCGAAGCCATGGCCGGCATGCTGAGCGTGTCTGTCAGCACGCTCAAACGCCAGTTGGCGTTTGAAGGCACGCGCTTCAGTGCCTTGCTGGATGAAGTGCGCCTGGGTGAGGCCCAGCGCTTGCTGCGCCATGCGGCCCTGCCGGTGGGCGATGTGGCGGCGCGGTTGGGTTACGAGAACACGGCCAACTTCACGCGTGCCTTCAAACAATGGTCGGGGTTGACGCCTTCGGCGTGGC
>JAYSYW010000322.1:0-7048 GCA_043727255.1 Rhizobacter sp. | reverse complement strand
TCATCGCGGTGCTTGTGGCCTTGGCCGCGATCGACTGGGACACCACTTTGTTGCCCGACACCCTCACGCTGCCGTTGCTGTGGGCGGGCCTTGTGGCCAGCGTGTGCGGGTGGACGATTCCGATACAGGCCTCGGTGTGGGGTGCGGTCGTCGGCTACTTGTCGCTGTGGTCGGTGTACTGGCTGTTCAAGCTGGTGACCGGCAAAGAAGGCATGGGGTATGGCGACTTCAAACTGCTGGCTGCGCTCGGCGCCTGGATGGGCTGGCAAATGGTGCTGCCGATCGTGCTGGGCGCGTCGGTCATCGGCGCCATTGTCGGCATCGGCATGAAGCTCGCCAGCAACCTGCGCGAAGGCCGATACGTGCCGTTCGGCCCCTTCCTTGCGGGGGGTGGCATCGTTGTGCTGCTCGCGGGCCAACCGCGCGTGCTTGGCTGGCTTGGCTGGGCCTGACACGCCCTCGCCACACGCGCAGATCGACATGTCCGAGCGCCAGCCGGAAGCACTGCGCATCGGGCTGACGGGTGGCATCGGAAGCGGCAAGAGCACGGTCGCCGC
Source organism: Rhizobacter sp. (assembly GCA_043727255.1). Taxonomy (GTDB): domain Bacteria; phylum Pseudomonadota; class Gammaproteobacteria; order Burkholderiales; family Burkholderiaceae_C; genus Rhizobacter. Next base: position 6,491 of record JAYSYW010000322.1, on the reverse strand, counting down.
CTTGCTGGTGGAATGCGGCGCCACGTTGATCGACACCGACGCCATCTCGCGCTCGCTCACACTGCCGGGGGGCGCCGCCATCGACGCCATCCGCACCGAGTTTGGCCCACCCACCATTGACGCCCACGGCGCCATGGACCGCGCATTCGTGCGTGCGCTGGTGTTTGCCGACGCCAGCGCCAAAGCGCGGCTCGAAGCCATCCTGCATCCGCTGATCGGCCTTGAATGTTCGCGGCAAGAAGCCGCAGCTACCGGCGATGCGCTGGTGTTCGATGTGCCTCTGCTGGTGGAATCGACCCGCTGGCGGGCCCGGGTGGACCGTGTGCTGGTGGTCGATGCCGACGAAGACACCCAGGTCGCCCGGGTGCTACAGAGATCACAGTGGTCGCGCGAAACCGTGCTGGCCGTCATCGCACAGCAGGCCAGCCGCGAGCGCCGACGCGCGGCCGCTGACGCAGTGATCTTCAACGACGGGCTGAGCCTCTCGCAACTCGCCGACGAAGTGCGCGCACTGTGGCGACACTGGTGCCCCGGGCGCACGCATCTGCCCTGATTGCCGGTCGGCAATCGGCCCTGTGGAACAATCCCATCGATTCGCTCTGCACCCGTCCGGAAGCCTGCCTTGGTCCTCTACGAATACCCGTTCAACGAGAGCATCCGCACCATGCTGCGGCTCGAACATCTGTTCGATCGGCTCGGCAAGCTGCTGACGCGTGACGACGTGGTGGACCACCACTACGCGCTGGCCACGCTGTTCGAGATCATGGACGTGGCCTCGCGCGCCGATTTGAAGTCCGACCTGCTCAAAGAACTGGACCGGCAGCGCTTGCAGCTGTTGGGCTACAGGGGCAACCCGGCGATCGCCGAGGGCCTGCTCAATGAAGTCATCGGCAAGGTGGACCACGCCTTCAACGGCCTCAACCAGTTGGCAGGCAAAGCCGGCCATTCGCTCAACAGCAACGAATGGCTGATGAGCGTGCGCAGCCGCATCAGCATTCCCGGCGGCACCTGCGAATTCGACCTGCCCGCTTACTACGCCTGGCAGCAACACGAGCCGACAAAGCGCCGCGCCGACCTGATGCAGTGGGTCAACACGATGATGCCGCTGGCCGAAGCCCTGCAGGTGTTGTTGAGCCTGCTGCGCGATTCGGGTGTGCCGCAAAAGGTGATCGCCAAAGCGGGCCACTACCAGCAGAGCCTGCCGCAGAACCGCGTTTACCACTTGCTTCGCCTGCGCATCGACCCCGCCCTGCAACTGGTCCCCGAGATCAGCGGCCATCGGTTGATGGTCACCGTGCGCATGATGAAACAAGACGCCGAAGGCCGGCTCAAACCGGCGCCCGTTGACGCCAGCTTTGAGTTGACGCTTTGCACATGACCCCCGCAGAGCCCCGCCAGCGCCTCGTGCGTTGCCCCACGTGCGGTGGCGACAGCGTCTACTCGGCCAGCAACCCATTCCGCCCGTTCTGCAGCGAGCGCTGCAAGAACATCGACTTCGGCGGCTGGGCGTCCGAGAGCTTCCGCATGGAAGCCACGCCACCCAAAGACGACGACACCGACCCGTCCGCCACACCTTGAAGCCGTAGCTCCCGGACGCTGACGAGCCGGCCCGCTGCAAGCGCAGCAGATGGCTCGCCCCGAAGAGCGGACGCAGGCCCGCACCAGCGCCACACCCCACCAACTTGAACACCTCGGCGCGCCTGGCTTCTGCCACGGCACGGCGGGCGTCTTCCAGCAGGTGACGCGGGTTGTGAATATCGATGTCGAACACTCCCCGGGCGCATGCGTTGATTGACGTAGAGAGCCGTGGCGATGCGTTCAACAGCTTGCCATTCGATAGCCAAACTCAATCGAATCCATTTGTTCAATTAAGCGAAGAAATGATGCGGCGCACCTAAGATTCGCTTTGTTGCGGTCGTATTCGCCCCAGCAACCCACTCAAACCCCGGAGAGAAAACCATGTCATTGATCAACACCCAAGTCCCGCCGTTCAAGGTCAACGCCTACCAGCAAGGCAAGTTCATCGAAGTCACCGAGAAAGACCTGAAGGGCAAGTGGTCGGTGTTCGTGTTCATGCCTGCCGCCTTCACGTTCAACTGCCCGACCGAAGTGGAAGACGCTGCTGACAACTACGCCGAGTTCCAGAAGGTTGGCGCCGAGGTCTACATCGTCACGACCGACACCCACTTCGCCCACAAGGTGTGGCACGAGACTTCGCCGGCTGTCGGCAAGGCCAAGTTCCCGCTGATCGGCGACCCGACGCACCAACTGACCCGTGCGTTCGACGTGCACATCGACGAAGAAGGCCTGGCTCTGCGCGGCACCTTCGTGATCGACCCACAAGGCGTGATCAAGACGCTTGAAATCCACGACAACGCCATTGCCCGTGAAATGAAGGAAACGCTGCGCAAGCTGAAGGCTGCCCAGTACGTTGCCAAGAACCCGGGCCAGGTTTGCCCCGCCAAATGGCAAGAAGGCGCCAAGACGCTGACCCCGTCGCTTGACCTGGTCGGCAAGATCTAAAGAACCCCCGCAAGAAGCGCCCTGGGCCAGCTCAAAAGGCCGGCCCGGGGGCGGCCCCCGACGAACCCGTCACAGACCGGAGACACACGATGTTGGACGACACCCTGCAAGCCCAACTCCAGGGCTACCTTGAACGCGTGACGCAGCCCTTCGAGATCGTGGCTTCGCTCGACGGCAGCGAATCAGCGCGCGAGATGCGCACGCTGCTGGAACAAATCGCTGGCCTCAGCGACAAGATCACCCTCAAGACCGACGGCGTTGATGCGCGCAAGCCCTCGTTCGCCCTCAACCGCATCGGCCAGCCGGCCGGCGTGCGCTTCGCCGCCATTCCGCTGGGCCATGAATTCACCTCGCTCGTGCTGGCCCTGCTGCAAGTCGGCGGCCACCCGCCGAAGATCGGCGACGAGTTGATCCAACAGATCAAGAACCTCGACGGTGACTACCGCTTCGAGACCTACATGTCCTTGACGTGCCACAACTGCCCCGACGTGGTTCAGGCACTCAACCTGATGGCGGTGCTGAACCCGCGCATCACGCACGTGGCCATCGACGGCGGCATGTTCCAGGCTGAAGTTGAACAGCGCGAGATCATGGCCGTGCCCACGATCTGGCTCAACGGCGAGCCCTTCGGTTCGGGCCGCATGGGCGTCGAAGAGATCGTCGCCAAGCTCGACACCGGCAAGGCCGCGCGCGACGCCGCATCGCTCAGCGAGAAGGCGCCCTACGACGTGCTGATCGTCGGCGGCGGCCCAGCCGGCAATGCCGCTGCGGTGTACGCCGCGCGCAAGGGCATCCGCACCGGCATCGTGGCCGAACGTTTTGGCGGCCAGGTGATGGACACCTTGGGCATCGAAAACTACATCTCGGTGCTGGAGACCCAAGGCCCGCAGTTCGCCGCCGCGCTTGAACAACACAGCAAGCACTACGACGTGGACATCATGAACCTGCAACGCGCCGAAGCGCTGGTGCCGGCTGATGCGGGCGGGCTGATCGAACTGAAGCTCGCCAACGGGGGCTCGCTCAAGAGCAAGACCATCATCTTGTCCACCGGCGCACGCTGGCGCGAAGTCAACGTGCCGGGCGAGCAGGAATACCGCAACCACGGCGTGGCCTACTGCCCGCACTGCGACGGGCCGCTGTTCAAGGGCAAGAAGGTCGCGGTGATCGGTGGCGGCAATTCAGGCGTTGAAGCGGCGATCGACCTCGCCGGCTTGGTGAGCCACGTCACGCTGATCGAGTTTGCCGAACAGCTGCGCGCCGACGCGGTGCTGGTACGCAAGCTCAAGAGCCTGTCGAACGTGGACGTCATCACCAACGCGCAAACAACTGAGATCACCGGCGACGGCCAGAGGGTGCAGGCCCTGCACTACAAGGACCGCGCCACGGGTGAAACCAAGCAGGTCGAACTGGCCGGCGTGTTCGTGCAGATCGGCCTGGTGCCCAACACCGAATGGCTGAAGGGCGCGCTGGAGTTGTCGCGCCACGGCGAGATCGTGGTCGATGCCAAGGGGCAGACCTCGGTGCCCGGCGTGTTTGCGGCTGGCGACGCGACGACCGTGCCTTACAAGCAGATCATCATCGCCGCCGGTGACGGTGCCAAAGCCGCGTTGAGCGCCTTCGACCACCTCATCCGCAGTTCGGCCCCGGCCTGATTTTTATCTTCTGCCCCGCACACCCCGGCGTGACCCGCCGGGTGTTTTCAGCTTCTCTTGAATTTCTGGTGACAGATGCCCCAGTTCCCGTTCGGGCTGAGCCTGTATTTCCGACCGTCCTGAGCCTGTCGAAGGAAGCCCTGCTCAGGGCGAACGGTTTGTGGGGGCTTTGCCCACTCGAAATTCAACAGAACCTGTTTTCGTTTTGATGCGCCCTTTGCCAATCACCACCCGAGAAGCCGCGCAGGCCATGTTCAACGCCTTGCTGGCACGCGCCGAATCACGCGGTTTGGTGCTGCGTGCGCCACCGCCCGAACCCACCACATGCTGCGGTCGCGGCTGCAACGGTTGTGTGTGGGAAGGCTGGTTTGCGGCGGTGGATTACTGGCAAGAAGAAGCGCTGCTGAAGCTGGCCATCAGCGGTTGAGCGGCTGAGCGGTTTCGTAGAAAACTCTTGCCCGCTCACTCCTCTTCGGCCGTGATGTTGAGCTTGACCCGCGTGGCCCGGTGCACCTCGGTCGTCACCACCACGCGCAGCGCTTCTCCCAGCGCCACGACACGCCGAAAGCGGTATTCCAGCGAATCGCCCCCACCCGCATCGGTGGGCACGCGACGCGACCATTCCTGCGCGCCGTTTACCTTCACCTGCACGCCATGAAAGGCGTCGGCGTGGCCGCCGCTGTAACGCACCTGGAAGCTGCAAAACAGCTCGAACACGCGGTCGCGTTTGGCATCGGGCGGCACGGTCAGTTGCGCCACATCGGCCGTGCGTGCATCGACCGCCCAGCGTTCGGGCCGTCGGGGTTCGGCCACCGGCGGGGCGGCGGATGTCTTGATGGGCTGGCCTTTGCTGCGCATGTCGATAGGGCGGGTGAAAGTGGGCGATGCCCCGATGCTCGCATTCCAGCCGCGGCCCACGCCACAAGCGCCCTGAATCCCCGCGATCCCGGCGATGATGTCGCCCTTTTGCACACGGCCCGCGCCTTGCGCCCGTGCGCCTTTCCTGCTTTCGCACCGCTCCCATGACCTCCAAGTTCTTCCGCCTCGCCGTTGTGCTGGGCCTGCTGTCGGCCATTGGCCCGTTTGCCATCGACATGTACCTGCCCGCGCTGCCCGCCATCGGCCGCAGCCTGGGCACCGACGTGGGCGCGGTGCAGATGAGCCTGATGGTGTTCTTCCTGTCCGTTGCCATCAGCCAGATCGTCTACGGCCCGGCCGCCGACATGCTGGGCCGCAAGCCGCCGCTTTACTTCGGCCTGGCGCTCTTCACCGCCGGCAGCGTGGGGTGCGCGCTCGCGCCCAACATCGAAACGCTGATCGCCTTCCGCTTCGTGCAAGGCCTGGGCGGCGGCGCGGCCATGGTGATTCCGCGCGCCATCGTGCGCGACCTCCACACCGGCAACGAAGCCGCGCGGCTGATGTCGCTGTTGATGCTGGTGTTCAGCGTGTCGCCCATCCTCGCGCCGCTGATCGGCAGCCTGGTGATCGACGCCGCCGGCTGGCGCGCCATCTTCTGGTCGGTCACGGCCATCGGCGTGGCCGGCCTGGCCATGACGGCCAGCGTGCTGCGTGAAACCCGCCCGGCCGAAGAACGCACCCACAGCAACCTGCGCAGCAGCTTCGCAGCCTTCGGCCTGCTGCTGCGCGACCGCCACTTCCTCGGCCTCACCTTCATCGGCGCCTTTGGCATGGCCAGCTTCTTCATCTTCCTGGCCAACTCGTCGTTCGTGATGATCGAACACTACGGCCTCACGCCGCGTCAGTACAGCGTGGCCTTCTCGCTCAACGCGGTGTCGTTCATCGGCGTGTCGCAGTTCACCGGCTGGCTGAGCACGCGCTTCGGGCTGATCCGCGTGGTGAAGGTCGCGGTGCTGGGTTATGCGCTCTCGATGGCGGTTCTGCTCGCACTGTTCATGGGCGGGGTCGACCGCCTCGACACGCTGGCGGCCATGCTCTTCATCGGCTTCGGTTTTCTGGGGCTGGTGGTGCCGACGACGTCGGTGCTGGCGCTCGAAACGCATGGCCAGATCGCGGGCACCGCGTCAGCACTCATGGGCACATTGCAGCTCGTCACCGGCGCCGTTGTCATCGCCTTGAGCGGCGGCTTCATCGACGGCACGGCCTTGCCCATGGTGGTCGGCGTGGCGCTGTGCGCGGCCTTGGCGCTGGGCTTGACGGCGTTCACCCTGGGTGGCGGGCGGCATGCGGCCGCCGCCGTCTAGGAGCCTGTCGGGCTTGGGGCGTCGAAGCGAAATTTGGGCTCAGCGAGGACAGTTTTTGCCGGGTTCGCAGGCCCATAGCCGTAGCTATGGGACA
>JAYSYW010000321.1:0-17143 GCA_043727255.1 Rhizobacter sp. | reverse complement strand
CCGGTCATTGCTTCGAGGCACAGCGCCTGGGCTGCCAATTGCACGTCGTCGCAAGCGGCGATGTCGGCGGCTTTGCTCTGCGACCCGTGTTTGTATTCAACCGGATAGGGCGACCCATCGGGCTCGAACTCCACCACGTCAGCTTTGCCCACCAGCCCAAGACCGTCGTGGAACAAGGGGAGGGCACGTTCGATGCGCAAGCCGCGACGAACTTCCACGCCGGGTTTGTCTACCTGCGCATGAACGGCTTGGCCCCGCAGGGTGTGCAGGTTGTCGTCGAAGGTCTGTTCCAGGTGAATCAGACCGCACTGGCGCGGGCAGTAAGCCCAGTGCTGAAGGGCCGAGAGGGGCAGGGGCTCGTCTGAGTTCACAGAGCGGGTGTTTCACCGATGGATGGAACTTTGATGCCCGCTGCACACAAGGCCTGTGTGGCGGGAAGGGGCCAGTCTCGATGGCCGAACAACGTGGCGAGGCTGTGGCCTCGCCACGCCATGCTCAGCACCGCCGAATCAGCGTGACACCTGGTGCCGCCTGCAGTGATTGACCGATTGATACGGGCTGGCCATCGAACAGAACCGAATAGGCGCCGAAGTCCCGTGCGGGAACCGAGGGCTCAACGGCTGCCACGGTCAGCCGATCGAAGAGGGCGTGCGAATGGGCATTGCCGAGTTCGCTGTCGTGCTTGAACACATACAGGCCCCGGGTTGCCATTTGCCCGCGAGCGGCAGAACGGTCGTGCTCGAACATGTCTTCGATGGCAGTGAACAGCAGCTCCAGGTCGTCAGCGGAAAAGCCTGTCTGCTTGGCCAGGAAGGACGACACAAAGCCGTGCGAACGGTACAGACCGTAGGGCACGGTATGTTTGCGGCCCATGGTGCGGTTGTCGCCCTGCTGCTTCTCGGCCTCTGCCTCCGTGGCAACGGCCATGCGGGTGATCGAGTGCTCAGAGGCAAGCACCGGGTCAATGGATCGTCCGAAGGTGAACTGCACTGGGCCACGAACTTGGCCGCAGTTGGGCGCTGACTTCAGGCTCAAAACAGCCCCAAAGCTGCGAATGTCGAAAAAGTTCTTGCAAAGCCATTCGCGGCCACTGTCTGACTCGTGCTGGGTCGGACGCCTTCCCTTTGATTGCTTCAACGCTTCTGTCAGTACTTTCTTGAGTTGCGCGCTAGGTTTTACCTCTTTGATCCATGTTTGGATCAGCTTCTTGTCAATGTCGCCGGCGAACACCAGCTCAAAAGTCTCATCCTCGGAATCTTCGATCGTCAGTCCTTCAGGCAGCGATAACTCTTTCAGCATGTCGGTAACCTCTTTCGAGATCTTCTGGCGCACCTCTTCCCCAAGCTCTATGCCGAGAGCATTGAATGCTTCCACGTGAGATCGCCCCAGCACAGCGCGCTCTCGAACATAAATGTCGTGTGGGCGCGCATATTGGTGCCTCAAGGTGACGTAGTTGCGTACCTTGCGCTTGAGCGAAACATCGGTCGTGAGGCCATGGCCAGTTTCTGGGTCGAGCCGGGGCAGGTTGCCAGCATCTGGGTCGCCGTTGGGGTTGCCGTCTTTCACGTCAAACAGCACTACTAAGTCGTAGCGGGAAGCGAGCGTCATGATCAGTTCTCCTGAGCGGGTTTGTTGTTGGACGATTCGTCTTTGCGCGGAAAGAAAGCTTGGCGCTGGTGGTAGTAGCCGAGCGCGAAGCGGGCTTGATCTTGGAGGGGGAGTGTTCTTGGAAATGCCAACGAGGCGTCTATGCCTCCCGCAATCTCTGTGAGGAGCCTGTCTCGCTTGATGTGGAGGCCAACATTCGTCCGGCGTAAATCTCGGAGGTGGTGTTGATTGAGTTGGACCAATCGGGGAAAAGCGGTTGCTGGGGTAGACATCGCTGACGAGAAGAACGCATCTCTGATCGAGCGATTGAGTTCTCGACCGGCAGCCTCTGCCTGTACTTGCTCATATGCAGCGAACAGTCGCCCCAAGCGGTAGGCCACGTTTATGTTTGTAGGGTCAAGGGCCACATGAAACTCCTTTTCGTTAAGTTGTCTTAGTCGAATGAAGCGGTTCAACCAAGCTTTGAGGATCGCGGCTCGGATATACGAAACGTTGTCCACTCTTTTCCCGCTTTTTGCATCGCGCGCTGCTTGTTCTGCCTTGCAGCGAATGATGACTGCGTTGAGTAGCGTGGCGGGATAGGCTTGACCTTCCAGAATCGCGCGCATCCATTCACCGGCCAGACGAGGTGGCACGTTCTCGATCTTGTCGAGCAAAGCAATGCCTCTTAGCAATCGATACAGCGAAGGTGTGAGCGGGTCGCTGTCGAAGCGGCGCACCACCTTCAGGTCATCGAAATGCTGACGAATACGCGGGGCGAGCTCCGAAAAGCGTGCACGCAACCAGAAGCGAATGCTGATTCGGGCGGCATTCGGTGCGAGGCCCAGCACGAAGAACTGCACGTCGGCATCGCCCACTGGGAGCGATCCGCTTTTCAGGGCTTCGTATAACGCGCTGACGGCGCGAACACCGCGATCCGGGTCATCCTTGCTTTCGCCGAAGAAGTCGGCCAACGTGTGTTCGCCGTCGAACTGAGAAGGTCCGTCGGCCCAGAAGACGGTTGAAGTGTCGCCAACCTGGACACGATTCCGTGTCGAGGTAAGCAGATGATTGAGTGCGACCGAATACGCGGTGGATGCCTTTGCGCTGACGGGTGCGTTCTCACCGTTTCGATCTTGCTTGCCGAAGGAAATAAAGGATGACTTATTGAACGAGACGAGGTTCGCGCCGGCTGACTGGGCACCCCAAACGTTCTTGATGACCATCTCGTTCATCGCAAGTACGACACCTGTCTCGCCGGTGATGAGGCATTGACCTCGTGGGCCCGTGGTAGCCCCTTCTCGTGCGCCTGCGCCATAGACTGAGCGAACGTCGGCGCGCTCATGAACGTTTATGGGTCCGTCACCCAGGAAGCGAAACGCGATGGTGGGGTCTCGCTTGTCAAAGTCTTCTTTGGCCCCGTATTTCTCAATCAGCTGCTCGGCGAGATTCGCGTCTGCTTGCAAGCTCTCAAGGAAGCGAACGACAGCACGCACTGCAATGTCCTCCGTCTGAGGCAGCCATTCATGAACGGTGTCAATGAAGCTCTGAAGCTTCGTTCCTCGGCGGTCTGCGATGCCAAAAACGAAACTGGCGTTGTCCCAAAGCAGGTTGGCGTCTTTGCCACTGTTGGTGTGTTTGAGGGCTTGCTTGCCGATTGCAGGGAGCAGACACGTATTGCCGACTGACTTGCCCTTCAGCAAGGTGAAGTTGGAAATGAAATCGAGGCACATGCCGTCGCAATTCAGAACCACGATGTAGTCGAGCGAGCGTCTGATCCACCCTGGGGGTGCAATGTCGCTGTCGGGTTTGTCTCGTTGTCTATCGCAGTAGCGCACCAGCTCTTGCAAGATCATCGTGCGGTCCCTTCGGTGCTGACATTCACCACGCCATTCGTCATCTGCGTCCGAAAGAACACCGGCTGCGGATCGGCTGGGTTGTTGAAGTCCATGTCATGCAGCATCCACCCGAGGTCTCGCGTTTCCTGAAGGGGCGCAGGCTCGTTTCTCGGCTCACTGATCAGTCGTACGCGAGCTGCGAACTCCCGGCAGCCAAGGTAGGGTTGGTTGACCCATTGCCCTCGCTCGGCTCGACGCTCAAACATGGCTTCGTACTTTTGCGGCGGCATTGGGTCTTGGCGGTCGGCGCGCACCTCTAAATCGGCGTGCACCCGGTAGGCCACGTCGCGCAGCAACAGGCCCGCGCGTTGCTGGCGATCGTCTTCGATGTAGATCGCCAAGTCGCCTTCACCGTCGGCCATCGCTTTCTGCACGTTGCGCGTTGAAATGACCGAGGCCACCTCGTTGCGCCGCAGGTTGATGAAGCGGATGGGTTTGAGCACTTCGATGCGCCGGATGTGCCAACGAATGGCCGGCTTCCACAAGATGGCGTCGAACACTGCTCGCGCGGCCGAGGGGGTAATCACGTCATACGACACCCGCTCGACTTTCATTTCGGGACGGGTGAAGCAGGCGAAGTCGCCTGAAATTTCAAGGCAATAGCGTTTCATGCTCATCCTCCCTCGGTCATGCCACCAGGCTGGCGGCATCGGGTTGTTGGTCTTCGGGCAGCAGGCCCAGGTGTGGGTTGTAGCGCAGGGTGTCGATCAGCAGATACAAGCCAGGTGCCAGCTCTTTCACATCACCACGCACCTGCCAGCGCTCGACCATCTTGCGACGCACCGTGACGGTGTAGCGCTGCAACTTGCGCAGCAGCCATCGGTCGGCTGCCCCGTTGCGCAGCGAGGCAAGCAGTGGTTCGATGCTGGGCGCTTTGTCGCTCTCGTATGGAACGATCACCGAAGCTTGGTCGGCTTCGTCGATCAGGCGGAACTTGTCGGCCGCGCTGCGGAATTGGAATTCGAGGCGCGCGTTCTTTTTCAGATCGGCCACGATGCCGTGCTTGTCCCGGCTCGGGAAGTCGGCGTAGTACAGCGGAAAGTAACTCTCGAAGGCTGCGGGTGACAGGGCATCGCCCCCGGCATGCACCACGCTGCGGGTGGCTTGCGCGCCGATGCGAACGGCATGCAGCGGCTTCGGGATGTCACGCACGAACACGACCACCTGCCCGCGTTGGCCATCTGCCAACAGGCCTTCACGATTGCAGCGCCCGGCCGCCTGCGCAATGGAGTCGAGCCCGGCCAGGGCGCGGTAGACCACGGGGAAGTCGATGTCCACGCCGGCTTCCACCAACTGGGTGCTGACCACGCGAAGGGGGCGCAGGTCGGCACCGCTGCGGCGGGCGGTCAGTCGCTGCCGAATCTCGCCGATCACGTCGGCGCGGTGTTGGCCGCACATGGCGGCTGACAGGTGCAGGCAGGCCGTGCCGGTGGCGGTGTCAAGGGCTTTCAGCAATTCGGCAGCGTCGTTGCGGGTGTTCACGATCACGAGCACGCAGTCGTGCGGTACCAGTTCTTCAACCAGCGACTCGGTGGAGCGTGCCGTGTGCAGGTCGCTGGGCCAGTGAATGTCCACCCGACGCAATTGCTCGAACAACTCGGCTTCGTTGTCGATGATGGGTGTGGGGGTGGGCAGGCCGCGCAGGCCTTGGCGGGGATCGAAGCGCTTGTTGCTGCTGAGCGTGGGCTGCGTGGCGGTGCACAACAGCAGCGTCACTCCGAAGTGGGTGACGAGCACATCGAGCGCATCAAGGATGGGCTGCAAAAATTCGGGTGGTAGCAACTGCGCTTCGTCGAGCACGATCACGCTGCCGGCGATGTTGTGCAACTTGCGGCAACGCGAGGTCTTCGCCGCGAAGAGCGACTCGAACAACTGCACGTTGGTGGTGACGATCAGGGGCGCGTCCCAGTTCTCGCAAGCGAGGCGGCTGCGAGGTGTTTCGTCGCGGTCGTCGGTGTCGGCCTGGCTGTGGTGCTCAATCACCTGGTCATCGCCGAAGATGCCTTTGAACACGTCGGCGGTCTGCTCGATGATGCTGGTGTAAGGAATGGCGTAGATCACGCGCCGTTTGCCGTGAGCGGCGGCGTGTTCCAACGCGAAAGCCAGTGACGACAAGGTTTTTCCGCCGCCCGTGGGCACCGTCAGTGCAAAGACGCCAGGTGCTCGGGTTGCCTTCTCGCGGCATTGGCGCAGCACGGTGGCGCGGGCCTGCATCACGGTGTCGTTCGCACGCCCTTGCGTCACCACCGCCGCAGCTTTGTCCGCCAGGTGGGCATTCAACTGTTGGAGGTGTGTTGACAAGGGTTGCATGCCTTGCCTGCGGTCGGTCTTCGATGCGTCAAAGAACTGCTCGGTGTCGAGGAAATCGGCATCTACCAGCGCTGAGAACAGCATGCGAATCCACAGCGAAACCGTGAGGGGCTGTTCGCCTGCGGGCCCGGGGATGGCCGCCAGGGCCTGTTGCGCGGTGAAGTCGGCCGGCCAGGGCAACAGATCGGCAGCGGCGGCTTCGCACGCCGCTTTGGCTTCTTCGTACTCGCGCAAGCTGTCGGGTGCACCCGTGCCGAGCAAGCGTTTGCCGACGCCGGTTTCCCAGTCACCCAGGCCCGCATGGTGGCCGGCGATGAGGTACGCGAACACTCGGGCGAGCGGTGCCATGGGTGGCCCCCACGCGGCTTCGAGTGTTTTCAGTGCGTGCAATGCACCGGCTGCAGAGTGGGTTTTGTCGCTGCCCGAAGGCAGCTTGCCTTCGAGATGGGCGTCGATGCCATTGACGCCTCGGATGTAGCGCTGAAAGCCGGGTCGGAACTTGCCGAGGTCGTGCCACAGCCCCGCAAGGTGTGCCCACTGAGGTGCCTTCAGCCACTCTGCGTTCAAGGCAGCCCTACGGGCCACCTCGCGCAGGTGCTCGATCAGCGGATGAGGTTCCCCCTCGGCCCCCACGTGAGCCAGTGCGTTGTGCATACCACCCTCCCTTGTTTGTTTGCAGGAGCATGGCACGCGGGTGGCTCACCAGGTGAGCTATTGGGGAAAGTCCCCGGGAGTTTTTGAACGTTGCGAACGCCGCTGAACCCTCACCCCTTCGTGATCCGCAACCCCGCATCCACCAGCAGCACTTCGCCTGTGGTCTTGGCGGCGCTGGCGCCGAGGTACCAGGCGGTTTCGGCCACGTCTTCGGGGCTGATGACGGCGGCGAGTGCGGCCATGGCTTTGTAGGCCTGTGCGCCCTTCTCGTAGTTGTCGGCGCCCAGCCCGCTTTGCAGCCAGGGCGTCTCAACAAAGCCGGGGGCGATGGCGTTGACGCGGATCTCGGGGCCAAGGGCGCGGGCCAGGCCGACGGTCATGGCGTTCAACGCGCCCTTCGATGCCATGTAGGCGATGCACGAGCCCCGGCCCATCATCGACGCCACGGACGACATGTTGACCACGCCACCACCGGGCGTCTTGCGCATCAGGGGCGCGAAGGCGCGGGTCATTTGGTAGGCGCCGATCACGTTGACGTCGTAGATGGAATGGAAGTCTTCGGCGGACAAACCTTCCAGGTCTTTCAGCGGCACGAACTTGGTGGTGCCGGCGTTGTTGACCAACACGTCGGCCCGGCCCCATTGCGCCTCGACTTCGGCGGCGATGCGGCGGCAATCCACGTCGTTCGACACATCGCCCTTGAGCACCAGCACCTCGGCGCCGAGGGCGCGGCATTCAGCCGCAACGGCCTCGGCCGGCGCCACGCTGCGCGAGTAGTTGATGACGACGTTCCAGCCGTTCTTGGCATACAGCCGCGCGGTGGCGGCGCCAATGCCAGACGACGAACCGGTGACGATGCAGACCCTGCGTGCGGCGTCCATCACTGCACCTTCTGGAAGTCGGCTGCGGGGGCGAACCAGGCGTCGCTGACGGGGCGCACTTCCATGGTCTTGACTTCGTGCGTGTAGCTCAGCAGCGGGCCACCCCCGCCACCACCACCTGCCTTGCCCTTGCCACCGAACAGGCCACCCATCATGGCGCCCATGCTGGCGGCGGTGGGGGCCGGTGCGCCTGCGCCACCGCGTTCATCGGCGCAGGCGTTGCCTTCGGCGCTCCATGACAGCGTGGTGAGGATCGGGTACCCGCGCACCTTCTTGAATTCATTGGCCCAACCGGCCATGGCTTTGCTGTTGACGCCCATGTTGCCCATCAGCGCGGCCATCGAGCCCATCACTTCACGCGGCACGTAGCGGCCGAAGGGGTTGTCTCCGGTGGCCAGCGCAGAGGCCCAGCGTTTGCTGAAGGTCTGGTCGATGGCTTGCACTTCTTTCACCACGCCGGTTTCAGGTGTGGTCCACAAATCAAGCAGCACGCGGTTGCTGGTGACGCGGCCCTGCTTGTCGGCCATCTCCATCAGCCAGGTCACTTGAATGCGTTCGGTGTTGAAGCTGTTGATGGCCTTGCGCTCGCCGGTGGGTGTGGCTTTGAGCTCGTTCTTCTTCAGCGTCAGCGGGCAACTCGGTTCTTCAGGCTTGGACGGGCGATCGGGTTGTGGCGGCTTGTCGCGCGATGGCCGCTCGGGCGGGCGGCAGCCGGTCAGCGGGCATTCGGTGTAGGTCTTCTTGTCGGCGTTCAGGGTCCACAGCAGCTTCTTGTCGAGCCGCACGATGTTGGCGCTGCGGCTGTCGCCGCTGAAGCTGCGCAGCAGGCGGTTGTCAAAGCCCTGCAGCGAATCGGTGCGGCGCATGTCGGCACGTGTTTCCACGAGCTGCTGGCCGCGCACGACCGGCAATATGGCGCCGTCGATCGAATACGTGGTGCCGAGCACGGCGGTGCGTGCGGCCGGCGCAGGTGACGCGGGTGGTTCGGGCAGCTTGCCTGCTGTGGCCGGGGCGGGCGCGGGCATGGCAGGCATGGCGTTCGGGGCTGAATCGACCGTGGGTGGCGGCACGTTTTTTTTGCCCATGAAGGGCACTTCGGGCATGGACTGGCAGGCCGCCAGCAAGGCGAGAACGGGCAGCAGCGGCAGGGCGGCGCCAGCGCGGGCGAACGGGTGTTGGCCAAGTGTCATGTGGGGGTCTCCGGGGTCCACGATCGGGCGGCCATGCTACTGCGCCAGGTGAGAGCCGGAACGTGGGCGTGCCCCTTGCGCGGACTCAACAGCAGGCCGGCTGGGTGCTCACTTGCGTATCTGTTTGCGTATCTGTCGGCGTGTCTGTTGGCACATCAGCTTGCGCATCTACCTGCGCATCAGCGTGCTCTTGCCGAACAGCGATTCGATCAGGTCCACGGCGACTTCGGCGGTGGCGTTGCGCACGTCGAGCGCGGGGTTGAACTCCATCACGTCGAGCGAGGCCAGGCGGTCGGTGTCGGCGATCATTTCCATGCACAACTGCGCTTCGCGGTAGGTGGGGCCGCCACGTACGGTGGTGCCCACGCCGGGGGCGAAGTCGGGGTCGAGAAAGTCCACGTCGAAGCTGACGTGCAGGTGGGTGTTGGCGTCGAGCGTGGCCAGGGCCAGCTCCATGGTGTGGCGCATGCCCATCTCGTCGATGAACCGCATGTCGAAGACTTCAAGTTCCACTTGATGCACCAGGCGCTTCTCGCCGGCATCAACACTGCGAATGCCGATTTGCCGCACCCACTTCGGGTTGATGGCGGGCACGTGGCCGCCGATTTCGATCAGCTCTTGCGGGCCGTGGCCGCACAGGCAGGCCACGGGCATGCCGTGCACGTTGCCGCTGGGGGTGAGGGCGTTGGTGTTGAAGTCGGCGTGCGCGTCGAGCCACAGCACGCGAAGCTTCTTCTTGGTTTCGCGGCAGTGGCGCGCCACCGCGCTGATGGAGCCGATGGCCAGGCAATGGTCACCGCCCAGCAAGACCGGCAGGCGGCCTTCCACCAGCTCGGCGTGCACCGCGTCGTGCACGGTCTGGTTCCAGGCCACGATTTCAGGCAGGTGGCGGTAGCCATCGACGGCCGGCTGCCAGGGGTTGGGCGGGCCGCTGAGGTTGCCCCGGTCGATGACCTCCAGGCCGTGGCCGGTGAGCACCGGCCCGATGTTGGCCACCCGCAAGGCTTCGGGGCCCATGCTGGAACCCCGGCTGCCGGCGCCGATGTCGGTGGGGGCGCCGATGAGGCTGATGCGCCGTGTCATGACAGCCCCTCGATCGCGGCGTACCGCGATCGCCCCCCCGAGGGGGGAGAGTGGCGCGGCTCCAAGCCGACCTGCGTCGGCTTGGACGCCACGAGCGCCCATTGCGGCCCGCAATGGGGGTGGGCCGGTTTGGGAGCGGCCCGGCGCTCGACCCACAGCGACGTTGATGAGGGGTGCATGGCCGTCTTGCTCAGTCGTCCGCGTCAGTCATCGGAGAACCCACCCTTGTCGTGCTCTTTCAGGTCGAAGCCGTATTCGGCGGCCAGCACATCCCAGGCTTCTTCGGCGCTTTCCACGAACTTGAAAAGCTGCAGATCGAGCGCGCTGATCATGCCGGTGTCCACCAGGTGGTCGAAGTTGATGAGCTTGGTCCAGAACTCGCGGCCGAACAGCAGCACGGGGCGGCGGCGGCTCTTGCCGGTCTGTATGAGCGTCAGCACCTCGAACATCTCATCGAGCGTGCCAAAGCCACCTGGGAAGCAGACGAGCCCGATCGAGCGCATCAGGAAGTGCATCTTGCGCAAGCCGAAGTAGTGAAACTGAAAGCACAGCTCGGGCGTGATGTACGGGTTGGGTGCCTGCTCGTGTGGCAGCACGATGTTCAGGCCGATGCTCTTGCCACCCACTTCATGGGCGCCCCGGTTGCCGGCTTCCATCACGCCGGGGCCGCCGCCGGTGACGACGTAGATCGGCCGGGCCAACTGGCGTGACTTCTGTGTGACCAAGGCGCCGAAGCGCCGGGCCTCTTCGTAGTAGCGCGACATCTTCATGTGGTTGTGGGCCACACGCAGCGCGATGGGGTCGTTCGCGGCTTCGGCGTCGGCCAAGATGCGCTGGGCGGTTTCGGGCGGCACGATGCGGGCGCTGCCGAACACGACGATCGTTGACTCGATGCCGAGTTCTTGTTGAACCAGTTCGGGCTTGAGCAGTTCAAGCTGCATGCGCACCGGGCGAAGCTCTTCGCGCAACAGGAAGTCGGTGTCGGTGAAGGCCAGCCGGTAGGCGCTTTCGGGGCCGTCGTACAAGTGGGTGGGGCTTTTACCCTCGGCTTCTTCTTGCGCGGTGGGGAAGTTGCGAGCGGTCAGGTTGGTGCTGGTCTTGTCCATGGGGTGCAGCTTAACGCCGGCGCAGCCCAAAACGCATGACGGGGCGGTGGCCGCTGGCAATGTGCGCAGCAGCCATTTGTGGGCCATCGGCGTGGGTCATCAAAAGCCCATATGTCATGGTTCGAAATTGGGGATGGCTCGCCGCATGAACTCGTCGAACAGTGGCACCGTGAAGGCCATCTCGCCGTGTGAGGGGCTGTAGACCATGCCTTTTTTGATCAGGCTGGCGCGCACTGGGCCCAAGGTGTTGATCTTGACGCACAGCTTGTCCGCCACATCCCCCGTGCGGTACGGGCCAGCGCCCAACTCGGCCATCGCACGCAGATAGATTTTTTCGCGCGGCGTCAGCCGGTCAAACCGCACGCGGAAGAAGTTTTCATCCAGTCGCCGGGATACCTGGTCGCTTGTCTCTTGAATCAGGCGCAGACCGATCGGGGATGCCTCGGCATGGTTCCACGCCTGGTAGCCCCACTCTTGCAGGAAGTATGGGTAGCCCTGAGTCAGCCTGAAGATTTCATGCAGGGCCTCGGGCTCGAACGCTTCGCCGGCTTGGCGCATGGGGTCTTGCAATGCGCTGTCGGAATCAGGCTCTGGCAGTGGCCCCACGGGCGGAAAACTGAACAACCGCTCTGCGTAAGACTTCGACTCCCCGGCCAGGCCGGGCAAGATCGGCAGGCCTGCGCCGATCAGTACCAGTGGAAGTTGGCGCTGCTGCATCTTGTGCATGGCCATGATCAAGGCGCTCAATTCCACAGAACTGAAGTACTGGATCTCGTCGATCAAGATCGCCACCGCCACGCCCCGGTCTTGCGCGGCTTCCGCCACTGCAATGAACAAGTTGGGCAGATCGACTTCGAGGTCGCCGCTGTCGGCCGAACCGGGTTCAGGATCGATGTCGAGGCCGAAATCAATGTCGCCCATCTTGACCTTGATCGCACCGATGAAGCTTCTGAGCACACCCAGCCCGCGCCGCACTTTGTCACCGGCTCCCTTGATCCGGTCAAGGTCGAACAGCAACCTGCGCAGGTGTGGTGCCAACAGCACCGCCAGCGGTTTGCCCTCGTGCGCCTCGACAAGGATGGTGCGGTAGCCGGCCCCCAGCGCAATGCGTTCGATCTCGTTGAGCAGTACGGTTTTGCCCACGCCGCGAAGCCCTGTCAGAAGCAGACTCTTCTCGGGACGGTGGTTGAGCACACGTCCGAACAGCACCCTTGCCTGCTCCAGGATGCCTTCCCGGCCCGCCAGTTCCGGCGGCGGTGAGCCTGCCCCGGGAGAAAACGGGTTTTTGATCTTGTCCAAGCGCCGCTCCGTTCATAGAGATTTATTCGTATGTATAAGTTATTAACCTTATACAAGCAAATAAATTCCTATAGGTGGATGCGAAGGGTTCCTGTGATTGCGCTTCACGCGCATTCCATCGAAGGCGGCCCAATGGGGCTCATCGGCCCTTACGGCCCAGCAGACTGGCTCTTCAGTGCCGGCCGCCACACACCCCGCACCCGGGGCTGCGGGCCAGCCGCATCGAGGTCCATTCCATCGCGCGCGCATCGAGCATCAACAGCCGCCCGGCCAGTGAGGTGCCGCAGGTGGCCAGCAGCTTCAGGGCTTCGGCGGCCTGCACGCTGCCGATGATGCCGACCAGCGGCGCGAAGACGCCCATGGTGGCGCAGCGGGCTTCTTCAAACGCCGCGTCGGGCGGGAACAGGCAGGCGTAGCAGGGCGATGCGGCGTCGCGGCTGTCGTACACCGACACCTGCCCGTCAAAGCCGATCGCCGCGCCCGACACCAGTGGCTTGCCGTGCGCCACGCAGGCGGCGTTCACGGCGTGCCGGGTCTTGAAGTTGTCGCTGCAGTCGAGCACCAGGTCGGCACCGGCCACCAGTTCGTGCAGCCGCTCGGTGCCCACGCGTTCTCGCAGCGCGGTGACTTGCACTTCGGGGTTGATGTCGGCCAGCGTTTGCGCAGCCGAATCGACCTTGGGCTGGCCGATGCGTGACTGCCGGTGGGCGATCTGCCGTTGCAGGTTGGTCAGGTCCACCGAGTCGTCGTCCACCACGGTGATGTGGCCCACGCCGGCTGTGGCCAGGTACAGCAGCACGGGTGAACCGAGGCCGCCCGCGCCAATGACGAGCGCATGCGCATTCAGCAGCCGCTGCTGGCCTTCGACGCCCAGTTCATCGAGCAGGATGTGGCGGGAATAGCGCAGCAACTGGTCGTCGTTCATGCGGCGCAGCATACCCGCGAGGTCTGGCGACGGCCGGGCACCCACGGGTGTGCCGAACGGGGTTGCACAGGGCCGAACAGACGGCCTTTCCGCCCGGTGTTCGGGGCTTCGGCTGGTGGGGGAATTTCTAGACTGACCCCCAGCACGCCAACCGCTTCACAGCCATGCCATTGCCCTCTTTCCTCCGTTCAATGATCGCCCGCGGGGCCGCCGCTTCCGGCAGCCTGGGGCTGGTTGTCGGTGACGAACGGGCCACCGTGGCGGTGGTCACGCGCCCGCCGGGCGGCAAGCCGCAGGTGACCGACTGTCACGGCGCAACCGGCCCTCAGGCGCTCAAGGAGATGTCGGCCTGGCGCGGCAAGAACGGCTTGTCGCGTGCGTCCACCAGCCTGTTGCTGGGCGCGGCTGACTACCAAATCCTTCCGATCGACGTGGCCGACCTGCCGCCCGAAGAGCTGGCCGAAGCGGCGCGCTGGAAGGTCAAAGACATGATCGACTACCCGCCCGAACAAGCCAGCGTGGCCTGCCTGCTGGTGCCCGGTGTGGCCGACGTGAACCGCGGCCGCCAGGGCCTGGCCATCGTCACGCCACGCAAGACGGTGGCGCAGTGGATGCAACGCATGCTCGATGCCAGGCTCGCCCTGACGGCCATCGACATTCCCGAACTCGCGTTGCGCAACCTGGCCCTGCTGGTGCCCGGCCCCAACGCCTGCGGCCTGCTGCACGTGGGCCTGGCGCGCACCACGCTCGTGATGGTGTGGCAGGGCGACCTGTGCACCTTCCGCCGCTTCGACCTGACGGCCGGCCAGTTGCTCGACGCCTTGCCCGAACAGCGCGAAGCCTTGCTCGAACGCCTGGGGCTCGACCTGCAGCGCACGGCTGATGCCTTCGAGCGCCAGTTTTATGCCGCCAGCCTGGGCCCCATGCGGGTGATCGAGGAGCTGCCGGGTTTGTCGCTCGCCACCTTGCTCAGCCAGTACGTCAACACGCCGGTGCAACCGCTGCAACTGCGCGAAATGCTCGACATCGCCCACGCGGGCGCCTTGCTTGACCCGGCCCTGGGCATCGACTTCGTGCCTGCCATCGGCGCCGCTTTGCGTGAAGAGGTGGTGCAGCCATGACGCAGCAGATCAACCTGCTCGAACGGTCGCTGCTGCACAAGCGCGAATGGGTCACCGGCCGCAGCGTGGTGCTGGTGGGCGGGCTGCTGGTGGGCGCGCTCGCCGCGCAGTTCGCTTACGAAAGCCATGCCTTGAAGGCCGTTCTGGCCGCCACCACCACGGCCGTACCGGCCGGAGGTGCCGTGGCCACGCGCGACGACATGGAACAACAAATCAGCGCCGCCCAAGCCAAGCTGCAAGGCGGTGAACTGCTGATGACGGCCGTGGCCGGGCTCATCGACCTGCCGACCAACAACGCCGAGCGCCTGCAAGCACTCTTCAATTCGCTGCCCGAGGGCGTGTGGCTGCAAGAAGTCGAATTCAGCGGCCAACGCAGCGTGCGCATCGTGGGCGGGGCCATGCAGCCGGGCGGTGTGGCGCAGTTGTCGGCCACGCTTGGCGGCACGGCGGGTTTTCAGCGCCTGCCGGTGCACCTGTTCGAGCTGGGGCTTGAAAAGCCCAAAGCGGATGACGCGGGCGATGGGCAAACCGCCAGCCCACGCCCCGCCGGCCCGCGCCATTTCGGCTTCGTGTTGTCGAGCGCCAATGCCGGCGCCGCAGCGAAGGGCACGCCATGAAGCTCGCCGTGCTGGGTGTCATCGACAAGGTGGACCAACTGCCGCCGCGCGACCGCATGTCGATGGCGGCCGGCTTGGTCGCCGCGTTGATCGGCCTTGAAGTGACGGTGCTGATGCCGATGGCCACCAAGCGCAATGTGATCGCGCAATCGGTGCAGGCGCAAACCGACTCCGAAACCGAAGCCCGCACCGCCGCTCGCACCGAGCAACAGCAGCGGCTCGACGCCCTCACGCAGCGTCAGAAAGAACTCGAAGCCAAGCTCGCCGCGATCGGCTTGCACCAGCTGCATCGCGATGCGTTGGCCGACTTCGTGCAGCGCGCCGCCAGCAGCCAGGGCGCGGTGTTGACCGGCTTGCGCGCCTTGCCGATCGAAGAGTTGCAAGTGGCCACAGCCGTGGCGGCTGACCCCGCGGCGGCCGCTGCGCCGCAGATGTTTCGCCACCGCGCTGAAGTGACCATCGAAGGCCCGGCCGTGGGCGTGGCGCAGTCGATCGGACTGCTCGAACACAAGCTCAAACCGCTGCGCGTTGAAAGCGTGCAGCTCACCGCCGACCCGCAAGGCGGCATCGTGCGGGCCCGGGTGGTCCTCACCACCATCAGCCAGGAGCGCACATGGCTCGCACTTTGATCGCCCGTTTGTTCAATGGCCTGATGTGGGGCCTGCTGACTGCGCTGTTGTGCGCCACCTTGCCCAGCATCGCCATGGGGCCGAAAGACCCGTTCGCACCGCCCGGGGCCGTGCGCGTCGTACCGCCCCTCGATGTGCAAGCCAGCGCGCAACTGGCGGCCGACAAAGGCCTGGCCGGTGTGCGCCTCGGCGCCCAGCCGGCTGCGTTGATCGATGGCCACTGGGTGCGCCTGGGCGGCAACGTGCGCGGTGCGCGCCTGGCGCAACTGGGCCCGCAAGACGTGGTGCTGCAACACCCCAATGGCCGCCGCGAGCGGCTGCCGCTGTTTGCGCCGGTGCCCGTGGTTGAGGCGGCTTCGGCGCCGTCCGACGCCGCCTCTGCGCCCACGCCTGAAGAGAAATGAGAACCCCCATGACACCGCTGCCCCGCCTTGCCTTGATGCCCCTGTGCGTGGCCGCCCTGGTGCTGCCTCTGGCGGCCTGCCAGATGGGCCCCGCGCCGCGCGTCACCAGCGACACCATCAACGCCGAGTTGAAAGCCGCGCTCGCTTCGCGCCCCAAACAACAGGTGCCTGAACGCGTGACCGCCGCCTTGCTGCCGCCCATGGCGCAGGAACTGCCGCGCCCCGCCAAGGCGCCCGAACCGCGCTTCGACCTGGCCGTCAACAACGCCCCGCTGCAACAGGTGTTTCATGCGATCGCATCGGGTTCGCGCTACAGCATCTTGTTGCCGCCGGGCCTGAGCGGCACGGTGTCGGTGAACCTCAAGGACGTGACGGTGCGCGAGGCGCTCGATGTGCTGCGCGAGTTGCACGGGCTTGAATACCGGATCGACGGCACGCGGGTGTACATCCAGCCGGCGAGCCTGCAAACGCGCATCTTCCAGGTCAGCTACCCCATCACCAAGCGGCTGGGCCGCAGTGAAACGCGGGTCACCTCGGGGTCCATCGCGTCCACCAAGGGCGAAGGCGGCGGCGCCAGTTCTGGCGGCGGCATGGCAGAAGGCAGCCAGGTGTCCACTTCCACCAATTCAGATTTCTGGAAAGAACTGGAAACCTCACTGAAGATGGTCGTGGGCAGCGAAGGCGGGCGCCAGATCGTGATGTCGCAGCACACCGGCGTGGTGGTGGTGAAGGGCTTCCCGAAAGACATCCGCGAGGTTGAAAACTTCTTGCGCTCGGCGCGCCTGTCGATCGAACGGCAGGTGATGCTCGAAGCCAAGATCGTCGAGGTGAGCCTGAAAGAAGGCTTCGAGTCGGGCATCAACTGGGCCGGGCTCAACTCGCAGGGCAATCACCGTTTGTCTGTGGGTGCCAATGCCAGCTCGATCAACCTGCCGGGCAGCATCGGCCGGCAATTCGGCATACCAAATGGTTCGATCACGACAGGGGTGGACCCCGGCCCGCCGGCCATCGTGACCCCCAGCACACTCGGCCAGGTGCTGGCCAGCCCCTTCGCTTCGGGCGGCGCCGGCCTGCTGGGCCTGGCCTTCAGCCACCACAGCTTCAACGGCCTGCTGGCGTTTCTTGAAACGCAGGGCACGGTGCAGGTGCTGTCGTCACCACGTGTGGCGGCCATCAACAACCAGAAGGCGGTGCTGCGTGTGGGCACCGACGACTTCTTCATCACCAACATATCGACCACCACCACCAGTGGCATCGGGGGCAACGTCACCACGCCGACGATCACGGTGCAGCCGTTCTTCTCAGGCATCTCGCTCGACGTCACGCCGCAGATCGACGAAGAGGGCATGGTGACGATGCACGTGCGCCCGTCTGTCAGCGAAGTGACCGAACGCAGCCGCGTCATCAACCTCGGCACGGCCGGCAACTTCACGCTGCCG
>JAYSYW010000320.1:0-17237 GCA_043727255.1 Rhizobacter sp. | reverse complement strand
CCACATCGTGCGCGAACTCGATGCGCTGGTGGAGCGGCGCACCCACGTCTCGACGCCCACCGAGCCGGGCGCGCTCGATGCGCTGCGACCGGCGCGCGACGTGCTGGTGGTCGATGACAGCCGCATCGCCCTCAAGTTTTTGCAACTGCGCCTGCAACGCATGGGCTACCGGGTGCACCTGGCTCGCAGCGGCGAGCAAGCGCTCGAAAAGCTGGCGATGCAGCGCTTCGTCATCGTCTTTCTCGACATCGTGCTCGGCCCCACCGGCAGCATCGACGGGCTTTCGTTGTGCCGGCACATCAAGCACCACGCGCAACGCGACGGCAGCACGCCTGCGGTGGTGATGGTGACCGGCAGCGGCAGCGAAGCCGACCGCGTGCGCGGCTCGCTGGCCGGGTGCGACGCCTACCTCGTCAAGCCGCTGCTCGACGAAGACTTCGCCGCTGCCCTGCGCAGCCTGCGCAGCCTGCGCTTGCCCAGCCTCTGAGGGGCCAGTGGGTGACGGGGTTCAGTGCCCCGTTGCCGGCTCGAAGGCCGCCAACAAAGCGGCCGCCACGATCAAGCCACCGCCCACGGCCAGCTCGGGGGTCATCACCCCACCGCCCAGCAGCAGCGCCGAGCCGGCCGCAAACAGCACCTCCGACAGCATCACGACCGAAGTGGCGTTGGCCGACAGCTTGGAGGTGCCGTACTGCAGCGCCATGTTGCTGAGAAGGAAGGCCCCGCTCAGGGCGAGGCCGAGCCACACCCAGTCGGTCCGGGGCGCAGGCGGCCAGCCGATGTGCCCCCGCAGCGCCAGCAGCGTGGCCATCAGGGCGGACACCAGCATGCCCCCGAGGAACATCGCCAACGCGCGGTCTTCCTGGGGCCGTGCCGATTCACGCCGCAGCACCACGTTGTTCAGCGCGAACGCGAAGCCGCCCAGCACGCCCAGCCAGTCGGGCAGTGAACGCGGCAACGGCCATTGCGCGCCGCCAGGCGACAGCACCACAAAGGCGCCAGCCAGCGCCAGCGCCACGCGCAACATGCCGCGCCGGGTGATGGGTTCGTGCAGCACCAGCCGGGCCAGCACCACCACCCACAGCGGCATCAGGTAGAAAAGCAGCACGACCCGCACCACGTCGCCGATGACCATGCCCCAGTTGAACGCGGCATTGGTCAGGCCCGAGGCCAGCAGCAGCACCCACAGCACCGGCGTCTTGAACACCCGGCCGATGGCCGATGGCCGCCACACCAGGATCAGCGTGACCGCCAGCAGGTACACCCCCGCCGTGGCCCACAGCGCATGCAGGCCGCGCGATTCGAGTTGTCGGAACGGCCACCACGACACGCCCCACACGAAGGCGTTCAAGAGCAAAGCGGCAAACGGAAGCAGGCGAAGCAAGTGAGTCACCGGGCGATTGTCTTGGGCTTCGTGGGGCGCGAACGATGGCTTTGTTGCGACCCCGCCGGCCCTCGGGGTGCCGGCAAGTCGGCACCTCGCAGGGTCAGTGCTTGTCGCTGCGTGCGAGCGCCAGCAGGCGCTCGACTTCTTCGGGGTGGTTCAGCAGATTGCTCTTGTGCCAACGGCCGATCAACCACATCGAACCCGCCACGAACAGGCCGAACACCGTGATGGCGGTGAAGGCGCCCAGGCCAAAGCGCGTCATGCCGGTGTAGAAGGCGCCCAGCGCCAAGATGCAGGCTTGCTCGTTGAAGTTTTGCACCGCGATCGAACGGCCCGCGCCCATCAGGTTGTGGCCCCGGTGTTGCAGCAGCGCGTTCATCGGCACCACCAAGTAGCCGCCGATCGCGCCCAGCACGATCAGGAAGGGTGCCGCCACCCAGACGTTGGTGATGATGTTCATCGTGATCACCAGCAGGCCCATCACCACGCCAAGCGGAATGACACGCGTGGCCTGGTCGAGCCGCATGCGCATCGACGCCACCACCGCGCCCACCGCCATGCCGATCGCCACCACACCCACCAGCGCGGCTGCCTTGGTGGTGCTGTAGCCGAGGGCGGCAGCCGCCCAGGCCAACACGATGTAGCGCAGGTTGCCCGACACACCCCAGATCAATGTGGTGGCGGCCAACGAGATCTGCCCCAGCTTGTCGCTCCACAGGCGGGTGGTGCAGGAAGAGAAGTCGCGCACCAGATCGACCACGCCATGCGCCAGCGGCTGCAGCGGGGCTTCGGTGCGAGGAATCTTCAGGTTGAAAACCGCGGCAACGCCATACAAACCGATGAGCGCGGCGATGGCCGCTTCGGGCGCGCTGGTGATGCCGGTTTCAATGCCCGGAAGGTCGATCGCCAGCAGGAAAGGCGACACGACCTGGCCCACCAACTGACCACCGAGCAGCACGCCGAGGATGATCGAGCCGATGGTCAACCCTTCGATCCAGCCGTTGGCCTTGACGAGCTGCGAGTTCGGCAGCAGCTCGGTCAAGATGCCGTACTTGGCGGGTGAATAAGCTGCGGCGCCCAGGCCGACCACCGCATAGGCGATCAGCGGGTGCGAGCCGAACAGCATCATCAGACAGCCCACCACCTTGATGAGGTTCGAGACGAACATCACCTTGCCTTTGGGCACGGCGTCCGCGAAGGCACCGACGAGGGGCGCAAGCAACACATAGAAGAGCGCGAACATCGGCACCAGAGCGGCTCGCTGCCACTCGGCTTCTCCCGAGGTCCTCAACAGTTCTACCGCCGCCACGAACAACGCGTTATCAGCCAGCGAGCTGAAAAACTGCGCTGACATGATCGTGTAGAAACCTTTTTTCATTCGCTCTCTGAGCTGTTCGTCGCCGGTTGATGCCGGTCGCATGACGAGGCGCCGACGCTCGGCTGGGCCCGTGTTCCCCTGCGGCGGGGTTTATAGCATGCAGGTTTTGGCTGCCCACCCCGGGCGACCCCAGGGGCGCTGGCAAAATCGTCGGCACCATGCCGCGTCCGATTGAAGCGCTGATTCACACCGAAGCCCTGGCGCACAACCTCAAGCGCGCGCGTGACCACGCGCCCGACGCCAAGGTCTGGGCGGTGGTGAAGGCCAACGCCTACGGCCACGGCATCGAGCGCGCCTTTGAAGGCCTGCGCGGCGCCGACGGGTTCGCGCTGCTCGACCTGGCTGAAGCCGAACGCATTCGGGCGTTGGGCTGGCGCGGGCCGATCCTGCTGCTGGAAGGCTGTTTTGAAGCGCGCGACCTTGAACGCTGCTCGCGACTGAACCTGTGGCACGTGGTGCACCGCGAAGAACAGATCGACTGGCTGGCGCTGCACAAAACCACCTGGCCGCAGCAGGTCTACCTGAAGCTCAACAGCGGCATGAACCGGCTCGGCTTCACGCCAGCGACCTTCGGTTCGGCCTGGCTGCGGCTTTCGGGGCTGACGCAGGTGGACAGCATCAGCCTGATGACCCATTTCGCCGATGCCGATGCCGATGCCGATAACAGCGATCGCGGCATCGCGGCGCAACACGCGGTGTTCGACGCCGCCACGGCCGACATGCCCGGCGACCGCTCGCTGTGCAACAGCGCCGCCACGCTGCGTTTCGCGCCGACGGACGCGGCGGTGCGGGGCGACTGGGTGCGCCCGGGCATCTTGCTGTACGGCTCGTCGCCCGACTTCCCGGCGCACGACATCTCGCACTGGCAACTGCAGCCGACGATGACGCTGCGCTCGCAGCTGATCGCCGTGCAAACCCTGCGGGCCGGCGACAGCGTGGGCTACGGCAGCACCTTCACCGCCAGCGCGCCGATGCGTGTCGGCGTGGTGGCCTGCGGTTATGCCGACGGCTACCCCCGCGCCGCAACCACCGGCACGCCCGTGCTGGTGAACGGGGTTCGCACGCGGCTCGTCGGCCGGGTGTCGATGGACATGGTGACCGTCGATCTGACGCCGGTGCCAGGCGCGGGCGTGGGCAGCGAAGTCACGCTGTGGGGCCACGGCCCGGCCGGCACCCCACTGCCGATCGATGAGGTGGCGCAAGCCGCCGGCACCGTGGGCTACGAACTCATGTGCGCGCTGGCGCCCCGGGTGCCGGTGCGTGTGACCGACCCGCTGACCCCATGAACCCACCCCAGCGGGCCCCCGCAGCGGCCCCGGCGCCTGCCCCGTTCAGCCCCACCGCGTTCGAGCGCCACACCCGCGTCAGCGTGCGGGCGCGGCGCTGGTTGCGCTTGCATGTGTTCTTGATCAGCGCTTTGACGCTCACCGTGTGCGCGCTTGTCTCGCACACCTTGATGCGCCTGGGCGTGGCCCAGCTCGGCCTGCGTTTCGTGCTCGCGCTGTTGCTCGGCTACGGCGCGTACCTGGGGCTGTTGTACCTGTGGGGGCGCTGGCTGCTGTCGCATGACGAAAGCTCTGCCGATGTGCCTGATGTGTTTTCAAACCACGGCGGCAGCAGCGGCCGCCCCAGCGCCCGCGAAGCGTCGTTCGAGGCCGGCGGTGGGGGCGACTTCGGTGGCGGCGGGGCCAGCGCCAGCTTCGACGGCGACTTCGCGGCCGACGCGGTGTCGGGCACGGTCGAAGCGCTGGGCAGCGCCGACGAAGGCATCGTGGTCGTGGTGCCTTTGGCGCTCGCCGTGGGCGCGGCCGTGCTGCTGGCCAGCGGCCTCGGCTTTGTGGTGTTCAGCCTGTTCGGCGTGGACGTGATGCTGGGCGTGGTGGTCGAGATCGCGTTTGCATCGGTCGGCGCCGCGCTCGCCTACAAGGCCCGCCGCGAAGGCTGGCTGCTGTACGCACTGCGGCGCACGGCGTGGCCGATGGCCGGCGTGCTGGTGGGCGGGCTGTTGTTGGGCCTCGCTGTGGCGCACTGGTTCCCGGCGGCGGCCAGCCTGCCGCAGGCGCTGCGGATGCTGTTCGCGTGATGGCGCCGACGATCGACGAAAACGAGGTTGAGTTCACCGCCATCCGAGCACAAGGCGCGGGCGGGCAGAACGTCAACAAAGTGTCGAGCGCGGTGCACCTGCGCTTCGACGTGCGGGCGTCTTCACTGCCCGAGGACGTGAAAGAGCGCCTGCTGGCCCTGCGCGACCAGCGCATCACCGACGAAGGCGTGGTCGTCATCAAGGCGCAGACCTCGCGCAGCCAAGACGCCAACCGGGCCGATGCCTTGCAGCGGCTGCAGGCCCTGGTGAACAGCGTGGCCGAGCCCCCGCGTGTGCGCCGCGCCACCAAACCGACTTACGGCTCGAAGATGCGGCGGCTGGAAGGCAAGACGCAGCGCTCGCAGGTGAAGGCGGGGCGCGGCAAGGTGAACGAGTGACGCACTTCGTCGGGCGCCCGGCTGATCAAGCCCGCTTGAACAGCGCCAGCAAAGCCCCCGCCGCCATGAACAGGCTGCCGAAGACGCGGTTGAGCAGGCGGATCTGCCGGGGCGACTTCAGCAGCCGCAAAACCTTCGACGCCAACGCGGTGTAGGCCGCCATCACCGTCAGGTCGGTGAAACCCAACGTGGCGGCGATCACCCCGTACTGCGGCGCGAGCGGCTGCGACAAATCAAGGAACTGCGGCACCACCGCCAGCAGGAACACCGTGCCTTTTGGGTTGACGGCGTTGATGCCGATCCCGCGCAACACCAGCACGCGGCGTGGCACCTGCACCGCGTCGGCCAGCTCGGCCACCATCGGCACCGCCGGGGCCTGCCACTGCTTCACGCCCAGGTAGACGAGGTAGGCCACGCCAGCCCATTTGACGATGGCAAAACCGATGGCCGAAGTGGCGATCAGCGCGCCCAGCCCCAGCCCGACGACGACGATCTGCAACCAGATGCCAAGCAGCAACCCGAAGGTCATGAAGTAGCCGCGCGCGAAGCCGTGGTTCAGGCCCGCACTCATGGCCGCGATGGCGCCTGCGCCGGGCGAGATGCTGATGGCCCAGGAAGCGGCGAAGAAGGCGAGCCAGGTGCTGGGTTCCATGGTGGGTCTGCCGTTTGAGAGATTGAATCACAAAGCCGAAGCGGCCCGGGCAATGAACCCGGTGTCCGCATGCCTTTGGCTTTGCGGCTTTGACGTTGAAACGGTGCGGGTTACGCCCCCGGCCGGGCTGTCATCTGCCCTGCCACGATCTGCCCCAGCCGCTTGATGTGCGCGTCGAGCTTGGCCGACCAGGGTTCGCCGTAGTGCACCCGTAAGAAGTGGTCAAAGCGGCTGCTGCAACTGAAGGTGGCGCCGGGGGCGCAGCCGATGTGTTCACGCCGCGCCTGCTCGAAAACCTTGCGTGAATCCACCTGCCTTGGCATTTCGATCCACAGCATGAAGCCCCCCTGCGGCCGGCTCAGTTTGCAGCCCGCCGGGAAATGCCGGGCGACGGCTTCGGACATCTGCTGGCACTGCAGCTTCAGCGCCGCGCGCAGCTTGCGCATGTGGTGGTCATAACCCCCATCGCGGATGAACTCGGCGATCACTTCCTGCTGCAGCAACGAGCCGGTGATGGAGGTGTGGAACTTGTGCGATTGCGCCACCTTGAAGTGGCGGCCCGGTGCCATCCAGCCCACGCGGTAGCCGGGGGCGACCGTCTTGGTGAAGGCCGAACACAGGATCACGTCGTCACGCGTGTCGAAGCTCTTGAGCACCGGCGGGCGCTCGTCACCAAAGTAGGTTTCGCCGTAGATGTCGGTCTCGACCAGCGTGAAGCCACGTTCGGCCGACAGCGCCACCAGCCGGCGCTTGCTGGCCACCGGCATCAGGCTGCCCAGTGGGTTGTGAAAGTTGGGCAGCACCACGCAGGCCTTGATGGCGCCCGGCTGTTGCGTGGCCAGGTCGAGCGCCTCCACCGACAGCCCTTCGCGCGGGTGCGTGGGGATCTCGACCGAGCGCAACCCCAGGCTGCGGATGATCTCGAGCAGCATCCAATAACAAGGCGACTCGACGGCGATGGTGTCGCCCGCCTGCGCCACCGTGCGCAAGGCCAGGAAGATGGCTTCGGTGCCACCGTGGGTGAGGATGATTTCTTCCGGCCGCAGGCGCACGCCGGCGCTCACCGTGCGGCGGGCCACTTCTTGCCGCAGCGCCGGGCTGCCGGTGATGAGGTAGCGCGACGCGTACTCGGGGTGCTGCCGGTTCATGCGCGCCATCAGGTGGCGCAGCTTGGCCTCGGGCAGCAGCTCGCGGGCCGGCATGGGGCAGAACGAGGGCGCCGCGTCGGGGTCGTCGGCACCAAACAAGAATTCGCGCGTCAGGTCGTCGGGCGTCACGAAACCGGGGCTGCCCATGCGGGTGTCGATCTCGGGCTCGGGCAGCGGATCGTGGCGTGCCGCCACGAAGTAGCCCGACTTCGGCCGTGCCTCCACCAGCGCCTGGTTCTCCAGCCAGCGGTAAGCCAGCGTCACCGTCGAAGGGCTCACGCCGTGCCGTTGGCACAACTGCCGCACCGAAGGCAGCCGGTCGCCGGTGCGCAGGCTGCCCCCGGTGATGGCCTGGGCCAGTTCGCCGGCCACCCGGTGGTAGAGCGCAAATCCGGCTTCGACAGGGGTGTTCATGCGCCGAATTGTGGGCTGCGTCGCCCCGCCATGACAGATACAGCACTTGTCAGTTGTCACCGATACAGACGCCGATCTGTGCATCTGTGCCGCCGCAGTTTGGCGGGCGCTGCATGTGGCGCTGAACGCGCTGTGCGCCAACACTGTGGGGCCCCGTTCGTTGTGGACGACCCACCCCCAGGAGGCTCCAATGTTCCGCTTTTCATCCCCCGTCACGCTGCAACTCGCACGCGGTGAACTGATCGCCTGGCCGCATCAGTCGGGCGTGAAACTGCATGTCATTGCCGGCGCCGCCTGGGTCACGCAACGCGACGACCCGGTCGACCACGTGCTGCGCCCCGGCCAGAGCATGCTGCTGCGGCGCGGCGCGCACGCGTTGATCAGCGCCGAATGCGACGCGGCGCTGCGCTTCGAGGCACCGACGAATGGCTTTTGGGCGTTGATGCGTGCGCTGCGCGGCAGCTTGCCCAAGCCCCGCAGATCGGCCAAAGAGGCGGCGGCTACAGTCGCCGGGTGAGCAAAACCAAATCCATCTACACCTGCAGCGAGTGCGGTGGCACCAGCCCGAAATGGCTGGGCAAGTGCCCGCAATGCAACGCCTGGAACACCCTGATTGAGGGCGTGGCCGAGGCGCCGTCCAAACACCGCTACCAGTCACTGGCCGCCGCGCAGCCGGTGACCACGCTGTCTGAAATCGAAGCTTCGGATGTCGATCGGCAGTCCACCGGCATCGATGAACTCGACCGTGTGCTGGGCGGCGGCATCGTGGCCGGCGGGGTGGTGCTGATCGGGGGCGACCCGGGCATCGGCAAATCGACCTTGCTGCTGCAGGCGCTCGATTCACTGTCGAAGAGCGTGCGCACTTTGTATGTGACGGGTGAGGAGTCGGGCGCACAAGTGGCGCTGCGGTCACGCCGGCTGGGGCTCGACGGCTCGCAGGTGCGGGTGATCGCCGAGATTCAGCTGGAGAAGATCGCCGCCACCATCGAAGCCGAACAGCCGGCGGTGTGCGTGATCGACTCGATCCAGACGGTGTACTCGGACCAGCTCACCTCGGCGCCGGGGTCTGTGGCCCAGGTGCGCGAATGTGCGGCGCAACTGACGCGCATCGCCAAGAGCACCGGCACCACCATCGTGCTGGTGGGCCACGTGACGAAAGAGGGCGCGCTGGCCGGGCCGCGTGTGCTGGAACACATCGTGGACACGGTGCTGTATTTCGAGGGCGACACGCACAGCAGCTTCCGGCTGGTGCGGGCGATCAAAAACCGCTTCGGCGCGGTCAACGAGATCGGCGTGTTCGCCATGACCGAGAAGGGGCTGAAGGGGGTGGCCAACCCGAGCGCCATCTTCTTGTCCACCCACGGCGACCCGGTGGCGGGCTCGTGCGTGCTGGTGACGCTGGAAGGCACGCGGCCGCTGCTGGTGGAAATTCAAGCGCTGGTGGACAGCGGTGGCCCGAGCCCACGGCGGCTCAGCGTCGGCCTTGACCGCGACCGGCTGGCGATGATGCTGGCGGTGCTGCACCGCCACGCCGGCATCGCCTGCTTCGACCAAGACGTGTTCGTCAACGCCGTGGGCGGTGTGCGCATCAGCGAGCCGGCGGCCGACTTGGCGGTGATGCTGGCCATTCAGAGCAGCTTGCGCGGCAAACCGCTGCCGCGCGGCTTCATCGCGTTTGGCGAAGTCGGCCTGGCCGGCGAGGTGCGGCCCGCGCCGCGTGGGCAAGAACGGCTGAAAGAAGCCGCCAAGCTGGGCTTCAGCGTGGCGATCGTGCCCAAGGCCAACGCGCCGAAGAAGGCGCCCGAGGGGCTGACCATCCACGCGGTCGAGCGCATCGAGCAAGCCATCGAGCTGGCGCGCGGCCTTTGACGGGCGCCAGCTGAATCAACCGCAGACGCGCTTCTTGCGTGCGTCTGCTGGCCAGACGACGCGCTTCTTGCCGTCCAACAGCAGCGGCATGCGGTCGCCACAGGCCCAGCCGCCGCGCAGCGTGACGCGGCCCTGGTCGTCGATCATGGCGATTTGGCCGGCCTCAGCCACCACGGCGTACTGCTCGGAAAAGTCTTGCGCCGCGTCGAACTTCAGCGGTGTGAGCCGCCGGCCTTCGCGGTCGAGGTAACCGTAGCGCCACGCACCGGCATCGGCCGGCTCGCCTTTCGGGGCGGGCAGGCGCTGGCCGACGACGCCAGCGTTTTCGCGCATCGGTTGGATCAGCTCGAACGGGTACGTCCCGAGCACCTTGCCCAGGTGGTTGACCAGGCCCCAGCGGGCTTTGGCCGTGCGCGGGTTCGGCTCGAAGATCAACACGCCTTCCTTGAACTGCGCGCCCTCGGCCACCTTGCCGGGCACACGCACACGTTCTTTGAAGTCGAAGCCCGAGAACACGGTGACCGTTTCGCCCTTGGGGTTGGTTTCGACACGCGGCCACCACCAGTCGGGCCAGTCTTCCATCAGGCCGATGGGTTTGGCGGCCGTCGAGACACGGCCGCGAATGTCCATCACCCGCCGCTCGGCGCCTTCACCGAGTGCGATGTACGGCTTGGCCTGTGTGCCGGGCAGCGCATGCGCCACGGGCGGGATGGCCCATTCGCCGTCGCCCCGGATCAAACCGCGCAAGCCGTTCTGCTCAGCCGGAAAGAGGCCGAAGTCGTTGGCCGGCGACACCACCACGTCGCGCGGGAAGCGCTTGAGCGTCTGGCCGGTATCGTCGATCAGCGCCTGCGTGCCGTCGGTTTCGCGCACCAGCGCCACCGGGCCGGTGAAGCGGGTGGTGTCGGCATAGGCCGGCTCGACCACCAGCTTGCCGCTCGGGTCGATGAAGCCCTGTTTGCCATCGACCGTGACCGACGCGCGGTTGAACGAGAACGAGCGTGCCGCCACAAAGCGCGGCGGCACGGTGATTTCGCCCTTTTCGTTGATGTAGCCGTACAGGCCGCCCTGCTTGATGAGCGCCCGGTCGTCGTTGAAGTCGCCGGCATCGTCGAACTGCGGGGCGATGGCCATGCGGCCGCCTTTGTCCACAAAGCCCCAGCGGCCGCCAACTTGAATGCGCGCAAAGCCATTCAGCATGGTGCACAGCGACTGCACCGCCGACGAAGCACCACCGCTCAGACAGGCTGAAGGGGTGGGGGCTTGGGCGTGGGCGCCGGCCCCGATCACACACAACGACAGCGCCCAGACAGACAGCGGGCGGGAAAGCAGTTTGGGCATGGTGGGCACTCAGAAGTGGGGTGAACGTGCACGCGTGTGCGCTTTCGACGGGGGCGCAGCTTAGTGCCCAGGCGCAGGCTTCGGCCTCCGTGTCCACCCTGAGAAGGGCTGCCGCCAGCACGGCTGGCCGATGGTGAATTTTTAAATACGAGCTATTATCATTCGCAACGCCAGGGATGGTCCGGGCGTGCCGTCTCGCCGCCCGCAATGACCTCTTCATCACGACTTTCCGACCTGCCCGCCGGCACGCACGGCACGGTACTGGCCGTGCGTTCGGCCCAGGCCGACGCCGACCCGCAGATGCTGCACCGCCTGGGCGAGTTGGGCTTTTTGCCCGGCGAGCCGGTGCACCTGCTGCGGCGCGGGCCGGGGGGCCGTGAGCCGCTCGCCGTGCAGATCGGCGAGACGATGTTTGCGCTGCGCCTGATTGAGGCGCAATGCGTGGAGGTGACCACGCCATGAGGACCGCCGCCCTGAACCCGCTGCGCATTGCGCTGGTCGGCAACCCCAATTGCGGCAAGACGGCTCTGTTCAATCTGCTGACCGGCGCGCGCCAGAAGGTCGCCAATTACGCGGGCGTCACGGTCGAACGCAAGGTCGGCACGGCCACCTTGCGCAACGGCCGCACGGTGTCGGTGATCGACTTGCCCGGCGCCTACAGCCTGACGCCCAGCACGCCCGACGAAGAAGTGACACGCGCCGTGGTGATGGGCCAGCGCGCCGACGAAGCCGCGCCCGACGCCATCGTGGCGGTGGTCGATGCCACCAACCTGCCGATGAACCTGCGGCTGGTGCTGGAATTGAAGCGCCTGGGCCGGCCGATGATGGTGTCGCTGAACATGGCCGACGTGGCCCGCAAACGCGGGCTGAAGATCGACGTGGACAAGCTCTCGGCAGAACTCGGCCTGCCCGTGGTCGAAACCGTGGCGGTGCAAAGCCAGGGCCACACGGCGCTCATCTCACAACTGGAGCGCCAGGCCAAATGGCCCACGCCGACGATTCAAACCGGCGCGCTCACGCCAGCCGAGCTGCAAAAGGAAGTGCGCCGCATTCTTGCGGTGGCGGTGCCGGGCGCGATGCAATTCAAGCGCTTCAACCACCGGCTCGACGCCGTGGTGATGCACCCGGTGTGGGGCTTGGCGCTGCTGGCCGTGCTGCTGTTCTTGATGTTCCAGGCGGTGTTCTCGTGGTCCAGCCTTCCGATGGACAGCATCGAAGCCGCTGTGGGCTGGCTCGGTGAACAAATCAACACCCGCATGGCCGACGGCCCGCTGCGCAGCCTGTTGGTGGACGGCATCGTGGCGGGCGCTGGCGGCGTGCTCGTCTTCCTGCCGCAGATCCTGATCCTGTTCTTCTTCATCTTGCTGCTCGAAGACTCGGGCTACCTGCCGCGCGCCGCGTTCTTGCTCGACAACGTGATGGGCAAGGTGGGGCTGTCGGGCCGGGCCTTCATTCCGCTGCTGTCGAGCTTCGCCTGCGCCATCCCCGGGATCATGGCCGCGCGCACCATTCCGAATTGGCGAGACCGGCTGGCGACGATCATGATCGCGCCGCTGATGACGTGTTCGGCCCGCCTGCCGGTGTACGCGCTGCTGATCGGCGCCTTCGTGCCCGAGCGCGCGGTCGGCCCCTTCAACCTGCAGGGCGTCACGCTGTTCGGGCTTTACGTGGCCGGCGTGCTGTCGGCCATGGCGGTGGCTTGGGTGTTCAAGCGCATGTGGAGCAAAACCAGCTACCAACCGCTGATGCTGGAACTGCCGCCCTACCGCCTGCCCAGCCCGCGCAACCTGGTGCTCGGCCTGTGGGAACGGGCGAGCATCTTCCTGCGCCGCGTGGGCGGCATCATCTTCGCGTTGACGGTGTTGCTGTGGTTCCTGGCCAGCTACCCGGGCGCCCCGGAAGGCGCCACCGGCGCGGCCATTCAGTACAGCTACGCCGGCCAACTGGGGCAGGCGCTGCAGCATGTGTTCGCCCCCATCGGCTTCAACTGGCAGATCTCGATCGCGCTGGTGCCCGGCTTGGCGGCGCGCGAAGTGGCGGTGGGCGCGCTGGGCACGGTGTACGCGCTGTCAGGTTCGGAAGACCAGGTGGCCGAGACACTGCTGCCGGTGATTGCGCAAACGTGGTCACTGGCGACGGCCTATGCGCTGATCGCGTGGTTCGTGTTCGCGCCGCAATGCCTGGCCACGCTGGCGGTCGTCAAGCGCGAAACCAATTCATGGCGCTACCCGGTGTTCATGGCCGTGTACCTGTTTGCGCTGGCGTATGCGGCGGCCTTCGTGACCTACCGCGTCACGCTGTGGTTCAGCTCCTGATGATGTGAAGGGGAACATGTGATGCAAGACGTGCTGGTCGGTTTGATCGTCTTGGCCTGCGCCGCTTATGCGGTGTGGGTGCTGCTGCCACGCAACGCACAACGCGCAGGGGCCGGCTGGCTGAGCCGCTGGCCCTGGCCGGCACCGCTGGCCCGGCGGTTGCGCAAGGCCTCGCAAGCCAGCTCGGGCTGCGGCTGCAACGGGTGCGATCGCGGCACGGCCGCATCGCAAACCCCCAAGGCCACGCCCTTGGCCGACTCCCCGCAGCCGCTGCGCTTTCACCCCAGGCGCACCCGCCACTGAATGGTTGCGGTGGCCGCCCGGGGCGGTGGTTGTTGCCGGGCACCATGCGGTCGTCATTGAGGCGTCACCCGACGCTTCACGGCCTTGTCATGCCCGGCTTCCGGACTGCGTGGTTTGTCTGGAGACCCCCCGATGCCAACCTTCGCCTTGCCGCGCCGCGCCCTGTGGGCCACCGCCTTCTTCTCGCTCACCGTTCTGGCCACCGCGTGCGGGGGCGGCGATGACGATGCCGCCGTCGCACCCACCGAGCCCACCCCCAGCACGCTGACGTTGCAAAAAATCGGCGGCTTCAACCGCAACGCCAACGGCAGCAACACGCTGGGTGCGGCCGAGGTCACCGCCTACGACGCAGCCAGCAAACGACTGTTCGTCGTCAACGACGCCAATGGCACGGTGGACGTGGTGAACCTCACCAACCCGGCCGCGCCGGTGCTGATCGACACCATCAACGTGGCCACACTCGGCGCGGGCGTCAACAGCGTGGCGGTGCACAACGGCCTGGTGGCGCTGGCGATCGAAGCCAGCCCCAAAACCAACCCCGGCGTGGTGGCGTTCTATGACGCCTCGACGCGGGCGTTCCTGAGTTCGGTGACCGTGGGCGCGTTGCCCGACATGCTGACCTTCACGCCCGACGGCCTGCAGGTGCTTGTGGCCAACGAAGGCGAGCCCAACAGCTACGGCCGCGTCGATTCGGTGGACCCCGAAGGCTCGGTCAGCATCGTCACCGTGAACCGGGGCGGCACGCCCACTGTGGCCACCGCCAACTTCCGTGCATTCATCGGCCAGGAAGCCGCGCTGCGTGCACAGGGCATCCGCATCTACGGCCCCGGCGCCAACGCGGCGCAAGACTTCGAGCCCGAATACATCGCCCTCAGCGCTGACGGCCGCACCGCCTACGTGACGCTGCAAGAGAACAACGCCATCGCCACGGTGGACGTGGCCACCGCCAGCGTGACCTCGGTGCGCCCGCTCGGCTTCAAAGACCACAGCCTGGCCGGCTTCGGCTTCGACGCCAGCAACGAAGACGGCGGCACCAACACCAACAGCGGCCTCACAGGGGTGGTCAACATCGCCACGCGCCCGGTGAAGGACATGTACCTGCCCGACACCATCGCCAGCTACCAGGTAAACGGCGCGACCTACCTGATCACCGCCAACGAAGGCGACGCCCGCGCCGACTGGCCGGGCTTCAACGAAGAAGTGCGGGTGCGCGAGTACTGCGCGGCGGCCGGCCTCGACCCGACGGTGTTTGCCAACGCGGCCAACCTGCTGTTCGACTCGAACCTCGGCCGGCTGCGCATCACCAACACCCCGAACGGCGGCAGCACCGGCAAGAACGCCGCGGGCCAGTGCAATGAGTTGTGGGCCTACGGCGCGCGTTCGTTCTCGATCTGGTCGGCCGATGTGGCGCGTGTCTACGACTCCGGCGACGAGTTCGAGCAACGCACCAGCGCGCTGTCGAACGCCAACTTCAACGCCGGCCATGACGACAACGCCTTCGACGCCCGCAGCCCCAACAAGGGCCCGGAACCCGAAGGCGTGGTGGTGGCCCGTTTCGGCGGCAAGAGCTTCGCCTTCATCGTGCTCGAACGTGTGGGCGGCGTGATGGTCTACGACGTGAGCACCCCCGCCACGGCGCGTTTCGTCACCTATCTGAACAGCCGCGACGGCATGGCCGGCGACCGGGGTCCGGAAGCGCTGAGCTTCATTCCGGCCGCGCAATCACCCAACGGCAAACCGCTGCTGGTGGTGGGCCATGAAGTCAGCGGCACGGTGGCGGTGTACGAGATCGGGCTGACGTACTGATGCCTTCGTGACCCCGGGGGGCGGGGGGCGGCAGGTGCCTGGCACGGGCGCGGCGCAGGCACGACACACCCGCCTACCATCGCGCCCCATGACTTCTTTCTTTGCCTGGGCCTTGGCGGCGGCCGCACTCTTCGTCGGCTGGCGCACTTACGGCTGGCCGGGGGTGATCGCCGCGTTGACGGTGATCGTGTTCTGGCTGCTGTTGCACTTCAACCGCGCCATGCGCGCGATGAAAAACGCCGCCCACCGGCCGGTCGGCCATGTGGACAGCGCGGTGATGCTCAACGCGCGCCTGCACAAGGGCATGACGCTGATCCAGGTGCTCGCGCTGACACGCAGCCTGGGCGTGCAACGCAGCCAGACGGCCGAGACCTGCGAGACCTGGGAATGGGCCGATGCCTCGGGCAGCCGCGTACGTTTGGAGATGGCGCGCGGGCGCTTGCAGGCCTGGCATCTGGACCGGCCAGAGCCCAGCGGGAATTCGGCTTCGCCGACTCCGTAAAATCGCCGGTTTTGCATCAATCCCACAGGAGCCTTGCCATGTCGATGGCCGATCGCGACGGAAAAATCTGGATGGACGGGCAACTGGTCGATTGGCGTGACGCCAAGATCCACGTGCTCAGCCACACACTGCACTACGGCTGCGGCGCCTTTGAAGGCGTGCGGGCCTACAACACGGCCCAGGGCACGGCGATCTTCCGCCTGCGCGAACACACCGAACGCCTCTTCAACAGCGCCAAGATCCTGCGCATGAAGATCCCCTTCTCGTTCGACGAGGTGATGGAAGCGCAACGCGCCGTGGTGCGCGAGAACAAGCTGGAAAGCTGCTACCTGCGCCCCCTGGCCTGGATCGGCGACACCAAGCTTGGCGTCAGCCCCAAGGGCAACACCATCCACCTGATGGTGGCCGCATGGGCCTGGGGCGCGTACCTCGGCGAAGAAGGCATGAAACGCGGCATCCGCGTGAAGACCAGCAGCTACACCCGCCACCACGTGAACATCACGATGACGCAGGCGAAGGCGGTCAGCAACTACACGAACTCGATCCTCGCCAACATGGAAGCCACCGATGACGGCTACGACGAGGCGCTGCTGCTCGACGCCTCGGGCTTCGTGAGCGAAGGCGCGGGCGAGAACATCTTCATCATCAAGAACGGCGTGGTCTACACGCCCGACCTGTCGGCCGGCGCGCTGAACGGCATCACCCGCAACACGATCTTTGCGATCTGCAAAGACCTGGGCCTGGAGCTGAAAGAAAAGCGCATCACCCGTGACGAGGTCTACATCAGCGATGAAGCCTTCTTCACCGGCACGGCCGCTGAAGTGACGCCGATCCGTGAGCTCGACCGGCTCGACATCGGCCAGGGCTCGCGCGGGCCGATCACCGAAAAGATCCAGGCCGCGTTCTTCGACATCGTGAACGGCCGCAACCCGAAGTACGCCGAGTGGCTGACGGCGGTCTGACCGAAAGCACCCCATGAGCAGCGAAGCCAAAGCCGTTGTTGAAGTGCTCGCCGCCGACCTGCAAGGGCCGGGCGTGGTGCATTGCCCGAACCCGAAGATGGCCCTGTGGAGCAACCACCCGCGTGTCTTCATCGACGTGGCCACCACGGGCGAAGGCAAGTGCCCGTACTGCGGCACGGTGTACGCGCTGAAGGCCGGCGAAGTCGTGCGCGGGCATTGAACGGTTGTTGCCACATGAAGGCGAGCGCGGCATGACGCGCTCGCTGGTGGTTGCGCCGCAGTGGATCGGCGATGCGGTGATGTCTGAGCCGCTGTTGGCCGCGCTGGCTGCACGCGGCGAGCGCCTCGCCGTTGCCGCGCTCCCGTGGGTCGCGCCGGTTTATCGGGCGATGCCGCAGGTGGCCGAGGTGATCGAGTGGCCGTTCGCGCATGGCCGGCTCGACTGGGCGGC
Source organism: Rhizobacter sp. (assembly GCA_043727255.1). Lineage (GTDB taxonomy): Bacteria > Pseudomonadota > Gammaproteobacteria > Burkholderiales > Burkholderiaceae_C > Rhizobacter. Next base: position 228 of record JAYSYW010000320.1, on the reverse strand, counting down.
ACGGCGCAAGGCTGCAGCAGCCCTGCGCGGGCGCTTCGATGCGGCTTATGTGCTGCCGAACTCCATCAAGTCGGCGTTGATTCCCTTTTTGGCCGGCATCCCGACCCGTGTGGGCTACCACGGGGAAGGGCGCTACCTGCTGCTGAACCAACGCATGCCCAGCCCGGCCGGGCGGCCGCCAATGGTGGCCTTCTACCGCGCGCTGGCCGGTAACGGCAGCACCGCCGT